>CAYWAU010000045.1:0-8161 GCA_964456395.1 uncultured Dehalococcoidaceae bacterium
TTTTAAAACCTTCACTGTATAATAGCTCTCTATGTTATTTTAACATATATGTCAACATTCTTTCAGGCAAACACATCTAAGAAAGTGTAAAAATCAACTAGCTATTACCGAATAAAGCAAGCTATCCTCTAATCTAATTTTAGGCACGCGGATTTTTAGTCCGCGGCTCTATAAGTCTATAATAGATTTATGGAGCACCAGTTGCCAGACCCATTAAATACCGAATCCACCCGCCGGCGAATCTGGGGTCTTAACCCCAATATCTTCTTTCTGGGCATTGTCAGCCTGCTTACCGATGTCAGCACGGAGATGATTTTCACACTTGTCCCTCTCTTTCTCTGCAACGTGCTGGGAGCCGGCGCCACGGTGGTCGGACTCATCGGCGGGCTGTCCGAGAGTACCGATGCCATCATCAGGATATACAGTGGAAGGCTCAGCGACCGTATCGGCAAGCGCAAGTTCCTGGCGGTCATCGGCTATATTGTTTCAACCATAGCCAAGCCATTCATGTACCTGGCTTCAACCTGGGGGGTGGTGCTGGCGGTCAAGTTCGGCGACCGTGTCGGCAAGGGCATAAGAACCTCGCCCCGCGATGCCCTGGTGGCTGACTCCGTGTCGGCAGGGGAGAGGGGGCGGGGCTTCGGGATTCACCGGGCTATGGATACCACCGGGGCAGTCCTGGGGCTGGTTATAGCGGCTGTCATCATATACGTTGTGCAGGGAGGGGGACTGGAACTGGGGCTAAAGACCTACCAGTGGCTGGTGCTGTTAGGGGTGGTGCCGGCCGTGCTGTCGGTGCTCATGCTTCTGGCTTATGTCCGCGAGGAAAAGAGAGCCCCTCTGTATTCTGCTTCTCAGGACGGATTGGGCAGGAAAGCCGCGGGCTTGGAGACGCGGTTCAAGATATTTTTAGTCGTTATGGCCGTCTTTACCCTGGGTAATTCCAGCGACTTCTTCGTGGTACTGCGCGCGCAGAACCTTGGCTCGCCCGTTCTGTATATAACGCTGATGCTGGTCCTGTTTAATGTTACCTACGCCGCTTTTTCGGTGCCGGCAGGCATATTATCCGATAGACTTGGCAGAAAAAGGGTTATTGTCATGGGCTGGACTGTCTATGCCGTGGTCTATCTCGGCTTTGCGGTGGCGGCAAGCCTATGGCAGGTCTGGCTCCTGTTCGCCTGCTACGGAATCTACTACGGTATTGTGGAGGGAGTCGCCCGGGCCTTCGTCGCCGACCTTGTTCCCGAAGAGAAGAGAGGCACCGCCTACGGACTCTATCACGGGGTGGTCGGGCTGACCCTTCTGCCGGCAAGTTTAATCGCCGGCTGGCTGTGGGATACGGTAAGTCCGGCGGCGCCGTTTTATCTGGGGGCGGGACTTGCCTTTATCGCCATGCTGGGTTTGCTGGTGTTGGTCAGGGAGTAAGTGTTTAGCTTACTCCAGCACTATATTATCTATCAGTCTGGTCTTGCCGAATTTTACCGCCATTGACACCAGAGCCGGGGACTTGACCGTATCCAGTTCTTTCAGGGTCGCGGCATCAGCGATGCTGATGTAGTCAATATCGGCCAGCGGTTCTTTTTTAATGAGTTCGGTCATCTCCCGGCGCATCGTGCCGGCGTTTCTTTCGCCCTGCGACCACAGTTCCCGTGTCAGGTTCAGTGACCGGTAGAGAACCGCCGCCGCCTGCCTCTGCCCGGCATTGAGATAGGTATTGCGACTGCTCATCGCCAGTCCGCCGGGTTCGCGTACCGTGGGCAGGGTGACCACTTCCAGGTTCATATCAAGGTCAGCCGCCATCTTTTTGATAACGACTGCCTGCTGGGCATCCTTCTGCCCGAAGTAAGCCCGGGTCGGCTGTACGATATTGAACAGCTTGGCGACCACGGTGGTTACGCCGCGGAAGTGACCGGGACGTGATGTGCCCTCCAGCCGCTCGGTGACCCCACCGACCCCCACCCAGCTATCAAACTTTGCAGGATACATCTCTTCTGGCGAGGGCATGAAGACAACATCGGTCATTGCTTCCAGCATAGCCAGGTCGCTCTGGGTATCGCGTGGGTAGCTCTGGAAGTCTTCCTTGGGGCCAAACTGGGTGGGGTTGACAAAGATACTCACCACCGCCGAGGGGTTTTCGGCTCTGGCGTACCTGACCAGAGAAAGGTGCCCCTCGTGCAGATAGCCCATCGTGGGCACAAAGCCCACAGGCTCGGTGAGCTCATGTCTTATACGCCTCATCTCGGCTATTGTTTCAATGACTTTCATAAGACCTGCCTATATGCCAAAAAGGGGAGGGAGATAATTGTGGATTAACAGGTGAGCAATTGGCTGGCGAGTATGCACCTATTTATCCAGCTCAGCCAGTACGCTTTCATCCATGGGGAAGCTCTGGGCTTCGGTGGGGAACTTGCCGGACTTAACCTCATTGTGGTACTCGGCAATTGCGCTTGACATAATATCTACAAGCCTGGCATATTGCTTGGCGTGCTTGGGGACGAAGTCAGTAAACGAGCCGAGAATATCATTGATTACCTGCACCTGCCCGTCACAGTTAATGCCAGCCCCGATGCCGATGGTGGGGATACTGACTTTTTTGGTAATAAGTGCCGCCAGCGGGGCGGGGACGGTCTCCAGGACGATAGAAAAAGCCCCGGCTTCCTCCAGCGCCTTGGCGTCTTCAAGAAGTCTGGCGGCGGCTTCGGGCGTCTTGCCCTGTATCTTAAAGCCGCCGAACTGGTGGATTGATTGGGGGGTAAGCCCGATATGCCCCATAACCGGTATGCCACATTCAACGATTCTCTGCACTTTTTCGGCGACGGTAACGCCTCCCTCAAGCTTGACCGCCTGGGCACCGGCTTCCTGTATGAAGCGAGCGGCGTTCCTGAGTGCATCCTCGGTACTGACATGGTAGGTCATGAACGGCATATCGCCAACGATTAGGGACTGCTTGGTGCCTCTGACAACCGCCCTGGTGTGGTGCAGCATCTCCCCCATCGTTACCGGTATGGTTGATTCGTAGCCGAGAACGACCATCCCCAGGCTGTCACCAACCAGAATCAGCGGGACTCCCGCTTCATCAACTATCTTAGCTGTAACGTAATCATAGGCGGTGAGCATGGAGATTTTCTCACCCTTTTGTTTCATTTCCTTTATCTGGTTTATATTAACTCGCATTGTACCTCCATCAGGCGAATATGGACTCGCTCAGTCCTTTAACTATAGAATTTTTGGCATCAACATGTACTACCTTGGGCGAAAAATCACGGGCTTCCTCGTCACTGACATGACAGTAGGACAGGATGATGACGATATCGCCCTTGACCCCCAGCCTGGCGGCGGCACCGTTCAGGCAGATTTCACCGCTGTCTTTCTCCCCCTCAATAGCGTAGGTGCTGAAGCGGGCGCCATTATTGATATTGAGCACCTGTACCTGCTCGTAGGGAAGGATGTCAGTCTCAGCCATGAGCTTTTTATCAATGGTGATGCTGCCCTCGTAGTCAATATTGGCGTCAGTAACATGAGCCCGGTGGATTTTACTTTTCAGCATTATTCTCATTGAACTTCCCCCTGAATGTATTTAATCGGCTTGTTTTAATATCCTCTCCAGTTCGCTGGCCTGCTGTTCGTTGATTTTTCCCTTGGCAAGAGCGATGGGAACGGTCTGCAGGCCGAGTTCTTTATAAGGAGAGAGCAGGGCCGGAGCTTTTTCCTGTAGAGTCCCGAGGTGCTTCTGGATGGTACCGGTATCACCCCGTGCTATTGGCCCCGTGAGACACTGCGGTATACCAATGGTGTCAATGTTATGGAGCGTGCCGCGAATCAATGGGAGTAGTGCCCTGGTGGCTTGGTCTGGCGGGATGGAGAATGTCTGCCAGAGGTCAGTGGCGAGCTTGACCAGAGTTACCAGGTAATTGCAGGCAAAGACAGCAGCCACGTGGTAGGCTACCTTGTCACTCGCTTTAAGCTCTATCCAGTTGCCGCCAAGAGCGGTAGCCATACCTTTGAGCGTGTCAAGCAGCGGCTCTTCCGCTTCCACAGCGAAAGTTGAGGCCGGGATATTCTCAATAGCCTGCTTGACACCAGCGAAGGTCTGAAGGGGGTGGAAACCGCCAACCGAGGCACCTGATTGTCTGGCAAGCTCCAGCGTAGCCGTTGAGTCAGCCCCACTGCAATGAACGACACTCTGTCCATTGTGCCATTTAACCTGAGATGCTACTGTGGCGATAGTGTCATCGGGGGTGGTAATGAAGACAAGTTCGGCAGTGTCAGCCACTTCCTGGTTACTGTTTAAGGCACGGCAGCCATCAACCGCCTTGGCCAGATTTTCGGCAGAGGTCCGGCTCCGACTGGACACGACGGTCACCTGGTAGCCCTTGCCGCCTAGCAGAACAGCCAGGGCAGTACCCACGGTACCGGCTCCGATGAAACCTAATTTGAGCATTTTACCTGTTAATAAAAAACCCTCTCCGACAGGTCAGAGAGGGCATCAGCAAATTACCACCTTTTATTGCCGTCTCGGTCATGTCAGATCCAAGCGACTTACTTTGTTAAGGCTAAATACTCTAAACTCACCGCCATACTGGTCGATGGTAATTGATATTATAGAACATGTTTATTTACTTTGTCAATATATAGACGGACACAATAAAATAACAATTTGACATTGTAGCTGGTTTTTTACCAATTCCAGAGATTTTCGTAACAAGCCTAAAATTGTTTTGGCTGTGAACTAAGTGATATAATTTCTTCGTAATCAATGATTTGAAGAGGTGCCCAAATAGAGATAATACCGGCTATAGACTTAAGGCACGGACGGTGCGTCCGCCTGTATCAGGGTGACTATAATCAGGAGACGGTGTTCTCTGATGACCCGCTGGATGTCGCTCTGCAGTGGCAGTCTATGGGGGCACCCAGGCTGCATATTGTTGACCTTGATGGCGCCGCCGCTGGAGAACCCCGTAACCTGAATGTTATTCAAGAAATTGCCAAAGCCATATTAATTCCCACACAACTGGGTGGCGGCATCCGTAGTCTGGAAACAATAGAGCTACTGCTGAAAGCGGGGATAGAGCGTGTGATTCTGGGTACGGCCGCCGTGGATAATCGCGACCTGGTTGCCGAGGCATGCCGCCATTTCCGCGAGTCTATAGTTATCAGCATTGACGCTCGTGAAGGATACGTGGCTACTCACGGCTGGTTACAGGATACCGAGATGACGGCTGTGGAACTGGCGGAATCTATGGCTCAGCTTGGGGTCAGGCGTTTTATCTACACCGATATCAGTCGTGATGGTACCCTTACGGAACCCAATTTCTCGGCAATTACCGAGATGATTGATACCCTACGGCTGCCGGTAATTGCCGCCGGTGGTATTTCATCGTTAAGCCACCTTAGAATGTTGAGTAAGCTTGGCGCCGAGGGCGCCATCGTGGGCAAGGCGCTTTATACCGGGGATATTAACTTAAAACAAGCCTTAGCGGCTATTAACCAGATGTGAAAGAGAAGTCCGTTTATTGAGAAAGGGTTGACATCAGTGAGCAATCTGCGATTTAACGAAAAGGGGCTTATTCCAGCGATAGTCCAGGACGCCGATACCGGAGAAGTGCTCATGCTGGGCTACATGAATGAGGAGTCACTGCGCCTGACTTTGACCGGTAATGAGGTCTGGTTCTTCAGTCGCAGCCGGCAGGAGCTATGGCATAAGGGAGAGACCTCAGGCAATCGCCTCCTGGTACGCTCAGTGTGGCAGGATTGTGATAGCGATACCATCCTGGTTAGGGCACACCCCACCGGTCCGGTATGCCACACCGGCAACAAGACCTGCTTCTTTCAAGAGCTAAACGAGTCGGATTTAGAAGGCTCTCAAGGGGAAGTCTGAACCGCTTCCTCTTCGTCTATTTCCACGGCTTTCTTGAGTGCCGATATGGCAATCTCCAGCTGTCTATCGTCGGGTTCCCCGGTAGTCAGTGATTGCAGGAGCAGGCCGGGGGACAGGATAACCCTGACCAGCCAGTTCTTGGTATGCCGGGCACTGAAATAGACGACTTCGTAGCCAATGGCGGCAATCACCGGGATAAGGACAATACGAGATAAGACCATCAGCCACAGGGTTTGGCGTCCTACGAAAGCAAAGACGACGATGGCGATTATCAGTACGGCAAACAGGAAACTGGTACCACAGCGCACGTGGGCCGTGCTGTGTTCCCTGACGTCTTCTACCTCCAGTGGCACACCAGCCTCATAGGCATTTACCGTTTTATGCTCGGCGCCATGATAGGTAAAAACCCGCTTGATGTCAGGTAAGAGCGATATTATCTTGAGGTAAGCGATAAAAATAGCCAGCCGTATTACGCCTTCAATAATATGAAATACCAGGGAGTTAGGGATATGCGGGTTGGCCCACTTGGTGAGAAAAAGCGGGGCGAGAAAGAACAGGACAACCACCAGAACTACAGCCGTGGCAATCATCCCCCAGATTGCCTTTGCGGAAATCTCCTCCTCCTCTTCTTCCACGGCGACATTGGCTGAATACAGCAGACTCTTAATACCCAGCACCATAGCCTCAATCAAAACAACAATGCCACGTACCAGCGGAGTCCGTCTCATCCAGCTGGAATAGATAGATGGCAGTGACTTGATATCCATGGCCAGCTGACCGTTAGGACGGCGTACCACGGTAACGACTGCCTTCTGCCCCCGCATCATCACCCCCTCAATAACCGCCTGCCCACCGTAGTTAAACTTTTTCTTATCCGTCATCTTCCCTAAACAAAAAGGAGCGGTCTGTTAATCCCGCTCCTACCTTCCCATAAAATTCTTTTTAGTCTGCCAGCTTATAGCGCCTCTTAAATCGCTCGACACGTCCGGTGGTATCCAGCATGCGCCGCTCACCGGTAAAAAACGGGTGGCACTTGCTGCATACCTCGACCTTCAACTGCTTCCTGGTGGAACCCGTGGTGAATCTGTTACCGCAGGAGCAGACTACCTCGGCGTCGGTGTAGTACTCGGGATGAATTTTATCTTTCATGGTATCTAGCTGGCGTAAACGCTGACCTTTCTCCGGTTATTACGGGCTGGCTCGTATTTAACAATGCCGTTAATAAGGGCAAAGAGGGTATGGTCTCTCCCTACACCTACATTGTTGCCGGGGTGAATGCGAGTGCCGCGCTGCCGTACCAGAATAGTCCCGGCGTTGACGCTCTGCCCGGCGAATCTCTTTACTCCCAGCCGCTGGCCCTGGCTGTCTCTACCGTTGCGGCTGGTGCCGCCTCCCTTTTTATGTGCCATCTGCTGTCACCTCTTTTTTCCGGCGACGGGTCTTCTTTACCGGCTTGGCTTCCTCAACCCCCGTTGGCAGTATCCTGTCTATAGCCAGTCTGGTGTAAAGCTGGCGATGCCCGTTCTTACGGCGATAGCGAACCTTCGGCTTGTACTTGAAAACGATAACCTTCTCGCCCCTGCCGTTTTGTCGCACCGTAGCCAGTACCCTGGCAGCGTCAATGGCAGGTTTGCCGACCGTTACCTTGTCGCCATCGGCAATAAGCAGTACCCTGTCCAGCTCCACAGTACCGCCCTCAGCCACATCCAGATGCTCCACATCTATGGTCTGACCTTCGGTTATTCTATACTGCTTGCCGCCGGTTTCAATAATAGCGTAAATTTTAAGCCTCCAAAAGAGACATTATACCAGATTCGTAGCTGAGTGTCAAATACGGTGCTTTGAGGGTTAAGTTCAATCATTGTTTCCACATTAGGCACCCCCCAACCGTTCTTTTATAAGCTTTCTTTCCTTTAGTAATTCATTTTCGCGTTCTACCATCTTTTGATAATTAAAATATCTACCAGGCGGGAACCAAACCTTCTGCGTCTTTTTATCGTACCAACTATTATACTCTTCAAAGAGTTTATGAATGTTCTCAAGTTCACTATCTATCTCTTTAAGCCTATTTTCATCTTGTTCTTGTGATTCCATGATAACCTCCATTTATTAATTAGGCACTCGGTGCAATGAGTGAACTTTACCGCTTTGGTGGTTCTATACCCCACCCCCGGCCCCCCTGGGGGGGGTTTGGTTTAATGGGGGGCCCCCTTTTGGGGGGGGCGGGGGGGGAAGAAAAACCCCGGTGAAAAAGGGGAGGGGAAAAGAGATCCATAAAGAGGC
>CAYWAU010000045.1:8171-12493 GCA_964456395.1 uncultured Dehalococcoidaceae bacterium
CCCCCCTTCGCCTGATATCTTTTCCCACCCTGGCCGCCCAGCGTCATCTGCGGCTTATCTCGTAGTTTTCTCCCCACCCACCTTCCCCCTTTGAAAAAGGGGGATTAAGGGGGATTTAAAATCACTCTTACTCCATTCGTGCCTGGAGCTTATGCCATTCTACCACTACCCTGGCTTTCAGCTCATCAAGGCTGCAGTCGGTGTCAATAACCACATCGGCGTGCTTGATTCGCTCCTCGCTGGATAGCTGAGCGCGGATTCGTGCCTTTGATTCCTGTTCGGTAAGACCGGTTCTTTCGCCGAGTCGTCCCAGGACCGCAGTCTCGGGAGCGACGGTAACCCATATTTCATCAACCTGCCAGGCACGTCCCGCTTCCAGCATAGCCGCCGCTTCCAGTACCACTACATTAGCTCCCTGCCGGCGGTATTCCTCAAGCCTGGCATTCACCATATTATCTATTACGGGATGTATTATGTGGTTCAAGCGCAACAGGGCTTCATGATTTTTAAAGACTATATCGCCAAGCCTGGCACGGTCTATATCACCGCTGACATTCAGGACATCACTGCCGAATTCATTAACGACCTGCTCCCAGGCTTCACCACCCGGCTTGAGGGCTTCGTGGCCTACCTTGTCCAAGTCCACGACAACTGCCCCCAGCTCCACCAGAAACTGTGCCACGGTGCTCTTGCCGCTACCTATGCCGCCGATAAGACCGATAACCTTCATCTGCTTATATTCCTGACAGAGCTAATGCTTCCCAACAGTATCATATTTATTATATTATATTTGATAGTGCCATTAGCAACATAGCGGCAATATATGAAAGAGACAGAAGTAAGATTTCCCTGTGGTGAGCTCTTGCTTGAGGGCAGGTTCGTTTTGCCTGAAGGTCATGGTCCTTTCCCGACGGTTGTAGTTTGCCACCCCCATCCTCTCTATGGCGGCAGTATGGACAACAACGTGGTCAACAACCTTTGCGAAGCACTGGTACGAGCATCGATAGCTTCATTCAAGTTTAACTTCCGAGGGGTGGGCAGGAGCCAGGGAACGCACAGCCAGGGAGCAGGTGAACAGGAGGACGTGGCGGCGGCTATTTCGTACGCAAGCGATTTGGCCGAAGCTGATTCGGAGAGAATTGGACTTGCCGGCTACTCGGCCGGTGCGGACTATGCTTATCCTGTTGCCATCAAGGATGAGCGGGTCAAAGCCCTGGCACTAATCTCACCGCCGGTGACCATGTCTGATTTCGGAGCGCTCAAAGACTGCTTGAAGCCCAAATTCCTTATCTCCGGGAGCAGGGATGATATTACACCTGTCAGCCAGTTCCTTCAGTTCTGCCAGGGGCTTCCCGAGCCTAAAGAATGCCATAGTATTGAGGCGGCTGACCACTTCTGGTGGGGATATGAAAAATCTCTGGCGGAAAAGGCGGCAGCTTTCTTCACCAGAGCCCTGAGCGTATAGAAGTATAATAAAGATGCTGGTATTGGGACACGCTGGAATTACACTGGGTGCCGCAACACTGTTAGCCGGTGCTGTGGAAAGTCGCCATTCCCCTCAAACCTCGAAGGTGTCGTGGTTTGCTCATCTATCAAGCTACGTGGATATCAGGCTTCTGCTCATTGGCTCACTTTTGCCGGATATTATTGATAAACCGGCAGGGCAGTATTTCTTCCGAGAGACCTTCAGTAACGGCCGCATATTTTCCCATACCCTCCTCTTCCTTATCCTGATAACAGCCGCTGGTTTTTATCTTTATAAACGTCACCGAAAAGTCTGGCTGTTCACCCTTGCCGCTGGCACCTTCATGCATCTCATTCTGGATAAGATGTGGCAGGCTCCCCGCACTCTATTCTGGCCTTTTTTGGGTACTGCCTTTGACAAAATGGACCTTACCGACTGGGTGTCTAATATATTACAGGCTCTATTTTCAAATCCTGAGGTATACGTACCGGAGGCGGTGGGATTGGTGATACTGCTCTGGTTCGGGCTGTCAGTAGTCGGGAGAAAGAGGGTTGGTATCTTTATCAAATACGGAAGAGCCGACTGATTTCATCATCTATTCCTGCCTCTTCCCTATCTCAACGGATATATCCATTCTGGTAGTGTTCCGTATCAGGCCAATTTCAGACATATCACCCGGACTTTTGAATTCTCCCAGATAAGAGGTAAGGTCAGCCGAATCTCTGACGGGTACATCATCAATGGATACTATAATGTCATCCACTTCGATACCGGCGGCTTCGGCGGGGCTATCACTGAAAATCGCGGCCACCAGCACCCCGTTGGCTGTCTCTAAAGCCCTTTCCTGCACCAGCTTTGGAGTGAGATTGCTTATCCCGATACCAATCCAGGGGTAGTCAAAGGAACCCTCATCAATTAGAGCCTCAGCAACTCGCCTGACCTTGTTGGCGGCAACAGCGTAGTAGATGCCATCTCCCTCGGTGGGGTAGATTCGGGCTATCACAACGCCGATAATATCACCATCGGAGTTAGCCAGAGGGCAACCGGAGTTGCCAGAGTTTACTGCGGCATCAAACTGGAGCAGATTGGCGACCCAGCGGCCCTCCGCATTGTACTGTATCTCGGAAAATCGGTTGACCTGGCTGATGATGCCAGCCGTCAGGGTATCCCTCAGGTCAAGTGGACTGCCAATAGCGACTACCGGTTCACCGATTCTGACCCGGCTGGAATCGACCAGCGGCGGCGGCTCAATAGCCGGATTGTCTTCAAGTTTCAGGACGGCAACATCACTGTACTGGCAATGGCCGATATTGGTTGCCTCGGAAACCATGCCATCAGGCAGAATGACGTATATTTGAGAGAGGTTTTCCACGACATGATGGGCGGTCACCACATGACCATCGGTATCAAGGATAAAACCAGAACCGACTGTACTTTGTCCGTCATTAATCCTGACGGTAGCCTGGCTGACCCTTTGATACACTTCGCTGGCATCCAGCACGGAACTGGAAAATTCAGCGGCGGCATCAGCGAGGCTATCTTCTAAATTCTCAACCTGAGATAGGGCTCCGCCTATTTCATTCTCCAGGCTGGCAATCTGATTCTGTGTTGACCCTAACTCTTCTTCCAGAGTGTCAATCTCAGCGCGAGCTTCCCCTATCTTATTTTCCAGAACAATTATGTTCTTTAGAGTCTCTGCACGAAGGGTGGTAAGTTCATCCCTTACGGCATCAACCCGGGCGGCTTGCTCCATCTCAAAGGTCGTTAGCTGCTCGCCCAGATAGTCAATCTGCTGGCTCAGCGTATAAGAATAATAGCCGCTGCCTCCCACGAGAATCACAAGCAGAACTAATACGCCAATAATTATCTTGTTAGCCATTTATCTAACTCCTTACTTCATGCAACCGGGCAACTTGCCTACACCTTTTGCGCTATGATGCTGGCAGTAGCCTTTTTATTCTCAATAATTCCCTCGCGATAGCGAAGGCACCGGAATTCACGAAACATATCCAGAAGCTCATTGTGCTTCAGCAGATAGTCGGGGTTCTGCGGTTTTCCAAATTGAGCCTGGTCAACAATAAAGGTCTCGTAAACTACCATGCCCCCCTTGCGAAGTCCGTCTTTTATCTGTGGTATCAGCGAGCGTTGCAGGTAGTTGAAGCAGATAATCACATCGTAAGCACTCTTCTCAATTCGGTAGTCATTCTCCAGGTCGGCAACCTGTGCTTTGATAGCAACACCAGCTTCACGTGACGATTCCAGAGCCATTTTCACCGCTTCGGGTGACCTGTCAACACCTTCTACCTCAAAGCCGGCTTGGGCCAGATAAATCGCGTTTCGCCCGTTACCCATAGCTACATCAAGGACTCGTCCTCTGGGCAGGAGTTCCGCACTTTCCACCAAAAATTGTGCCGGTTCCAAGCTGCTTTCATGAATATGGGTCATCGGTGTTGATATCCTCATGATTTCAGGCTCTGGCCAGCTTTCTGGCGATGGTAGCTACGTGCCGTCCCTGGTAGCGCGCCATAGCCAGTTCATTCTCACTGGGCATACGACTGCCGTCACCACAAATAGTGCTGGCGCCATACGGGCTGCCTCCGCTTATCTCTTCCACGGTTTTCTGGCGAGACTCGGAGTATGGCAAGCCCACAATGACCATTCCGTGGTGGAGCAGTGTTATATAGGTGCTGATTATGGTTGTCTCCTGACCGCCGTGCTGGGTGGCGCTGGAGGTAAAGACGCTACCCGCTTTGCCAACAAGTGTGTTCTTTGCCCACAGTCCCCCCGTCTGGTCAAGGAAGTTACGCATCTGAGCGCACATATTACCAAAACGAGTGGGTGTGCCGAAGATGATAGC
>CAYWAU010000046.1:0-12475 GCA_964456395.1 uncultured Dehalococcoidaceae bacterium
GTGCCAGAGCCAAGAAGTATCCTCTGCTTATCATGTCCAACCACGGCAGGTGGCGGGTGCATGCCCAGTGCGATGATATAACGTGGACAAGAGAAGCCCCGACCTGTAAAGTCAAAGGACCAGATGGCTATAACTACGAGCCACTCTGGATTAACCCGGCCGACGCTGCGGCGAGGGGTATCGGAAACGGCGACGTGGTTAAAATATACAACGAAAGAGGGGCTGTCCTCGGTGGTGCCTACGTAACCGAGAGAATAATGCCGGGCGTTGTTTACATGGACCACGGAGCCAGATATGACCCCATTGTTCCCGGGGAGCTTGACAGAGGCGGGGCAATTAACACCATAACTCCGCACAACACTACATCTAAGAATGCCACAGGGATGGTTGTCAGCGGCTTTCTGGTGGAAGTTGAGGAGAGCAATATAGAAGATTTGAGAAAGAAGTATCCCGAAGCATTTAAAAGACCATACCACCCCGACGCTGGATTGCGTATGGAACGGGTCTTAGTCAGAGATGAATTAATGTGATTGACCTGCCCCCATGTATTACTCTAACCTCCAAGTTAGTCTTATTAGCATAATTGGGGTACAAACTTTCGGGATAAGCCGAAGATGCCGCGAGGGCGGCTGGGTGGGAAAAGATAAAAAAGCCTCCACATTATCAATGACAACCAGCCATTGTACCGCAAGTACAGAACTTGAATTATTCTGGTGGTGGAACACCTAAATCAGCAAGCAGTTTACTGACAAATTCAAATCCGTCCGCCTTATACGCCGGAAGGACCCAGGGCATTTCCCGCAACGACTGCAGCACCGAGGGAAACAGGTCAGATGGTATTGTTATAATCTGCCGACCTTCCGGAAACAGCTTTCTTCGCTTCATCCCGTGGCCGAGACCCGCAACGAGATAATTCACTTCCCCTTTCAGATACGGGTGAATAAAGACCCAGGCGCATCCCATCGCGCTTGAGGCCCGGCTCAACCATATGTCTCCCGTTCGGTAGGTCACTGACCTGAGCAGGATTTCCGTCTGGCTGGCTTCGGCAAGAATGACCAGAAGGTCCGGCTCAAAAGTGAGTTTATCCAACGGTGAAAAGGCAACATAGTTGACCACACCTGCATTTATCCTTGGAGTATGCAGGTAAAGCCTGCCCGCGTTACGCGGCTCATTAAAGATTTTCAGCCCGGCTCCATATTCTCCGCTTTTAAAAGGTGCCGGAACATCTGTCTGTCCCAGCACATATAGACCCGCCTCACAGTAATGGTTTTCGGCATCGGCATAGAAAGCATTCCCTTCCTGTGCCTTCTTGAGCATCTGGCATAAAGCTATCTTTTCGTCCAATCTATCAACCGTGTCCGGACATTTGGCCGAGAACTTAACGGCTACAGGCGGTACATCAAATCCAAATTTGTCAAATATAGCAAAGTCCTTTTTAGTGAAAGTCATTCCATCCCCCTATACATATAGAATCGGCATGGTAAAGATTCGGTAGTGCCACTATATAATAACATATCCCCTTAATATTATTCATATTACCTCAGCGGTCTCTTGGCCGGAATGCCGGGTCGTCGTGGGTATTGGTGAGGTGTTGGTTTCACCTTATCAATGACAACCAACCAGCGCTTATCACCAAACTCTTCCATGGCAACTTCCTTTACTTCACGCAGATTACCACCCAGGATGGCGATTGCCGGTGACGCCCGACTTAATTCCAGGTCAATTGCCCCCTTCTTCTGGGCGATAAAACTACCACCGACGACACAAAAGGGCAAAGTTAACTCGGCCAGAGCCGGCAGAGTGCCAACCGCTCGCGACAATACCAGCTCAAATCTCTCACGATAATTAGCGTCATAAGCAACTTCCTCAGCCCGACCGACCACGACTTCAGCATTATCCAGTCCAAGTCCAGTTATAAGATGATTCAGGAATTTTGCTTTTTTGGCAGTGGCTTCCAGCAGTACCAGCCTGATATCTGGCAATAAGATTTTCATCGGTATCCCGGGCAGGCCGGCACCCGTACCCACGTCAATGACACTGAAGCTCTGATAACCTTCCGATGGCTTCAATACCAGCGTCACCGTGAGTGAATCAAGGAAATGCAATACCTGTACTTCCTCGTAACCGGTAATACTGGTGAGGTTTATCCTCTGGTTCCAGTCAATAAGCTCCTGATAGTAGATATGGAACTGCTCAAGCTGCCTGGGACTGAGGTTAAGTCCCAGTTTTTGAACGCCTGCTATCAGCTTTTCCATAATAGACGCTGTCTTTGTATCGCCTCAATTATATCACACTTCAAAGTTAGACTTACCGGATAGCATGTTGCTCAAGACTCAAATGTTGAGTATAATAAGAGCGCAAAAAAGTCGCCGTTTTCATTAAAGCGGTGATTTTCTGATAGGTACTGCCCGCTTGCTTAATATGCGTTTGACATCTTTAAATCCAGTCACTATTAGATTATGGATAATTTAGCAGAATGCCGACTTTTTAACGTCATTAAATATTGGAGGAGGTCATTATGGCTATCAGAACACCCCAAGAATATCTACAAAGTTTAAGGGATGACAGGGTTGTCTACTGCAAAGGAGAACTGGTCAAGGACATAACCAGGCACCCTCTGCTGAAATTGAGTGTGAACCAGTGCGCCATGGACTATGTCGTGGCACATGACCCCCATTACCGTGATACCGTTGTCACCAAGGATGAAAATGGTGAAGATATCAGCTACCTTTTCACGCCGGCTAAAAGCGCCGATGACCTCATGCGATTTCGTGAAATCGTGCAATTGATGGCTCGCATTCGCTTCGGTCAGCCGGGTGGTGCCAAATTTACCGGCATTGACGCCCTGCATGCCCTGACCGTTGCCTCTAAAAATATTGACAGGGCAACGGGCAGCCACTACTCAGAGCGTGTTGAGGAATACCGGAAATACTTAATCAAAAATGACCCGGCAATTGTAGCCTGCATGACTGACGTCAAAGGCGATAGAAGCCGACGACCCTCAAAGCAAGAACCGCACCAGGATTACTATCTGAGGATTGTTGATGAGAGCAAAGATGGGATAGTGGTGAGAGGGGCCAAGATGCATATCAGTCATGCCGCCTGTGCTAATGAGATGATTGTTATGCCATGTCGGGCCATGGGCGAGGAAGACAGGGACTATGCTGTGGTATTCGCTATCCCGCTAAATACCAAAGGGGTCACCATGATAACCGGTGACGAGACGCCGGCTGAGGAAGCGAATTATTTTGACTACCCTCTCAGTGCCTGCCTGTATTCGGCCAGCGGTCTGGTTGTTTTTGACGACGTTTTTATTCCCATGGAAAGGGTATTTCTCAAAAAGGAGTGGCAGTTTTCCGCCCGTTACACCTACCTGTTCGCTGATTTCCACCGCCTGACCGCCGATAGTTATACGTATGCGGAACTGGAGGTCATGGTGGGGCTGGCCGCTCTCCTGGCTGAATATAACGGACTGGAAAGGGTCCCCCACATTATTGACAAGCTTTCCTGGCTTATGCTTTATACCGAGGGTGTCGAAGCTCTGGGCAGGGCTGCCGCAGCTCATTGTGTCAAAGAACCCGGCACTGAACTTGTTTATCCCAATCCCATGTACTCCAACGTAGCCAAGTTTTTCTTCGCCGATAATTTCCACCAGGCGATGAAAACTATCCATGACATTGGCGGAGGACTTGTCGCCAATGCTCCGTCATCCAAAGATTTCTTTAACCCCGACACCCGTCAGATGCTGGAGAAATACTTTGGAGGGAAGGCGGGAATCGCCACCGAGCACAGGCTCAGGGCAATGTCTCTGGCCAAGGACATGACCAGTGCCTGGAAAGGTGCTGCCACCATCCACGCCGAAGGTTCTTTAGCGGCACAGAGGCTGTCTGTCTACGCCCAGGCCGATTGGGACAGATTCAAAGCGGCAGCCAAGAGAGCCGCCAGAATTGAGGACGGAACCAGCCACGAGCTATTCAGTAAAATGCCCGTATTTCCCGTAGAATTTGATTAACAGTAACGTTTCGTTCGAGCGAAAAAGAGAGCTTGGCAAGGAGGTCATCATGAAGAAATTAACCGGTAAGGTAGCTATAGTAACCGGAGCAAGCCGCGGATTGGGGAAGGATATAGCCCTTGGTCTGGCGGAGTATGGCGCCGCCGTCGTGGTCGCCGCCCGAACTGAAACTGAGAAGGAAGGATTGCCCGGTACAATCCACCAAACGGCCCAGCAGATTGAGGAAACAGGGGGAAAGAGTCTGGCGGTACAGACTGATGTTACTTCTGAAGAATCGGTGCAGAAGATGGTGCAAAAAACGCAGGATGAATTCGGCAGAATAGACATACTGGTTAATAATGCCGGCGTCGGAATCTTCGCCCCGAGCCTAGACATACCCCTGAAAAGGTGGGACCTGGTAATGCGTGTCAACCTTTATGGAACCATTATTTGCTCCCTGGCGATTTTGCCTCTGATGGTTAAACAAAGAAGCGGGAGCATTATTAATATCACCACCCATGGACGCAGGACAATTGAACCTGCCAGGTCATCCGGGGAGACCATTCCGCCCTCCGTTGCCTATGAGACAGCCAAAGGCGGCATTGAGCACTTCACCACGGCTCTGGCGGCTGAAATGAGCGCATTCAACGTAGCTGTTAATTGCATCAAGCCGGAATATGGCGTGGCCACTGATGGCATGAAGTTCTGGTTCCCAAACAGAGACTGGTCGGGCTGGGCATCGCCAGAAGCCATGATTAAGGCAACGGTATTTATGGCTATACAGGATGCCTCAGGCACCAGCGGTATGGTGATTACGGCTGAAGAACTGGCCGAGTTGCACACTGGCGTCTATCCGTGGGGCTAGCCATAAAAATCACGTCAAGTTGCTAGCTGCCCTGGTAGCCCTCGGGGCCTTTCCGCCTCTCCAGGTAATCAAGCCCTTTAGGTGGCGGGCTCTTCCTGAGTTCCTCCCTCAGCTTCCTGGTGGCTTCCAGGTCAACCTCGAGGTTTTCAGGGTCCCAATGAGGGTCGCCTTTTATGACAACACCGTAGTCTCTTCTGGCGCCTTCAATGCTGACGTATTCGTTGCGGACATCACGCTTGACCGCCTCAATATCTCTTTCCAGGGGGTCACCCCAGCCCCCGGCGCAATTCGTTAAATACCTCCATATACTGCCCGGTACGTTTTCATAGCTGCCTTTGTAGTCTAGAGACCTCAAGACGTAAAAGAACTCTCCCTTCTCGCGGTCGGGAAGGTGTGTTTCCGGGTCCACTATCCCGGCAAGTACCTTGCTATTCTTATATGATTCGGGGTCCAGCGGCATAATCTTCTTCTCCTTGACTACGTCATAATCCGTTGGCAGCCATGTCCAGACACCGCCGGTTTGTCCCGTTTTTCCGCCATATACTCCAAAACCGGTGGGTATCTTGTAATGCAGGGGCATGAAGTAGGACTCACAATCAGTGGGCAAAAGGAAGTCGGTTACTCTGGCAAGCCCACCTCGATACTTGCCCGCTCCGGCCGTATCAATAACATTCTCTTTCCTCAACAGGATAACCGGGGTATCAAGTTCTATAGCCTCTGTAGCCGGGTCGAAGCTGTTGCCAAGGTAAGAAGCGGTACCGTTGACACCATCCCCCACCTTGGTGGCACCCAGAGGTCCGTGTTCCCCTCCGACCTGCCCAATAGTAACCCAGGGACGACCATCAGGAAATACACCGCTGCTGGTGTGCATATTAAGTGAACCATAGCATCCAGCGATGGAATCCTCCCCCAGAGCTGGAGCCAGAGCTTGAAGCGTTGCCGTCAGAACACCCTCGCTTGATTCAAAATACATGCATATTGCACCCTCAGGTAATGCCCTGAGCACTGTCCCCGCAGGCAGGACCATGTCAAAGGGTTTCATAGCCGCCGACGTTATCGGCGACTCAGGGTCCAGACAGTACTTCATACCAACCATCACGGCACATTTGGTATCCAGAGAACTGGCATTTATGGATGTCCGTGCCTGCCGGTGTGTTCCCGAGAAATCAATCTCAGCTCTATCTCCTCTAACTTTAATCTTAAAGACAACAGGATACTCCTCGCTATCATCCGGGGCATCACAATCTGTCATCTGTGTTGCTTCATAATCCCCGTCCGGTATCCTTGACAATGCCAGCCGCATGGACTCCTCAGTGGCATCAAGTATATAACGCATGGCACCATGAAAGGCATCCAGCCCATACTTGCCAATAGTCTTTAAGACCTCACTCTCCCCCATAAGCATGTTTTGATAGGCTGCTTTAATATCCGTCAACAGGATTTCACCGAACCTGGTATTGTCGAAGAAAAGCTGCCAGGTGGACCTGACGGGCTTGTCTTCGTGGTAAAGTAGTATTGGCGGCAGCAAAAGCCCATCCTCAAATTTGCTGCGCTTGGTGCCGCTGAATCCCCCGGGCACCGTACCTCCCATATCAATAAGATGGATCTTCATATTAACGAAGGCTACAATCTTACCCTGCCAGAAAACCGGACGCACGAACAGGCAATCCTGAGCATGGCTACCCTGCCTTTGAGGGTCGTTGCAGACAATTACATCACCAGGCACCGTATTTTCAGGGCCAAATTCCTCAATAATATTCCGAGTCCCTTCAGGTATTGTCCCGATTAATGCCATCACACCATCACTCACGGCAACCATGGGGCAACCCATCTCAGCAGGTCCGGAGAGAGTTGCGGCAAGGTCATACCAATCCCTGAGAATGATTGAGAATGCCGTATGCTGAAGACCCCGGCACATACGCTGAACCAGATACTTATACCCGTTGCTCAGCATGGTAGCCGTAAATCTATCACAGTTATACTTCTCCCTGAACTCCTCAATACTTAGCTCTCTAATTAACCTCTTTTCTTTTGCCATGGTTATGCCCTTCTTTCAATGTAAATTTCTCCGTATTGGCCAATTCGAGCCTCTTGCCCGGCACAGACCATAGTTGTTGCCATGGGCTCCCGGATAATAGCCGGCCCCATGATAGTATCACCGGAATATAGCTCTTCCCTTTCGTAATCCATCACATCTGCTTCTGCCTCTGGCGTATAAGACAGATGCCTGGGTACCCCTTTCAGCTTGCCCGCTTTTCTCTTTGGAAGCGTCTTGTATTCCGCCTTGGTCATTGGTAAAACACAGGAAGTGCGGTAAGAGCAAGCCATCACCGGCAGGTGAGCGAACTTATTTCCCCACGTCTCCAAATAGCACTTATTGAAAGCTTCAATTAATTCCTCTATAGACTTTTCGGTAATACGCCCGGACGGCACAGGGATGAAAGGCGTTTCCCAGGTCTGCCCCGCATACCAGCCATCAAAGCTCCTGATAAAGCGTACGCCTCCCCTTTTCACACCTTCAGGAAGTTTAGCCAAGATTGTCTCCTCCATATTAGTGTAAACTCCATCTATCCTCCTGGCAGTTCCCGCATCAGGCTTTAAGGTAATATAGGCGCTCTTGTAATCAGTGTAAGTAAGGTCGCCACTCGCCAGACCGAGAGCGGAGAAAAGGCCTGGATATGGCGGCACGATTACGCTTTTAATCTCGAGTCGCTCTATCAATTGAGGAAGCATCATTGGACCGGCAGAACCGTAGGCAAACAGGGCATAATCCCTGGCATCAATTCCTCGCTCAATAGTAACTCCAGCTATCCCCTCTGCGACATTGGTCAGCCCTAACTCGTACGTCTGCCTAACTTTAGTAGCGAAGTCTGCCTTCAAAGGAAGTGACTCAAAGGTCTTCTCAGCCAACTCAGGGTACAATGGCTTTTCTCCACCGAGGAACTTATTAGCATCTAATATTCCCATAAGTAAAAAGGCGTCCGTCAGGGTGGGTTGTGTTCCTCCGCTACCATAGCAAGCTGGCCCCGGGTCAGCACCCGCACCCTCCGGTCCCACCAATAACTCTCCAAACGAGCCGACATGGGCAATAGACCCTCCCCCCTGACCTATGCTGAAGATTTCATTAGCCAGTGTATTTACTATCACATCATGCTCAATCTCATATTCCGTCTTGACAACGGGCTTTCCCTGTCTGATAAGACTGATATCCGTGCTGGTTCCTCCGACGTCACAACATATAATATTGCTCTCTCCAAGCAAACTTCCAAGATGGGCGCTGGAGACTGTGCCCGCGGCTGGTCCTGAATACATTATTCTGGAAGGTTTCTCCATAGCAAAATCAAAAGGAATGAGCATGGCAGCGGAATCGACGAGGTTCAAGTCACCAATAAAACCTGCCTCATTAAGCCCCTGGCGAAGCCTGTTTACGTAGCCGCCGTAAACCAGTTTCATTATCACATCCATAACCGTTGTTGAGGACCTGGCATATTCTTTACCCAAGGGGCTCACTTCGCTAGATATGGAAATGGGGATATCTCCCACAATTTCTTTAACCAGTTCCCTTATCTTTCTCTCGTGCTCGCCATTCACATATGCGTTAATAAGACAGATGGCTACCCCTTTTACATCGCACTTCTTCAGAACCTCTATCTCTTTCCTGGCTTGCTGCTCATCAAAGGGAATCAGCACTTCTCCCTTGCTGGTAATTCTCTCTCTTATTCCTCTGCGCAGATACCGGTCAACAAACGGTTTGGCGGAGTCGCCGCAGCCTCTCCTCCAATCTGCATCTGTCAGCGCCTCCATAGGTTTCCACGAACGGGCAAAATCTAATATATCACGATGCCCCTCTGTGGTCAGGAACACCACTTTTGGATAATTTCTGGTTAGAATGGCGTTCAGTCCAGCTGTGGATGCATGGTTGAGCATGTTATGACCTTTAATGCCTACCCTTTTAGCACCTTCAAGCACAGAGCTTTCCATAGCTTTAGGGTCAGTTGATACTTTTACGGCTATAATATTCCCCTTTTCATCAACTGCTATTGTATCCGTAAATGTTCCCCCTACATCAATAGCTATCATCTGATACCTCTTTCCATATTTCCTTTTTTTGTATATTTTTACATAAGGTTCCAGAGAAGCTTACAGGGAGCATATTGATTTTCGCTTCTCTTCCTCTCCAGTGAGTAAAGGCAATCCTGGCATTTCACTACGTCCCACCAGCCAGCATCAGATAGAACCCGATATCTGGCTACATCACGGCTCCCGCACTCAGGACATACTCTGTCCACCTTCTCCTTCTTCTCATAAATGCGTTCTTCCGTTGGTCTGGGAAAACTGTCCATTATGTCTACCCCCTCTCCTGTTAAATACTAATCACATCCAAGCCTACTCAAGTCTGTTTAGAAGAAGACAAAATTCACTCGCGACTTTCCGGCATGAAATTAGGAAGCTTGGTGAATGCTGCCGATACTGGCCGCCGAAAGTTACTTGACAAATTAATGACATGTGCTAATATTTAAATACATCTAAAATATATAGGATTGGTTTTTTTTTGTCAAAATCGCCCAATTTTGCTTTATAGACAATAGATTTATACTAATATCATATTGTCATTCACTAAGGTTGGTTGGAAAGGGGGTAAGTGAAATGTGATGGCAGAATCGTTTTTGAGTGGTGTAATATTTTGATACGGAGGTCTAATGAAAAGACAAAGGCTATTCACTCTGGTAAGCAGTATTTCCTTAATTCTCGTACTGGCAGGTTTATCCCTCATGGCAGCTTGCGCTGAGCCAGCTCCCGCTCCAGCTCCAGCTCCCGCTCCAGCACCGGCTCCAGCACCGGCTCCAGCCCCTGCACCAGCACCAGCCCCAGCGCCAGCCCCTGCACCGGCACCGGCACCAGCTCCAGCACCCGCACCAGCGCCAGCACCCAAGATTCTAAAGATTGGTGCGCTTTTTGGTCTGACAGGCTTTTTCTCGGATTTTGATATCTTGCAGAAACAAGAAGCGGAAATAGCGGTCGATATAATAAATGAGAATGGCGGTATACAAGTTCAGGGACAGCAATACAATATTGAACTCTTTGTCGAAGACTTCAAGAGTAGCGCCGATGGCGTCGTGGCCGGAGCTAATAAGCTTGTCTATGACGAGGGAGTTAAGTTCATGGTTTCCCCCTCCGCATTCTTCAGCGGAGCAGCCAAAGATATATGTGAATCCAATCAAATACTCCGTGGCGAAACCTTCATTATCGGTACTCCTCAGGAATTAGGTCCGGAAACGCCTTATACGTTCCTCTGCCATAACTCTAATATGGAACATGCCCTGACTAGCATTGAATACCTCAAGCAGGCTTACCCCGATGTGAAAACTGTCGCTTTTGTGGCACCGGGTGACGGTTTTGAAGTTTACTACTACCCTATAGTCAAAGGGTTTCTCGAACAGAGAGGTATTACCATCGCTGGCGATATGATTACTTTCGCAAATGAAGCGGTAGACTTCAGCCCCATTGCGGCTAAGGTGATAGCCACCAAGGCGGATGCGTTGTTTATGCAGAACGGATTGATATTCCATGCGGGCAACCTTCTGAAATCCCTCCGAGAGATGGGCTCCGATATGCTTTACGTGGGTTCAATAGATGGCAGTGTCCATGACGTTAAAGCCATTGCCGGTGAAGATGCCTCAACCAATTTCTTCACAATTGGTATAGTGGAGGGTGCTCCTAATACGCCGCCTCTGATGACAGAAATCATCAACAGGATTTATACCAAATATGGTAAAGGTATATCAATCCATATGCAGGCTCCCAATGTTCTGTTTGGTTTCAAGCAAGCCATCGAAAAAGCCCAGAGCCTTGACCCCACCGCGGTAAAAGACGCCTGGGAGAAGATGTCAACCATGGAAACCCCGTATGGAACCGGCCGTCTGGGTGGGCTGGAAACCTACGGGATTAAGCATGCATTCAGCCACCCCGACCAGGTTTGGGAACTCAAGGACGGCCAGGCTGTATTCGGCGGCTGGATTGATGTTAGTCCTGTACGGTAGACTACATTGTACTGAAACTCTGCCGGGCTACTATAGGGGAGTGGGTACGCCCACTCCCCTGATTGTAGTCTGGAGGTTCGATTCGGCGTAATAATACCGCCGACGGAAGATAGTGCATGGAACTTATTTCGTCAACAATACTCAATGCATTATTTATATCATCAATGTACATCTTGGTGGCACTGGGGTTTGCCTTCCTCATCAGTATCATGGGGATTGTTAATTTCTCTCACGGTGCCATCTATATGGTGGCCGGTTATATCTGTTTTCAACTGGCAGTTGAATATGGTTGGAACCAGTGGATATCCCTGATTGTGGCAACGGCATTAGTAAGCGCCTTCGGATTATTCCTGGAGAGATATTGTTTCCGTTTCGCTACCGCCAATCTGGACCGCATGATTGTCATCACCATTGCCATTATTGTCATTCTGGAAAACTTTGTTAATGTTACAGTAGGCGTATATGTAAGAGCATTACCCTCCTTCGCGCCGGGCATCCTTAAGGTAGGGTCTTTATCTTTCAGCATAGAGAAGGTGCTCACTTTCCTTATCGGGGGCTTCCTCCTGGCGGCAATAATCTGGTTCACCAGACGCACGACACTGGGCCTGCAAATGCAGGCTGTCTCGCAAAATATTGAGGGAGCAACCTTACAAGGGATTAATGTTCACCGTATTTCTGCCCTCGCCTGTGCTATGTCCTGTGGCATGGCAGCAATAGCCGGCTGCCTGATGGGAGCTGTCTTTAATCTCGGTCCTTATATGGGGCACAATATTCTGGTAAAAGCCCTGGAACTGGTCATTCTGGGTGGGATAGGGAGTGTCGGGGGCATCTTTTTTGCCGGAGTACTTATTGGTACCATGGACGCCGTCTTACCTATCTTTACCAACGGCCCTACCAGCCAGGCGATTGCCCTTGCTGTAATCATTACTATTCTGGTATTCCGTCCACAGGGTTTCCTCGGTCGACAATCGATGTAGAAAGGTATAATTACATGGATGATAAGCGGCATCCCTCTTTGAGCAGAAAACAAATGATTACGCCATCCATTTATGCTGCCGTAGTGGTTGTCCTGTGCTTTCTGCCGCTATTCATCAAGTCTCCCTACCTAATTCACGTCCTCATCACGACTCTTATCTATATAGTGGCCACTGTCAGCCTCCGTTCAATCACCATTTCAGGTCAGTTTCCCCTCGCCCATGGCGCTTACATGGGCATCGGCGCTTACACTTCGGCGATACTGGCCAAATCGTTCGGCTGGCCCGTCTGGCTCAGCATCCCTGTGGGTGGGTTAATGTCCATGGGGATTGGTGCCTTGATAGGGTACCCGTTTGCCAGATTGAGGGCGCTGTATTATGCCATGGTAAGCCTTTTCTTCGGAATAGGCGTAATACAAGTTATTATAATGTTCCCGGAATATACCATGGGTACCGGTGGCCTTATTGGCATACCGCCGCTGCTTCACGTCACCTCCAAGGTTCCCTACTATTATTTCTTTCTAGGTTTTACGGTGCTTTGCCTCTTATCTCTCTGGAGGTTCGAATACAGCCGCATTGGCTTGAGTTTGAAGGCTATCGCCCA
>CAYWAU010000047.1:0-12232 GCA_964456395.1 uncultured Dehalococcoidaceae bacterium
AAAGGAACTTACATATTACAACAAACAGAAAGAAGAATTGCTCAAGCACTACGAGAACCAGTTTGTCGTAATCAAGGAAGACAATTTTGGTGGAGCATACAGTAGTGATGTTGATGCTTATAAAGCTGGACTCGAAAAATATGGTAATGTGTCCTTCTTAATTAAACAAGTAACCAAAGAGGAAGAAGTCGTCAGATTTCCAGCTTTAACACTGGGAGTGCTCAATGCCAATTTGGCATAAACATTTTATTGACCCTAGTAGACCACAGTTACATACACCTGTAGGACTTGCAGCGCTTGGTGCAGTTTTGCAAGTCGAAGTAAATCTTCCTCAACCTCTTATGGATTTACTAGCCCAGCAAGGTAAGACAATACCATCTCCTGCTATTGGTCAAGCAATAATTGATACAGGTGCATCCATGACATGTGTTGACGAAAATATAATGACCTCGCTAGGCATAAATCCTGTCGGTTTGGTATCACTAGGTACTGCGGCAGGTCAAGTTCAACGTCCGCTGTTCCCTGCTAGAGTTTTCTTTCCAGAACCAAAGCTAGTGGTTGACCTAAGTAGAGTGGTTGCTGTTGACCTCACAGGACAAAACATTCAAGGTCAGAAGATGATTGCTCTAGTTGGGCGTGATATTCTTCGTGCTTGCCAATTCATATATGATGGTAGTGGAGGGTTCTTCACTCTCTCATTTTAATCAACTCACTACCTTTGCTATCGAAACTAATCTCTCCTTCAGCAATTACCACTTTCTTGACTGTAGCCTAAATGTAAAGTAAAATAGAGCGTGTTGCCGAGGTAGCTCAGATGGTAGAGCAGCGGACTGAAAATCCGCGTGTCCCCAGTTCGATTCTGGGCCTCGGCACCACAAACAAAGCGAGCGGAAGTAGTTCAGTGGTAGAACGTCTCCTTGCCAAGGAGAAGGTCGCGAGTTCGAATCTCGTCTTCCGCTCCAGTCTTTTTGCCCCTCCTGGTGTCATTGCGAGCGAAACGAAGCAATCCTTTACCGCTGGCATAGAGATTGATTCGTCGCTAAGCTTCTCGCAATGACTTATTGTCCCATCTGGCTATTTCCACCAGACATGAGTTGGGCGCCATCCCGGGAACATTTTTAGACATCAACCGGGCGGGAGTCAGGATGTTGAAACAGCCGCCCCGGTCGGGACTGTCCGGGTTACCCGGTTCAATCGGGTCATACTTTCCCGAACCGTAGTAAGAGTGCAGGACACCCGACCTTATCCGCTCGGTTACATCGGCTATGCCCAGCACGGTGCCCCGGTCGTTATATACCCTGACGATATCCCCGTTTTTTATGCCCCTTGCCCCGGCATCCGCCGGGTGAATGCGGACGGGCCGCCAGCAATAGCCGTCTTTCCAGACACGGTGCCCCGGAATCTCTCCCAGCCAGGTAACATTAGAATCATAATGGGTGTGGAATGAAAATCTGGGGTGGGGTATGATAATCTGCAGGGGGTATTTTTTCGCCAGCTCCGAGGTGTGGCCTTCCCAGCTGGGGATGTACCGAGGCGTCGGCGGTCTCTCTTCATCATCGGGGAGGTGCTCAAGCAGACTCCTGGAGACAAACTCTATCTTACCGCTGTAGGTCCCCAGCTCTTTGCCCTTTTCCGTATTTCTCTTCGGGTTAAAGTGGTCGGGCGTGTCACACTCCCTGCCCTCATAGAACCAGCGCAGACCCGGTGTCGGCCGGTAGTCCTCCGGCATCGGCACTATGAAATATCCCTTTTTCCTGAACTCCTCAAAAGAAAGATACTTCGGGAGGTCGGAGTAATTGAATATCTTCTCTATCCAGTCCTCCTCAGAGTTGCCCTCGGTAAATTCCTCTTGCATGCCCAGCCTGTCGGCGAGTTCCGAGAAAATCCGGTAATCGGACTTTGATTCATGGAGCGGCTCGATGCACTTCTGCTGGTAAACAATAACTCTATGGTTACAGGCATTGGAGCCGTGGTGGGTATAACCGCCGGTATTGGCCCATTCTCCGATGTCATTCCGCTCAAAATTGGTGCAGGCCGGCAGGATAATATCAGCCAGTCCTGTTTCGGTGCACCACCAGCAGTCCTGATTGACGACGAATTCCAGTTTCGGGCTCTGGTACATCCTCACCCATCTATGGGTATCAGTCATGGTGCCGATAAAAGAGCCGCCGTAGCGATAAAACATCCTGACCTCTGAGCAGCCGGGGGCAGGATAGGTAAACGGAATAAACTGCTGCTCCAGGGACTGCCCACAGAAGGTCTCTCCAAGCCAGTGAACGGGTGGATTAAGAATAGCCTCCGGGACAAGCAGGCGATAAATGCGCTGTTTAACCGGGTTGATAGCCGGTTTTTTGGCAAATCCGTTCAGAAAATTCGGACCGAATGAGCTGTAGCCGGGGAATTCAAATGAAGCATTATAAGGCGGCCCCATGGTGGTACCCCAGATATTAACTCCCGGTTTTCCCAGACCCTGCATCGCCTGGAGCAATACCATCAGCCTTGTCCATTCCGTTCCGTATGCCTGCCGACAGGCACCGGACTCGCCTCCCCGCGAGCCAGCCGCCAGCATTGTCCGCTTTGATGCCCACTCCCTGGCCAGACCCCTGATAGTATAGGCTGGCACATTGCATATCTCCGCCGCCCATTCCGGTGTCCGGGGAATGCCATCGTCCTCACCCATGATTTGCGCCTTAAATTCCTCAAAGCCAACGGTATGCGTGGCTACATATTCTTTGTCGTAAGTGCTGTCCTGGAGCCATACACAGGCAATAGCCTCCGCCAGAGCAGCATCGGTGCCCGGCCGGGGGGGAATCCATTTATCGCCTAAGAAAGAGGCAGTGTAGTTGCAGAAGGGGTCGATAAAAACCTGCTTCTTGCCCAGTTCCCTGAGCCACAAACGCCAGATAGCTGATTCCTGCCCGCCATAAATACCCCGTGTTGAATCGGGGTCATTACCCCAGTGTACTATCAGGTCGGTGTTCCTCAAGGCATCCTCCAGCAGGTCATACTGTTCCGGCATGCCCAATCTCCAGTAGAAGCCATAAACATGTGTCGCTCCCCAGTGCCAGCCTTCCCAGCTATCGGGATTATCCAGTATATCCGTAAAGCCAATCAGATTAAAGAACCTGGACCAGGTCGAAACGCGATAACCCAGATTTCCCCAGTTATGGTGCGAGGAAGCCCGAGACATGACAGCTTCCGGACCATAGCGAGTCCTGATTCTCTTCATCTCTCCCGAAACTATGTCCAGGGCTTCATCCCAGCTTATCCTCTTATAGCCGGACTTGCCCCTCGTCTCTGGATGTCTGTCACCGCCGGGGTCAAAATCTACTCTTTGGAGGGGGTGCTTAATTCTGATATCCGAGTAAATCCTCGCCTTCTCAGTCATGGTAAAGGGGGCGACACAAGCCTTCCGAAGCGGGGTAAACTTCTTCCCGTCTAAATAAATTGTCCAGGAAGCGGCGTCCTTGTCATCAAAGACCAGAGGCCTTACACGGACTATCCTCCCGTCTCTGACATGGACTTGGACCGGACCGCCATTAGTAAGGTTTACAAAAATTCTTTCTTCCATGCATTATTACCCTTCTAAACGACCGCCCTATCTTCTATTAGTTTTTCCCATACAATAAAAGTATAATGAATAGGCATAGTGATTAGCAAACTGCGGGGGTACTGTTCATGAAAGAAACGAAGTTGCTGTGCTGGAACGTTAACGGCATTAGAGCCGTAAAAGAGAAGGGCTTTCTGGACTGGCTATCCGAAGAATCTCCAGACATTATCTCTCTTCAGGAAACAAAAGCCCACCTTGAGCAGCTCAGCAAAGACCTTCAGGAACCAGAAGGCTATTTTACGTACTGGAATTACCCCGAGAGAAAGGGTTACAGCGGTGTGGCTATCTTCACCAAAGATGAACCGCTCAGCGTCCGGTATGACTTCGGTGCCGCCAAAATCGACCTTGAGGGGAGAGTTATCATCGCCGAATATCCCCAATTTACCCTCTTTAATATATATTTTCCCAACGGCAAGAAGGACGAGAGCCGCCTGAGGTACAAGATGGAATTCTATGAAGTCTTCCTGCAGTTCGCCGACAATTTAAAAAGTACGGGTAAAAAGCTGGTCATCTGCGGCGACCTCAATACCGCTCATAACGAAATAGACCTGGCGCGGCCAAAAGAAAACTCCAACGTCTCAGGGTTCCTGCCGGAAGAGAGGGCCTGGATGGACAGGTTTGTCGCCCATGGTTATATTGATACCTTTCGCCATTTCAATAAGGAACCAAATCACTATACATGGTGGGACTTGAAATCAGGCGCCAGAGCCAGAAACGTGGGCTGGAGGCTTGACTACTTCTTTGTCAGTGAAGACCTGCTGCCATCAGTTGAAAGGGCATTCATCATGCCCGGGGTCACGGGCTCCGACCACTGCCCGGTGGGCATCATCCTTAAAACCCCTTAGCTGAACGCCAGAGCCTCCAGACCCCTGATGACATCGTAGAAGTCGTTAAAAGGTGTGCACTCAAGTTTCTCCTCGCGGCAGCGCTGCAGCAGGTCACCGGTGGCAAAAACTTTAATGGCTTGCCTGGCGGGATATATATCAGATACGCCATTCCCCATATAGACAACGCTGCAGCCTCTTTTCGTCAGCAGTTCGGTATAGGCTTCTTTGAAGCCGTCTTCCATTGAACTACCATCCGGCCCTATGTATTCTACCGACATGCCCTCGGGACTGAATTGATTTTGCGCGGCAAATACCTCGATACCGTTGACACCCAGATTTTCCAGAATTGCTTCTATGTAGAAGGTGAGACCATTGCTGACAATGCTGAACTCAAAGCCCTTCCGGGAGCAACAGTCCAACAGTTCGTTAAAGCCGGGGCGTATTCTCACCCGGTCGCTGTGCAGGACCAAATCAGTCATTGTCTGCCGGTCGGCTTTGACCATGGCAAAGACTTTTTTGTTAAAAGTCCCGACCGGTATCCTGCCTGCCATGTACTCCTGCCATAACTCTCTCCATTTGCTGCCGACATAAGTATCAAGCAAAAGGAAGCTTACATCTTTTTCGGTGATAGTGCCATCAAAATCACATTGAACGGCGATTCTCATTATTCGGGATAACTCCTTCACGTATCACTTTCTCTTAACCCAATATATAGGATAGAGTCGGTAAGGTCAAGCTGAGAGGCCCGGCTTGGAGAACCAAGCGGCTGGTGCTAGAATTAAGGCGGGAGGTGGTCAAGGTTGGCGCGCTATTTTATCGGCACATCCGGCTGGCACTATGACGACTGGCGCCGCCGGTTCTATCCCGAGAAACTGCCGAAAGCGAAATGGCTTGAGCATTACGCCCGCCATTTCTCAACGGTTGAGCTCAACAACAGCTTTTACCGACTGCCCTCGGAGAATGCCTTTACCAACTGGTATGAGTCATCACCCCCCGATTTTGCCTTTGCCGTAAAGATGAGCCGCTTTGTTACCCACATCAAGCGTCTGAAAAACAGCGAGGAAGCGGTAGACAATTTCATAAAAAGAGCCACGATTCTGGGTGAGAAGCTGGGTCCCCTCCTTTACCAGCTGCCGCCCAGTACGCACCGCAATGATGAGACACTGAATTCATTCCTGTCCAGTCTGCCCTGGGGTTTCAAGCATGTCATTGAATTCCGGCATCAGTCGTGGCTCACGGAGGAAGTCTTTAAAATCCTGCGGCAGCATAATGCCGGTCTCTGTGTTTTTGACATGCCCGATTTCACCTGCCCCCTGCTGGCAACGGCCGACTTCGCCTATATCAGATTTCACGGCAGTGACAGCCTCTACTCCAGCTGTTACTCCAATGAGGAACTGGCTGGCTGGGCAAAGAGAATCGCTGAACTGGCTGAAAATATGGATTCAGTCTATATCTACTTTAATAACGATGTAGAAGGGTTTGCGGTGAGGAATGCGGAAACTATTAGGCAGTTTCTGGTGTAGAACTGGGGCCATTCAACTATCGTGCGACTTCGTGCACAAGAAGCCACAAGTTCAAGTCCTCTACCTCCCGCCTTTATGATTTTGAAGTTTATTTTGGAATGGAGGAAAAAAGCTCATCCCATGTGAAGGAAACCGGATTCAAATATGGTGCAGGTTGACCACCCTGCTTAAAGAAGGCAACGTGTAATTTCATTGTATCTGGTTCGAAGTATATTGAAAGAATAGTAGGATTAGGGTTGTTAGTGGGTGAAACACCTGCCTGAAGGACCTTTTGCATTGCTGTGAGACTATCTATCTTCTGTTCAGATAGAGCTTTCACCATGTTATTGTATTTATTGATATTAGACTCCCAGGCTTGTTGCCCCACAGGAACCTGACGTTGCAGGAAAAGACCTGATATCACTATTGCCTCTTGCAGAGGTATGCCTTGTTGAGCGTTATGGGAGGGCAGACGGGCAGTAGCGCCGCCAGTGTCACTTTCGATGACAACAGCCATCTGGTCGGCTTTAGGTTGAGTCCACGTAGATTTTCCCTGAGCGAACAGGAAATTGCCAATGCTGCTTTTAGAGTGTGTTTCAAAGATTTTCACAATGCTTGAAACCATATCGGGTCCCGCCGACACTTGTTCCAGCACTTCACGCCCCAGCACGTTAGGATAGTCTGGTGGTGTGGTGCGTGTAAGCCACGAACAACCTGTTGTAGCCAGAGCTACCCCTTTTTCATTCATCCCCCGCAGTGTGCCGGTGCCACCTCCCAGTAAGAACCCGATGTGGTTGGTGCATACCGTGCTAAGACCATAGTCCGGTTTACGGACGACCACTAAATAACTGCTCAGCGCACTTATATTATAATCCATGTTACCTCCCACCCTGCCCTGCCCATCGGCGGTCTTTTCCCCCCAAGCGGCAAACCCAGAACAATGTGAGGAGGTAGCAATCAGCTGGGGTAAACAGTGAAATAATGCCACCATATCGGCATCCATTATCTTATTCCGGCTCTCGATACGGTTATGAGTGACTACCGGTAACGACCCTCCCAGCACTGCCTGCATTCCTGCTAAAGCGGCCTTAATCTCTACAAGGCACCAATCGGGCCACTGTATGTAGCAATTCATGAGACCCACCATTTTTTCATAAGTCATGTCAGCTGGCAATCTCGCTAGATTCGCGAATAAACGTTGCGGTATAACGTCCGCGAGTTGACGAGCACACAGATAACCGTAAGCATAACCCATTTGCTCGTGAGATCCCCATAGTCGTAGAACCGGTATTCCGTTGATGTTGTCAAATGAACCGTTGACCTCCTGAGGCCGTTTCGTGGCTGATGGGCTAACTTGTTCGGGCGGAGTGGGTGTTGGTGTAGGCGTTGGAGATGGAGTTGTTGGCGAGTCAGGTGGCGCTAGTTTGGTGGACGGACCGGTGCAACTACTGGCAACCATTACCGCCACAACCAAAAGACTGAGCATAAGAAATAGCCTAGAATGTCTCATCATGGTGCACCTCCTATCCAGGCTAGGGGGCTTTCTCCTTTCCTATCTTAATTACCCACTTGCATTTCTGTCAAATGTCAAGAGCCTACATATGCAGTTCTATCACATCGCCGTCCTGCAAAACGTGGTCTCTTTTCGCCATGATGCCGTCGTGCTTGCCGGAACCCCAGATACGGGCGAATTTCATCCTGGCGGCAAAGTCCTTGTGCACCGAGGCGGCGGCGGCATCCAGGGTGCTCCCCTTTTCCAGGATTATCGGGTCGGTAAAGTCCGGCTTGCCGCCGGGGACCTTGGTGTACACCCGGATAATATCAAGCATCTGAAAGACTTTAAGCCTCAGCTCGTCAAGTCCATCACCCGGGGCTGAGACAGGCACAACCGGCAACTGACCGCCATACCTGCTCTGCAAAGCCCGGTAGTTTTCACCGCTGTCCAGGTCCATCTTGTTGGCTACCACCAGCGTCTTTTTATAGCTCAGGGGGAACTCTTCATCGTTTGCAGCCATGCCTTCCCATACCCCTATTCTCTTCTCCTGTAGTTGTGAAATGAGGGCATCCAGTTGCGAGACCGGGTCGTAACTCAGGTCAACCACCACCAGCAAAGCTTCAGCCCGCCTGATGATACTCAAAAGCCACCACTCCGGAGGCTGTTCGCTTAAGGGCGGCGTATCAATCAGCTGAATCTGGATATTCTCAAAAACCATCATCCCCGGAGTGGCACTGTGCGTGGTAAACGGATAGGCAGCCACCGCCGGAGAGGCTTTGGTTAGGCTGGCCACAAGCTGCGACTTACCGGCATTGGGCAGTCCGATAACAGCCACCTGGGCAGCTCCTACCTTCTCAATCATCATTGACGCCCGCTGGGTAGCCGTTTTCTTGTCCAGCGACTGTGTCAGTTTGGCGATTCTCGTTCTCAGTTCGGCGCGCAGGTGGTCGGTGCCCTTATGCTTGGGCATAATCGCCAGCATTTCCTCCAGTGCCGCAATCTTTTCCAGTGGACTTTTCGCCATCCGAAAATTCTTCTCGGCTTCAAAATACTGAGGTGGCAGATTGGCTGGCATCTATAAATGCTCCTTTGTCAGAGTATGAACGATGCTCTGTGCAAACAAAGCCGCGGCAAATTGGCCGGGCATCTTATAAAAACTCCTTAATTCTTTTCGCCTGACTTTGAGTCATGCCTGTGGCCGCAACCAGCTCGTCTAAGGAGGCTTCCCTTATCCTCTGGAGAGAGCCGAACTGCCTGAGCAGGGCTCTCTTACGTTTGGGGCCAACCCCCGGGATACTGTCAAGAGCCGAAGTGAAAGTCTCCCGACGGTGCACTCTGGTATAGTAGCTTATGGCAAAGCGATGCGCTTCGTCTCTGAGACGCTGGAGAAGCTGTAGACCGGGAGAAGACCGGCTCAAAACTATAGGCTCCTTCCTACCGGGAATAAAAATCTCTTCGTTTTCCTTGGCTAAACTGGCTACGGGGACAGAACTTCCCATTTCATTCATTGCCGACAGTGCCGCATTCAGCTGTCCCTTACCGCCATCAATAAGGACGAGGTCGGGCATGACTGCCCAGGTATCTAGAGCAGTCGTTTCACTCTTAGAACCATGCCTGAATCGACGCTGGAGCACCTCCCGCAGCATGGCGTAATCATTGGCGCCCGATACCGTTTTTATTTTGAATCGCCGGTAGTGAGCCGGCTTCGGCTTACCCTTCTCAAAGACGACCATGCTGCCTACCGCCAGCTTGCCCTGAATGTTGGAGATGTCATAAGCCTCCATGCGCCTGGGCAGGCTATTGAGTTTAAGCTCCCTTTCTATCTCAATTAAAGCCGCATCCAGTGCCTTCGGAGTGACCAGCTCTTTAATCTTAAGCTGCTCCAGACCCTGCCGGGCGTTTTCAGCCACAATGTCCATCAGTTGCTTTTTGCTGCCCCGGCGCGGAACCTGAATCTCAACCCTGCCTCCTCTCCTGCCCTGCAGCCAGTCCCTGATAATCAGTGCGTCTTCCACCGGATACTGCAGCAGAAGCAGGGGTGGTATAGAAGGACTGGAGGCATAAAACTGCTTGATAAAACTGGTCATGATTTGCGGCGGCTCTTCCTGCCGGGTACCCTGCAGGAGGAAGCTTTCCCGACCAATCAGTTTATTATTGCGAACGAAGAAAATCTGAACATAGGCCTGGTCCCTGTCCTGAGCAAAGGCAATGACATCCTGCTCGCCTCTTACCGTGGCGGCAATCCTCTGTCCTTCAATGACCCGGTGTATTGCCTGAATCTGGTCTCTGATTAGAGATGCCTTTTCAAAATCCAGAGCCTCAGCCGTCTTGCTCATCCTGGCTTTAAGCTCCCGAACTACTTTTTCCTGCTTACCTTCAAGGAAAAGAATTACCTCGTTGATTACTTCGGCATATTCCGCTTGACTCACCGCACCAATACAGGGAGCCAGGCAGCGCCCCAGATGATACTCAAGACAGGCACGGTGAGACCTGCCGGTAATGGCTTTAGTACAAACGCGAAAAGGGAAGATACTCTGCAAGACCCTGAGCGTTTGCCGCACTGACCTGGCACTGGCGAAGGGACCGAAGTAGCGTCCTCCGTCCGATTCCATACGGCGGGTAACATAGACTCTGGGCCACTCTTCATTAATAGCTATCTTTAAGTAGGGAAAGGTCTTGTCATCCTTAAGGCGGACGTTGTAGCGGGGATGGTATTGCTTTATCAGGTTCAGCTCAAGGATGAGGGCTTCCTGTTCTGATGTGGCAATGAAAAAGTCAATATCAGCCACCCGGGCAACCATTCTCTCAAGCTTTGGTGATAGCTTTTGTCCGGCGCTGAAGTACGACCTCACCCGGTGATAAAGGCTGGCCGCTTTGCCCACATACAGTATATTCCCCTCGGCGTCCCTCATGAGGTAAACACCGGGACTGTGCGGCAATTTATTCAGTTGCTCCTCAATCAGGCTACTGACCAACTTTGCTCCTTAAACGTCGCATACAGTTTATTCTAGCATAGCCGATTTAATGAGCAAAGGGTTTGGTAGGGATACAAATGTGAACATTAAATAGTAGTTTATGAAGTGGCAGGGCTGTAGTTGGGTATTCAAAATGTGATTTATACCATAATTAGACGCAACACCTCATCTCAGCCTGCAGGCTGCAGATAAGACGGCACCGGGGATATTTATTCAGCTTATCTTGATTAAGCCCTGCTTAATGGCGACCACCACGGCTTCCGTGCGGGCATTGGCGTTGAGTTTCCGCAGGATGGAGGTCACATGGTTCTTGATGGTCTGCTCGCTGATGCCGAGTTCGGCGGCAATCTGCTTGTTCAGATATCCCTGGGCTATATACTGGAGTATTTCTATCTCCCTGGGTGTAAGCGGTGATATAACGGCTTCGGACTCGCTCCTCCAGGAAAGCTCCTGGAACTGCTGTAAAACGTGCTCAGCTACTTTGGGTCGTGTCGTCAGGCTGTCATTTATCGGGTGTTCACCTTTAGCAACGCGCCTGACAGTATCAACCAGCTGGTCGGCGGTAACTTCCTTGCTTAAATAAGCTACTGCCTGTGCTTTTAGTGCCTCAAAGAGCTGGTTATCATCGGTGTTGGAGGTAAGCACAATGACACCGATATTGGGCGAGCGCTGTTTGATCTTACGGGCTAATTCAAGCCCGCTCTCTGATGGACCATCAATATCCAAAAGAGCTACGTCAGGCGGCAGATTATCAATAGCTGATAGTACTTCTTCATTAACTGGGGCAACGCCAGAAATGACTATATCTCCAGTGCCGGAAAATGAAAGTTCTACCCCCTGCTGAAAAAGTGATTGCTGACTAACCACAAATACCTGTATCTTGTTATTATTGTTCATATTCATAACTCCCCCTATAGATCAGCTTCCTGTGGGACTGACATAAATATATTTTATTTTTATCCCGTTACCTCTTTTTTATAGTAGTGGTAAAGCGTTTTTCATAAACCGAAAGGAAATTCACAACCAGATAAGGGTCAAACTGTTTACCGGCTCCGCGCTTTATTTCCTCTAATGCTTTTTCGTAGTCAAGATTATCAGAGTAAGACCGTTGTGAAGTCATGGCAGCAAAAGCATCGGCTATAGCCAGAATGCGCGCTTCCAATGGTATATCATCACCCCTCAATCCTTTGGGATAGCCACTTCCATCATACCACTCATGATGGTGTAATATACCGGCTTCACATTCGGCGAGTTGAGGCACGCGACCGACAGTAGCTGCCCCCAGTTGCGGGTGAACTTTAATTGCCTTCCATTCGTCAGCAGTAAGCTCACCCGGCTTATTCAGTATTTCATCGCTAATGCCGATTTTACCAATATCATGTAATAGAGCCGAAGCCTCAAGCCTTTTCATTTCCGACGGCTCTAAATCCAGCGTTTCCGCCAGAGCCAGAGCATACCCGGTCACTTTTTTGGAATGATCACGAGTGTAGTGACTTCCGGCTTCCACTGTTTCCGCCAGGTTATAAATAACGCTCAAGGTCTTGCTATCCGCGCTCTCTTCCGCAACTGTATCCGACCCAATAACGTCAAAAGGCAGTAACGTACCTGAGGCGCAATGGGTCTGGTTACCACCACTTCGCTTGGCACGGTAAAGCGTCATATCAGCGGCAGCGATAATATCAGTATGCCCCACACCGTCCGCAGGACAGCTTGCTAAGCCTATACTGGCAGTAACCTGAATATCGCCGGTATCTAAATCTGTGGCGATTTTTTCGCGGACACGCTCAGCCACTTGAAGAGCAGCGTCAATATTGGTCTGTGGT
>CAYWAU010000048.1:0-12113 GCA_964456395.1 uncultured Dehalococcoidaceae bacterium
CCCAATGGCAGGACTTCTTGAACGCCATGAAGCTTATTATTCAACCGGAACCAGCCAGTCCTTAAAAGGTACAGGCAATGATAACGGAACTGAGCCATTATCTGGAGAATATCAGATATAATTCAAAGCTCGGCCTCTCCGACGAAAGAGAGGTCGTCAGCGAACTTGAGACGCATATTGAAGATAGCCTCCAGGAATTAACGGAATCCGGAATCTCCGAAGAGGAGGCAATTAAGACCTGTTTGAGGCAGATGGGCTCGGCAAAATCAGTAGCCCATCAAATATATGAGACCTACAGCCAGGGTAGCTGGAAGCAGGTGTTTTTAGCCTCAATGCCCCACCTGCTTTTTGCTTTATTATTTGTACTTAACTGGTGGCAGTATATTGGCTGGATATTAGTGGTGCTGTCGCTGGTGGTCGGTACGGCAATCTATGGCTGGTGGCACGGCAAACCGACCTGGGTTTTTTCGTGGCTGGGTTACTCTTTGCTACCGGTACTGGCAGTCGGTCTCCTCCTGATTTATCTACCCAAAGGGTGGTCGCTACTGGCACTACCCATCTATTTCCCGCTGGCTCTATGGTGGCTGGGCTTTATTATAGTTAAAAGCACAAGGAGGGACTGGCTGTTCAGCTCCCTGATGCTACTGCCCATACCGATTATCATCGGCTGGTTTCTGGCTGTGTCACCAGGAGCCAGATTCACCGAATACAGTCTGCAGCGCGTCTACTTCTTTGCACCCTGGATAGGTCTGAGCTTTTTCACTCTGGCGCTAACTATAGCCGCCTTCATCCGTGTGCGACAGCGCTGGCTAAGAATAGGCCTGCTAACTATATCGGGACTTCTGACATTAACCCTGGTAGTTTATTATACCAGCGGCAGACTCAATACACCCACCTTCCTGGGGCTAATTCTGGTAATGTGGGGAGTATTCCTCATTCCGCCCTTACTGGAACGCTGGTTTAGAAACGGCCGATTGAGAATCCGGAAAAGTGATGTAGTACCAACTTAAAACAACCGGCATGGATGACAACGCAAGGGAGACCGACAATGCCGAAGGTAGCCATCATAACGGATAGTATCGCTTGCCTTACCAGGGAACTGGTCGAGCAGTACGGAATTGAGATTATCCCGATTAATTTTTACGCTGGCGGTAATATCTACAAGGACTGGGTAGACATCACTCCTTCTAAGGCGTATGAATTATTTTTAGAAGACCCCGACTCCTTTAAGACATCGGCGGCTTCACCCGAGGACTGTCTCCAAGCCTACCGCAGTGCCAGCCAAAGAGCTGATAATATCCTCTGCATTACCGTCTCAACCCAACTAAGTGCTGTTTATAGTGTCGCCCAGGAAGCTAAGGAGCAAATCAGTGCCGAGCTTCCCGATATTTCCATAGAGGTGCTGGACTCGCAGACAGCGACTCCTGCCGAAGGCATGGTCGCTTTAGCCGCCGCCCGGGCTGCCGCCGAAGGTAAGGACCTGCCGGAAGTAATCAGTACCGCCGAGGAGATAAGAGATAAGGTTAACGCCATTGTTTTTCTGGATACAATCCGCCATGTTTACCGCTCCGGGCGCATACCCAAGATAGCGTCTCAGATAGGCTCGGTGCTTAATATCAAGCCAATTTTAACCGTTTCGGGAAAGGTGCATTTCACCGCCGCAGTGAGAAACAGGAAGCATGGCATAGAGCGCATCCTGCAGATGATGCGGGAAAAAACAGGGCAAAATCCGGTACATGTTGCCGTCCTGCACGCCTATGCCCTGGATGAAGCCGAAAGACTGAAGAAGCGGATTGCATCTGAATTCAACTGTGCCGAATTGTGGCTTACTGAGTTCAGTCCGGTAATGGGCTATGCCTGCGGCACCGGTACGGTGGGTGTTGCCTTTTATCCCGAAGGATAGAGAGAGTAGCCAGTGGCCTTTAATATTATTGTGGCCATAGTTATCGGTTATCTGCTGGGTGCCGTCCCCTTTGCTTACCTCACCGCCCGCTTTACAAAGGGGATTGATATTCGGCAGGCAGGGGGCGGCAACGTTGGCGCTTTAAATGTCTACCGGGAGGTAGGACCGGTATTTGGTCTGGCTGTCCTCGCCGCCGATGTGGCTAAAGGTGCGCTGGCCGTACTCATCGCCTGGTGGCTCGGTCTCTCTGATATGTGGGCATGCGCGGCTGGCTTCGCTGCCGTAGTCGGGCACAACTGGTCGGTTTTCCTCAGATTCAGGGGCGGCCGGGGAGCGGCTACCATCATGGGGGCACTGATACCGCTAGTTCCCATACAGTTCGCCATTGGCCTCGGCATAGCCATAGTGGTCGTTATGATTACCAGCAATATCAGACTCGGCATGATTGGCCTGGCCCTAATACCGTTGATTACCTGGCTCTTTGATAAACCATCCCTGCTCATCTTTTATCCGCTGGCACTTATTGTCTTCCTCATTATCCGGACCCTGGTCGGTATCAAGGAAGAGATAGCAAAGGCCGGCGGTAAAAGGAACATTATTTTTGACAGGGATTACCACTTCTGGCAGACTAAGAAAAACGGATAAAAAGGATTGTAAAGCACTGAGAACAGGAGCCTGATGAAAAAAGTAGCTATCGTTACTGATACCACTGCCTGTGTCCCCCAGGAGCAGGTGGCCAAGTATGACATTGAAGTGGTGCCGGTTCAGCTTATTTTTGAAGACAGGACTTACCGGGACGGGATAGACATAAGCCCCTCCGAGTTCTACGCTCTTCTGCGACAGGCAGAGAAAATGCCCACCACATCCGCCTCCTCCCCCAACCCTTACCTTGAGGCTTACCAGAAAGCCAGCCAGAAAGCGCCAAGTATTCTCTGCATCACCGAACCCTCCAGGTTCAGCGCCATGTTTGACTCAGCGCGGGTGGCTACGGAGATGGCCAGAAACACTCTCCGCAACGTGGTTATAGAGGTGCTAGAATGCACTACCGCCGCCGCCGGTCAGGGACTGGTGGCTCTGACGGCGGCTAAAACCGCCGCCCTGGGCAAGACCCTCGACGAAGTAATGGAAGTCGCCAGGAGCACGATGTCCCGGGTGAACCTGTTCGCCACTCTGGATACCCTTAACTATCTGGCGAAAAGCGGTCGCGTTCCGCAAGCCGCCGCCCTGGTTAATTCACTTCTCAGTATTAAGCCCATCTTTACCCTTAACCACAGTGAGGCCCGCACCGTTGCCCTGCCCAGAACTATGAAGAGCGCTATAAAGCGTATGCTCAAGCTGATGGAGCCTGAAGCGGTCAAAGGACAACCGCTGCATGTGGCCGTGATGCATGCCGATGCCCCGGAACAGGCCATAACCCTGAAGAACCGAATTGTATCCCAGTTTGAATGTACCGAGATATTCGTAACCGAGTTCACCCCCGTGATGGGAGTTCACACCGGGCCGGGATTAATCGGTGTTGCCTTCTATGGTGAAGGATTACCCGCCTGACTTTTTCCCTGCCATCTAGCCAAACAGGAAAAAACTATTTATAATCATAGGGTATGGAAGATTCCCGGATTGTATCCGACGCCCGGCTACTCACCAGAGACCTGGGACAGCTCCCTGAACCGGAGGTGCAGCCAGCCTTTATTATTGTCAGCGGCCTGCCTGGAACAGGGAAGTCCTAAACCATTACGCTGCGGATACCTCCCGGGATATCACGCCTGTCGTGGATAAAATTGCTAGAGAAGTAAACCGATGAAAGGAGATGGAAGATGGAGATTAAGGCTATAACTGGTGACATTGCCAATATTGAAGCTGGCGCCATAATAGTAAATTATTTCCAGGGGCAGAAACGCCCCGACGGTGACACCGCCGCCGTGGACAAGGCATTAAATGGCGCCATCTCTCAACTCATTAAACAGGGTGACATTAAGGGCAAGCTCAATGAGATTACACTCCTGCACAGTCTGGGCAAGCTGCCGGCAACCCGTGTGGTAGTTACTGGCTTGGGAAAGAAAAAAGAGCTTTCCATAAACAAAGTCCGTGGGGCCGCAGCTGAGACCTGCCGCTGGCTGCGGCAGAAGAATGTGTCCAGCGTTGCCAGCGTGGCTCAGGGAACCGGGATTAACGGTATAAGCCAGGAGAGTGCCGCCCAAGCCGTAACCGAGGGTGCTCTGCTCGGGCTTTACGCATTCCGCCGGTATATAACCAAAAAAGAGAACGATTTTGGCGAGGTTAAGGAATTCCTGATAGTTTGCCGTGAAAAGGAAAACCCGCTTTTTGAACAGGCTATCACCAGAGGTAGGATACTGGCTGAATCCGCCAACTGGGCTCGCGACATGGTCAATGAGCCGGCTAACTATATGACGCCAAGCCAGATGGCCGAGGCCGCCCGGCAACTGGCGAAGAGCTACGGACTTAAAGCTGAGGTGCTGGAGCGGGAGCAGATGTCGGCGGCGGGCATGGGCGCCCTGCTGGGCGTAGCCCAGGGAAGCCAGCAGCCGCCAAAATTCATCATTCTCAGCTATAAAGGCAGCGACTCCGATGAGGTTGATGTAGCCCTGGTTGGCAAGGGTATAACCTTTGACTCCGGGGGTATTTCTATAAAGCCATCAGAGGGAATGGCCGAGATGAAGGGTGACATGGCCGGAGGCGCGGCGGTTATGGCAACGCTCATTGCCCTTGCCCAGCTTAAGCCGAAGATTAACGTCACAGCTTTAGTTCCGGCTACGGAAAATCTACCCAGCGGTACAGCTCTGAAACCGGGTGATATCCTGACCGCCATGAACGGTAAAACCATTGAAGTCGTCAACACAGATGCTGAAGGACGCCTTATTCTGGCGGATGCTCTTAGCTACGCCAGGAAACTCGACGCCAAGCTCATCATTGATGTGGCTACCCTGACCGGAGCCTGCCGGGTAGCTCTGGGCACTGTCTGCACCGGCGCTTTCAGCAATAACCAGGAGCTTGCCGACAAGGTCATTGCCGCCGGCAACGAAGCCGGAGAACTTATCTGGCAATTGCCGATGTATGACGAATATAAAGAGCAGCTAAAGAGCGACGTGGCTGATATTAAGAATATCGGCAATAGATACGGGGGAGCCATCACGGCTGCCAAGTTTCTGGCTGAGTTTATTGATAATACTCCCTGGGTCCACCTGGATATTGCCGGCACCAGCGAAAGCGACAAGGAAAAGGGCTATCTGGTTAAAGGAGCCACCGCCGTGCCGGTACGCACTCTGGCGAACCTTGTGCTTTCCCTGTCCAAAAAGTAATGAAGTAAAATAAGGAGGATTAAAGATGAAGATTAAATGGTTGGGACATGCTGCCTTTATGATTACTTCGGACAGCGGCACCAGGATTATCACCGACCCTTATGAAACCAGTGATGTCCTGAAATATGGCAATATAGAAGAATCGGCGGATATCGTTACCGTAAGCCATGACCACGGTGACCATAATAATGTGGCGGCGGTTCGGGGTAATCCTCAGGAAGTCAGAGGAACTACCGAGGCTAAAGGGATAAAATTCAGGGGTATCCCCACCTATCATGACGATGCCGGGGGGAGCCAGCGGGGCAGCAATACCATATTCTGCTTTGAAGTGGACGGAGTGAATATCTGCCACTTTGGCGACCTCGGGCATCTGCTCAGCAATACTCAATTAGCTGAGCTGGGCAAAGTGGATGTCCTGCTCATCCCGGTGGGAGGTTTTTTCACTATTGACGCCCAGACTGCCAGTAAAATAAGCGACCAGCTCAAGCCAGGGGTAATTATACCCATGCACTACCAAAACAATAAGTGCGGCTTCCCTATTAAGGGCGTTGATGAGTTCACAAAGGGTAAGGACAATGTAACCCGACTGGATACCAGTGAGATTGAGCTCAAGGCGGGAGGACTGCCTGCCGGCACTCAAATTATGGTGCTGAAACCGGCGCTGTAATAAAACAGGGATTATTTATTAATTTTACCCCAAGACGCCCTCTGAACCCCTACCAGCTATTGACTATTTATGGTAAAATCATATATAGGGGGTAAGGGTTCTAAAAATAGGCGCATAAGTTGAATACAGGCTGTATTATCCTCGCTGGTGGCAAGAGCTTACGTCTGGGGCACGACAAGGTTTTAGAAAAGTTAGGTAAGAGGAGTTTACTGGAACAGGTTGTATCCCGAATAGATTCACTGAGCAGAGATATTATTATTGTTACGGCGGAAGAGAGAACCTTCCCACAGTTAGCCAGCCACCCAAAGTTAAAAATAGTAGCTGACATTTTCCCCGGGAAAGGTTCTCTTGGCGGTATTTATACCGGGCTAGTAACATCGGATTCGTTTTACAACCTTGTTATTGCTGCTGATATGCCTTTTTTAAATCAGCCCTTGCTGCGCTATATGATAGAGGTTTCGGATGATTTTGACTTTGTGCTGCCACGAGTGAACAATCTATTCGAACCACTGCACGCCGTTTATTCAAAAAACTGCGTAGCCCCCATAGAATTTATACTCAAAGAAGGCAGGAAGGTAATCGTTGAGCTTTTCGACTTCGTGAAAGTAAGGTATGTAGAAGCTGAGGAGGTTGACAGATTCGACCCCCAGCACCTGAGCTTTTTCAATATCAATACGAAAGAAGATTTGAAATTGGCCAGAAAAATAGCCAGAGGAGAATGATGATAAGCGTTGAAGAGGCACTGGAGAAGATTCTCCAGGCAGTAGATATTTTGGAAGAGGAACAGGTTCCCATCCTGGAATCTCTGGGACAGGTACTGTCCGAGGATATCAAATCAGATATTAATGTGCCCCCGCTGGATAATTCCGCCATGGATGGTTATGCTGTCCAGTCTCAAGATACCCGGGGCGCCGACAGGGAGTCTCCCAAATACCTGCGCGTCATTGATACGGTTATGGCCGGCTCCGCTTCTGAGCGCCAGTTGGTACCGGGCACAGCCATTCGCATTATGACCGGAGCGCCGGTACCCCGGGGTGCTGACAGCGTCGTGCAATTTGAGAATACCGATGAAGAGCAGCGAAAAGAGTCCGCCGCCGACCAGCCCACTACCCGGGTAGGTATTTTATCTGAAGCCAAGCCAGGCTTAAACATCAGGCGGGCGGGAGAGGATATTGCCAGGGGTTCAACAGCACTGGAGAAGGGAGCGGTACTCAGGCCGGCCGAAATCGGCTTACTGGCTTCACTGGGATACAGCCAGGTGAAGGTCGTCCGCCGTCCGGTAGTGGCCGTTCTGGCAACCGGGAATGAACTGGTTGATGTTAACCAACCACTGCCTGCGGGTAAGCTATATAACAGTAATACCTACAGCATCGCCAGCCTGGTAAAACGCTACGGCGGCATTCCCAAAATACTGGGGATAGCTCTGGATAATAAAAGCTCACTGGCAAGCAAGTTCCAGCAGGGGCTGGATGCCGATATGCTGTTAACTATCGGCGGCGTTTCCATGGGTGATTATGATCTGGTGAAAGATATTCTGTCTGCAGAGGGCGATATGGTCTTCTGGAAGGTCCGGGTTAAGCCGGGAAAACCACTGGCCTTCGGCAGGCTTAGAGGGACTGGAGAAAACGGCACCGCCGGGAGTATTCCTCATCTTGGCTTGCCCGGCAATAGGGTCAGCTGCATGGTCAGCTTTGAGCTATTCGTGCGCCCCGCCCTCTTGAAGATGATGGGGAAAAAGAACTTAACCAAGCCTACTGTAGAAGCCATAATAGAAGACTCCATCAGGAATAACGAGGGACGCCGTATCTACGACCGGGCCATCGTAGAAAGACGCAATGGCCAGTACTACGCCCGACTGACCGGTCCCCAGGGCTCAGGAATCCTGACCTCCATGAGCCAGGCGAACGGGCTGGTAATAATTCACGAAGACAGAGAAGAGGTAAACAAAGGCGATATAGTCCAGACAATAATGCTGGACTGGAACGAGGAAGTAAGTATTTAGTAGAACCACGTAAGAAGAGAGCGCCCATGCATGAAATAATATCTATCGTAGGCAAGTCAGGTTCTGGTAAGACAACCCTGCTGGAAGAGCTAATTGCTGAGCTCAAGCGTCGCGGGCATAAGGTAGCCATTGTTAAACACTCGCATCATGCCGATGACCTTGACATGGCTTCCAAGGATACCTGGCGACTTACCAAGGCTGGCAGCGAGTTAGCAGCCATTAACTCACTGGACCACCTGGCTATCTATAGACGGATGGAGCATTATTTCGACCCGCAGGAAATATCCAACTTCATTCTGTGGGACTATGACCTTATCCTGACGGAAGGATTTAAGGGCAGCAACTACCCCAAGATTGAAGTCCACCGCCGGGAACAGGGTGAAGATTTGTTAACCGACCTTCAGCAATTACTGGCGGTAGTTACCGATGAACCGCTGGCAATAGATGTACCGCAGTTCTCCAGAAACGAGGTGACAAGGATAGCTGACCTGATTGAGGAAAAACTGGTTCAGCACCGGCAAGATAACGTTGACTTAATTGTTAACGGTGCTTATGTCCCGATAAGCCCGTCCCTTAAAGACCTGCTGGCGCGCACGGTTCTTGCCATGATACCCAACCCGGATGGAAACGGGGAAGTAAAAAGCTTACATATCTCCCTGAGGAGGGAATCTTGATATTTGAAGCCTCAGATTTTGCTTTCAAAATGCCGTCGGTGGTATCCAGGGCGCGGCGTGTTTTGATTAAACCCAGTGCCTCATACCCGCTACCTTATCCGGTAACCACCAGTGCCGATATGTTAGCCGCGATAATATCCAGTATACGGCGGATTAGCGACGCGGATATTCTCCTGCTGGAAGGCACCCCCGAGGGTGTACCCACCCGCCCGATATTTCAAGCCCTGGGTTATAATTTCCCACGGGTATTAACGCTGGATGTAAAGGATTGCATCTTTGTTGAAGTGGATAACCCCTTACCCAAACCATTTGCCATTCCAACCTTCTGGGTGCCCAATGTCATCCTGTCCAGCGATTACCTGATAACGGTGTCGCCGCTAAAGACATCCAACGGTACGGGCAGTTTCAGTATAATGAATCTGCTCTCACTGCTGCCGAGCAGCAAGTATCATGGTGAAGCGCACGGTGGCTGGGAGAGCCTGTACAGCCTGGGAATAGATAAGGTGCTGGCTGACCTCTATTTCACCCTTCCTTTTGACCTGGGGATTGTCGAAGCCAGACAGAAGTTCACCATCAGGGATGACCCCACTCAGGGTGAAGTTGAGGAATATGATAAGGTATTTATTGACGAACCTTATGAGGCCGACCGTGAAGTCGCCGAGGCATTGGGACTAAGGATTGGCTATCTTGACCTTATCAGGTCAGCCAAGGTGGAACTCGAGATTTAAGCACTGCCGTCTTTTTAGAAAGTTTTATGGCTAAAGAAGAAGTGAGCACCGAACCGTCAAAGACACGCTGGGCTATTGCTCTGGACTGGTTTCAGCAAAACAATCGCTCAATTTCGGCTTTAATCCACGACTATCTATGCCCCAAGTGTGCCAAGCAGTTAAGCGCAGAGGGAAAAGAGAACTCCCCGGATGCTCTCATGTCTACTATTCGGGATTGCTGCTCTCATACCCCGGACTTTATCAATGACCGTTTGCCCATTATAGAAAGCGTATTTCGCCTTTTCCTCGCTAACGGCAATCAGTCCCTTGATACGGAGGAACTGGGCACCAAGTTAAGCGAATTGCGTGGCGGAGACCCCTACCGCACTTCACCCGAGGCTCTGTCCCTTCTCCTTAAAAACGACCGGTACTACGGGCTGCAGGAAGTCCATGAGTAATCACACCTGGCTAATGCCTGACACCGAAGCCGGAGTAATTTCCGGTGTATTCTGACCAGCTGGTGACTACTTCGTCCACTCTGGCGGCAGGCGGTCCCACTTTAAGATAGCCGGCAAGTTTCTCCAGCTGCTGTCTCTCCCCTTCTACCCGAACTTCCACAGCACCATCGGGCAGGTTGCGCACGTAGCCAGCCAGTCTCAGTTCCCCGGCCCACCTGGCAACAAAAGCACGGAAGAAGACGCCCTGCACCCGCCCGTGAACAGTCGCCTGAAGTGAAGCCAAGTCAGTCATCCCCAATCACTCCCGCTTAGCCTGACCGAGCCGCCACTTCATCCGAAGATTAGCTTTAATGGCGATAGAAATTGCGGTTTGTCCAGTCTAGACAAACCCTGCCGACGAGCCAGGCTAACAGCTTCGTCAAACTCCTCTCTATTTATAGGGCGTGCCAGTTGCGGTGTATCAAACGCCTTGTGGCACGGGTGATATTGAGCCATGATGTTCAAGTAGGTGTTAGCAGATACCTCCTGAGCCAGGAAACGCACCACACCCTCAGTTCCAGCTAAACCACCAGGCAGGACCAGATGGCGCACCAGAAGACCACGCTGAGCCACACCCCGTTCATCTATTTGCAAATCACCCACCTGCCGGTGCATTTCCCTGACGGCGGCTCTGTTTACCTCAGGATAATTTTTCACTCCTGAGAATCGCTCGGCGGTTTTATCATCGGAATACTTCATATCCGGCATGTAAATATCAATAACCCCATCCAGTAACTTCAGGGTTTCCAGAGAATCGTAGCCACCGCTGTTATATACAAGGGGAAGATGCAATCCCCGGCTCACCGCCAGCTCCAGGGCTTCCAGAATATAAGGCACTACATGAGTCGGACTTACCAGATTGATATTATGACAGCCGCTTGCCTGAAGAGAAAGCATCATCCCGGCCAGTCCTTCCCCGTCTACCGCACCCCCCTCACCCAGCTGGCTTATGGTATAGTTCTGACAGAAAAGGCATTTCAGATTACAATAGGTAAAAAAGATGGTCCCTGAGCCCCGCCTCCCCACCAGTGGCGCCTCTTCCCCAAAATGAGGCCCATAGCTGGATACCGACACCTGGCTTGTTATCTGGCACTGACCGCTCTCACCAGCCAGACGATTAACCCCACAATGGCGAGGGCACAGGCGGCACTCTTCCAGCACAGCTCTAGACCTGGCCACCCGAGTCTTTAGCTCCCCGGTTCGGTAGAGTTGCTGATAGGCGGCTATCCTTCTGCCTCCTCTTCCTCTTTCTCCTTTCTCTCTTTCTTAATTACCTCCACATTTACCGGCGTTGTTAAAATACTGACATGAGGTAATTTCCTAACATCCTTTTTCGCCTTTTTGGGCTCTCTATGCCTGTAGTCACGTCTGCCCACAATAACACCTCCGTACTTCACAAGAGGTACTGCCAATAGCAGTTTAATAATGGAGTAACTACACCGTAAAGCCGGTGCCAAACCGCCCCAATGCTGAGCGGGCGGCTTCAGCCTCGGCTAACTTCTTACTTTTACCAGTCCCCCTGCCCAGTATCGCATCGCCAGCCATCACCTCAACCGTGTACCTTTTATCATGGTCCGGACCTGCCTCTTCTACCACGCGATAGGTCGGCATCGACTGATGTCTGGACTGCATAAGTTCCTGCAATTGCGACTTGTAATCAACACCCGTGCCCTGGCTGACCGCTTCCGCCAGCTCTTTACCAAGCAGACTCACAATAAGGTTTCGGGTAGTAGCCGCGCCCTGGTCAAGGTAGGCGGCGGCTATCACTGCTTCCAGAGCCCCGGCCAGATTAGCTGTCCTGCCCCGCCCTCCGCTTGCCTCCTCACCCTTTCCCAGATAGAGAAAATCGCCAAGCCTGACAGCCCGGGCCACGCGTGCCAGGGTATCCCGGCGCACCAGTGCCGAACGGAGCTTGGTCATACCACCCTCGCTGAGGTCGGGGAATTCCCGATAGATCTCTTCGGCGACGATAAAACCCAGAATAGCGTCGCCCAGGAACTCAAGCCTCTCATTGTGGCCGGAAACAAGGCCGGGATTCTCATTAACGTAGGAGCTATGAACCACCGCCTGTTGCAGTAAGGCCAGCTTATCAAATGTAACGCCCAGAATCTCCTGCAAATCAGCCAAATCAGCCACAGGGAAGCCCTCCTACTGTAATAACAATAAACTGTGGCACCTGTAGTGTCAAATTACGGGCTATTTATCTCCAGCATCCAAGTCCTGGCAGGTAAGGAACTACTTTATTGCCACCGTTGCCACAGATATAGTTAAATGCTATAATTTCAATCGTACGCTGGGGAGTCGTCTAGTGGTAGGACAGCGGACTCTGGATCCGTAAGCGAAGGT
>CAYWAU010000049.1:0-560 GCA_964456395.1 uncultured Dehalococcoidaceae bacterium
CTACTGGCTGGGAGTCTGTAATCTGATTGGCATTACCCTCATCGCCGCCATTGGGCTTAATATCCTGGTTGGCTACTGCGGGCAGCTGTCCATCGGGCATGCCGGCTTCATTGCCGTAGGTGCCTATACTGCCGCCATCCTGACCAACCGGCTGGAGCTTCCGTTCCTCGTCGGGTTAATATGCGCCGGACTTACTGCCGGATTTATTGGACTTATCTTCGGTATACCCTCGGTTCGGGTGAAGGGCTTTTATCTGGCGATTACCACCATCGCTGCCCAGTTCATAATTATCTGGGTCATCAACCACTGGGGATTAACGGGCGGTTTTGTTGGCATCAAGGTGCCCTATGCTTCCATAGGTGGTCTGGTCTTCCGCAGTGAGTCGAGCCAGTTTTACCTTATTATGGTCATTGCCGCCCTGGTTACCTTCTTTGCCAAAAACCTGGCCAGGACGAAGGTAAGCCGAGCCTTCATTGCCGTCCGGGACAATGACCTCGCCGCTGAGGTAATGGGTATCAACCTGCTTTACTACAAACTGCTTGCTTTCTTCATCGGCTGCT
>CAYWAU010000049.1:570-11986 GCA_964456395.1 uncultured Dehalococcoidaceae bacterium
CGGCGCCCTGCTCGCCCACTGGATTGGCTTTCTAAATGCGGAGCAGTTCAGCCTTACCGAATCAATTCTTTACGTTGGCATGATAATAATAGGTGGTCTGGGTACTACTTTAGGTCCTATCCTCGGGGTGGTCTTTATCCGCCTCCTTCAGCAGGTCCTAATGGTGGAAGTGGTTCCCTTACTGGAGAAAACCTTTACCACGCTACCCGCCGGCTTTGCCACCGGTGTCACTCCTATGCTCTTCGGACTGGTAATTGTCCTTTTCCTGATACTTGAGCCGAGAGGGATTGCTCACCGCTGGGCACTCCTCAAGGCTGCCTATCGGCTGTGGCCATTCTCATACTAACTGATGAAGGGGGTATGGTTTATGTAGTTCAATTCGAAAGGAAAATGCAAGCTAATAAAATTATCAAGGAGGATGTGAATGAAAAATAAGGGACTAATAATAGCAACTGTGGTTATCTGCCTGGTATTGGTGGTAGCCGCACTGCCCTTGGTCAACGCCTGTGGTGGTGGGGCAGAAGGAAAGACGCTGAAGATAGGTATCACCACGCCGACTACCGGGGCTGCCGCCGAGAAGGGAGCTCCGATGGGACATGCCAACCTCGACTGCGTCAAGTACATCAATGAAGAGCTTGGTGGTGTCAACGGATATCCAATTGAAGTTGTCTGGCTTGATAATGGCTATGATGCTGCCAAAGTGGTTACCATCGTTAAGAAATTCATGGATGAAGGTTGTCTGATGTATTCTACTTCTTCTTCGGCGATGATGACAGCTTCCATGGAGATTGCCAATCGCGCTGGTTTCGCCGGACTGGCTGCCTTCGCCTCCCCAATAATTTACCGACCACCCCAGCATATTTACGGGCAGATGCCTGATTATGGGGACGATTTTCTGGTCTTTGCCAAATATTATATGGACAATATCTGGAAGGGTTCCGGGAAACCCAAGATGGCAATGCACCTGCTGAACAACCCTACTGGTTACGGGGCACTGGATGCAACAAAGGCTTACGCCGATGAGCTGGGTATCGAGATTGTTGCTGCCGAGGAACACTCCAAAACTACTATATCCGAGATGGAATCTATGACTCGAATCAGAGCGTTAAACCCCGATGTACTCTACATCTCCAGCATTCCAGCACGTACCGCCGTCATTGTCAAAAATGCCTATGAACTGGGTATGTACCCCGGCATAACCATCGGTTGCGGTCATGCCAGCTTTACCAGTGAACTTGTCGACATCGCTGGAGCCGATATCGCCGAGGGAGTTTATGGTGTCTTCCCAACCGTAAACTGGGGTGATAATGTGCCTGCCATGGCCAAGATGACGGAGTATTGCCAGGAGGAGCACCCTGATGACTATGGCAATATGGACTACATCACCTGCTGGGCACAGAGCCTTATCATGGCGGAGATTCTGAGGGTAGCGGTAGACAATGCAGGTTATGATGCGCTGGCCAAAGGAGATGCTGCCTCATGGCAGGCTCTCGAAACCCAGGGCATCCAGAAGCTGAAAGATTATGATGTTGGCGGTCTGCACGGTCCGGTGAGCTATACACCGGGTGACAACCGACTTTCCAAATCAGTGCGGGTTTTCCAGGTACAGGATGGTAACATTGTGCCGCTGACTGACTGGATTGATGCGCCAGTGGTCAAGTATGAAGAATTTGATTGGTTTGGTAAATAGCCAGCGAAGTCGGGGCTCCGCTCACGAGCGGAGCCCCGATAGGGGGAGAACCAGATATGCTCAAACTTAACAATATAGAGGTTACCTATCTCAATGTAATACGGGTATTGTATGGTGTTTCTATGGGGGTGGAAGACGGCTCTATTATTGCCCTCCTTGGTGCTAACGGCGCTGGCAAGAGCACGACTCTCAAGGCAATATCTGGTTTGCTCCACATTGAAGAAGGGGAGGTAACCGATGGCAGTATTGAATGGAACGGCGGGAGAATAGATAAAAAAAGCGCGGAAGAGATAGGCAAACTGGGCATCATTCAGGCGCTTGAGGGACGCCGCGTCTTTGGGCATCTGACCACCGAGGAAAACCTGCTTGTCGGTGCCTATAACCGCCGTGACCGCCATGCCATCCGACAAGACCTTGAGATGGTTTATGACTACTTCCCGCGCCTGAAGGAGCTCCGGCGTAATACTGCCGGTTACCTCTCTGGAGGTGAACAGCAAATGCTGGTAATTGGGCGGGCGATGATGGCGACCCCCAAGCTGATGATGCTGGATGAGCCGTCACTGGGCCTGGCGCCGTTGCTGGTTGAAGAAATATACGATATTATCAAGCGGTTTAATACCGAGCATAAAACATCGGTACTGCTCGTGGAACAAAATGTCCGTATTGCCCTGAGCATTGCCGATTACGGATATGTCATGGAAAACGGCAGGGTTGTCCTGGATGGCAGTGCCGATTTTCTCAGGAACAATGAGGATGTGAAAGAGTTTTACATGGGCTTATCGGCGGTGGGTACCAAGAAGAGCTACCGTGAAGTAAAGCATTACAAGAGGCGAAAGAGATGGCTATAAAAACGAAGCAGGACGAGTTCTTTGACGAACTGGAAACAATGTCAGCGGCGGCCAGGGAGAAATATCTTAACCGGAGGTTGTCGGAGACTGTAGACCACGCTTACCGGCATGCTCCCGCCGTGAAGAAAATGTTTGACCAGGCCGGCGTTAGCCCTGACCAGATTCGCGCTGTAAAAGACCTGGAAAAGCTACCCATCACCAGGAAAACTGACCTGCTGGAGATGCAGAAGGAGAAGCTGCCTTACGGCGGAGTTGCCGCGATTCCCCCTGAAAACATTGAGCGCGTTTTTATTTCCCCCGGGCCCATCTATGAGATTCAACCTTCCAGTATCAAGTGGTTTGCCAAATCGTTCTGGGCGGCCGGATTCAGAAAGGGTGATGTCGTTATCAATACCTTCACCTACCATATGTCTCCGGCCGGCATTCTGTTTCATGAAGCTATACGGGATTGTGGGGCTACGGTGGTAGTTGCCGGCACCGGCAACACCGATCTCCAGGTACAGATTATTAAAGACCTGAAAGTAACCGGATTTGTGGGCACACCCAGCTTTCTGATGACCGTTATCAAACGGGCTGAGGAAATGGGTTATAACCTGAAGCACGATTTCTCTCTCCAGCGTGCCTGGTTCACCGGCGAGATGCTCCCGCCTTCGCTCAGGAAAACGTTTGAGGAGGACTACCAGATTGTCACGGCGCAGGCATACGCCGTGACCGAGCCGGGTGGTGCCATCGCCTATGAATGTCACCAGAAGTCCGGCATGCACCTCATGGATGAGTATGTTATCGAAATAGTTGACCCCCAGACAGGGGGGCAGTTGGGACCTGAAGAGATAGGTGAAATTGTGGTAACACCGGTTCACAATAAGACATGGGGGCTTATCCGCTTTGGTACCGGTGATATGTCATCATATATCACGGAGCCCTGCCCCTGCGGTCGGACTGCCAGCAGGCTCACCGGTATTGTTGGGCGCACCGGTGACGCTTTTAAGGTAAGAGGCATGTTTATTGTAGCCAGGCAGGCGGAACAGGCAGTTACGAGCTTTGGTGAAGTCTCCAGATTTCAGCTAATCGTCGGGCGCAAACAGCACCGGGATGAAGCGACACTGAAGCTTGAATTGAAAGATGTTGATGTAGATAAGAAGAAACTGGCCGATGATTTGAACCGGAGATTTCAGGATACGTGCCGCATCAAGATAGATAAGATTGAGTTTGTGGATGCGGGAAGCATTCCGGAGGATAAGCAGGGAATAGTTGACGAGAGAACCTGGGAGTAGGCAGGCACTGTTTAGCGGCTCTTCTCACCCAGATAAGCGGCGATGACCTCTGGATTGTTTTTTATCTCATCTGGAGTGCCTTCAGCAATCTTTCGTCCGAAGTCAAGAACCACAATTCTATCGGCAATATCCATAACCACACCCATATCATGCTCGACAAGGACGATACAGCTAACGCCATCGCGTAAAACGGGAGTATCGGGATAAGTGACTCCCTGGCCTTCGAATATGTCAATAATGAAGCGGGCAATATCTTCCTTTTCCTCCAGATTCATGCCTGCCATTGGTTCGTCAAGCAGCAAAACCGTTGGTTCCAGAGCTAGGGCTCTGCCCAATTCCACTCTCTTGCGCATGCCGTAGGGGAGCATACCGACCACTTTCTTTCTGATTGGCTCTATCTCCAGGAAATCAACAATGTCTTCCACGGTTTTACGGTGTTCAATTTCCTCGTTATGCGCCCACCCGAAATAGAGCGTACTGCTGAGCACATTCTGCTTCATAAGGACATGTCTGGCCGCCATAATATTATCCAGAGTGCTAAGTCCGGTATACAACTCGATGTTTTGGAATGTTCTTGCCAGCCCCAGCCTGGCGGCTTTATCCGGGCGAATTCGGGTGATTCTCTGACCCTCATAATATATTGCGCCTTCCTGTGGCTTATAAAAGCCATTAATGCAATTTAGCAGACAGGTCTTACCAGCGCCGTTGGGGCCGATGATGGCCAGAATCTCTTTATCTCTTATATCTACGCTGACATCAATCAGAGAACTGACGCCACCAAAAGAAAGCGAGAGATTTTCAATACGTATCTTAACCTGATTTCCGTCATTCACGGCTAGCGCTCCTCCTCACGTCCTTACCAGCCTCAGCTTGCAACCTGTCCCGATACTGAGTCACCCGGTGGCACTCCAGCCCCTCACACCCCAGTTGTTTCCCCAGCTGCTTACTCTTCGCCTTAATAGATTTAGATGTTTCCTTATCAGGCTTATAATACTTGGTATAGCCGGTACATTTTGACGCACCGTCTTTATCAACTATTACAGTTACTTCACCGGCGACAGCATCACAGTAAATAGTAGTTGCCGTTACTATCCAATTAACCATGCCTGAAAATTCCTGTTTCTTAGTCTGATAATGCTTATTAATATTACTATTATTCAGATTGGAATTCAAACGGGAGCCAGCATTAAAAATATGGTATTATGATAGTATCGTGCTGGATAATAGGTATCAGGGAGTGATAATAAAATGCTGGTAGTCATGAAGAATGATGCCACGGAAGCGCAGGTGCAAGCCGTCATTAAGGAAATAAAGGACATGGGTTATCGTGGTGTGCCAATGCCCGGTGCCCAGCGGACAGCTGTTTGCATCATAGGGAACAGGGGGCCAGTCGAAGATTCGCGAATAATGGCCCTTGATGGAGTCAAAGAGACCATCACGGTAACCAAACCCTTCAAGCTTGTCAGCAGGGAGGCGCATCCAGAATCTTCGGTGATAGCCATTGATGGCATCGAAATTGGTGGTGGAGAACTCGTCGTCATGGCCGGACCCTGCGCTATTGAAAGTGAAGAGCAAGCGCTCACCATCGCTCGCTTCGTGAAGAAATCGGGCGCACAGATATTTCGCGGGGGTGCCTTTAAACCGAGAACCTCGCCCTACAGCTTCCAGGGATTGGGAGAAGAAGGATTGATATTACTGGGTAAAGTGCGCCAGGAGACTGGCTTGCTGATTGTAACTGAGGCTACAGACCACTCCAATATTGATATGGTCGAAAGATATGCTGATATCATCCAGATTGGCGCCAGGAACATGCAGAACTATTCCTTATTACGGAGGGCTGGACAGTCTGAAAAGCCAGTTCTGCTGAAGCGTGGCTTTGCTGCCACCATTGACGAGTTATTAATGTCGGCCGAATATATCATGTCTGAAGGTAATGCCCGTATTATCTTGTGTGAACGGGGCATACGTACCTTTACCCATAATACCCGGAATACCCTGGATTTAAGCGCTATACTCTCCATTAAGGAAGTGAGTCATCTTCCCATCGTGGTTGACCCCAGCCATGCCGCCGGAAGGAGGGAATACGTTATTCCCCTGTCAAAAGGAGCCGTGGCTGTTGGTGCTGATGGTCTATTGGTTGAAGTGCACCATGACCCAATACATGCTCTTTCCGACGGGATGCAGTCCCTGTATCCGGAACAGTTTGAAGAATTTATGAAGGAAATAGAATATTTTAAGAATAAGGCATGACAAATCAGGCTTCATGTAATACTGGCGACCCCGGCCGGATTTGAACCGGCGATCTCCACCGTGACAGGGTGGCATGTTAGACCGCTACACCACGGGGCCATTCTGGTCGGTACGAATGTTCACATCTATGAGGCTGTGGCGAGTTGTTATCCTATTCAAATAGAGTCTATCAGAGGCAGTGTGTTGTGTCAAGGAGGTTTGACTTTCTGGACACCTGTCAGTTGTTGTTTATGGTTGTGGTTTGTGGTATAATAGCGTAAAATTTGTTAAGGAAGCAGATGGCGGCTAAAAAAAAGGAAGTAGTCAAAGTAGAGGATAAACGGTTAAACGATTATGAGCTGGTGTTTATTGTCAGTCCAGAGATTTCCGATGAGGCTTTAGAGAGTAAGATAGACGGTGTAAGCCAGTTTATTACCAGTAGGGATGGCGCTATCTCTGATGTGGAACGGTGGGGCAAGAAGAAACTGGCTTATCCGTTGAAACACTTTTTAGAGGGTAATTATGTGTTGACTAGGTTCAAGATAAACCCGGCGCGATGTAAAGAACTGGAAGCGAACTTGACAATCTCTGAGGAGATACTGCGGCACCTGTTAGTAAAATTGAGCAGTTGAAGTTAATGGTTATCCGGCTCCTGAGATGTATTGGGGAGGTGAAGAGATAATGCCGAGTCTAAATAAGATAACAATTATTGGTAATGTTGGGAACGAACCGGAGATGCGTTTTACTCCGAATGGCAAGCCGGTAACATCTTTCTCTGTGGCCACTAACTGGGTATATACTTCTCCTGATGGGGAACGCCGACAAGAGACTGAGTGGTTTAGTGTGGTAGCCTGGAACAGGTTGGCTGAACAGTGCAATCAGTTTCTGGCTAAGGGTAGGCTTGTCTATGCTGAGGGCAGGATACATACTCGGAACTGGGAAGGGCAGGATGGACAGCCGCATTCTCGAATTGAAGTGATAGCCAACAGGGTAATATTTCTGGACAGGCGAGGGACATCCCCGTTTCCTGATGAAAAGGTGGAGGATAGCGGGGGAACAGCGTCGCTTCCAGATGAAAAGGTTGAGGACAGTGGTGTCGCTGAGTTAGAGCCGGAGGACCTTCCATTCTAAGTGGAAGCTAAAATTTTTAGTAAGTTGTAGAGGGCAGGATGGCACAAGCTAGAGTAACCAGGGGCAGGAGACCGGGTCGGACTAAATATATCCCCAAGCGCAGGGTTTGTTTTTTTTGTCGGGATAAGATTGAAGACATAGACTATAAGGACCCGGCAGTATTGCGGCCTTATATATCGGATAGAGGTAAGATTGCACCTCGTCGTAAAAGTGGCGCTTGCGCCAAGCACCAGCGCCGTCTGGCACTGGCTATAAAGAGAGCGCGGCATCTGGCTCTATTGCCGTATGTGTCAGAGCATATCCGCAGGACGGGAGGCGTTGGTTTAAAAAGCTAGTTTTGCGGCATTAGCCCCTATTTCGCTATCCCGTCCCCTCAAGAATTTGTTTATTTTTTAATAGGGAGTTAAAGTGCCAAAAAGGACTTATCAACCGAAGAGTATTCCAAGGAAGCGTGAGCACGGATTTCGGGCTAGAATGAGCACGCGCGGTGGACGAGCCGTCTTAAAAGCGAGGCGATTGAAAGGCCGGAAAAAATTAACCGTGGTATAACGGTGGCAGTAAATGGGTCAGGTGTGGCAGCCGTGAGGGGAGAACAATATCTTACCAAGAGAGCACAATTCGGGCTGGTTTATGATAACGGTAGCTTGTGGGTAAGCAGGATGTTGGTAATGAAGTCCTTACCTAACGGGCTTCACTTATCCAGATATGGCTTTACGGTTAGTCGGCGCGTGGGTAAAGCAGTGGAGAGAAACAGGGTAAAGCGTTTACTACGTGAAATCTTAAGGCAGACGCCGCTGCAACCGGGATGGGACATTGTATTTATTGCCCGTTCTCCAGTGGCAAGGGCCAATTATGCCGGTCTCGGGAAGTCGGTCAGGGGTTTGTTATCCCGAGCAGGATTATTAATGGGGGAATATGAAGGGGTTTGCCCTCGGACTAATTAAGATTTATCAGTCGACGCTATCGCAGGTTATGCCACCGTCCTGTCGCTTCACCCCAACTTGCTCTCAATATACCTATGAGGCTATCTTAAAATTTGGCTTTTTTAAGGGGGTAGGTCTGGGCATAAGGCGAATCGCTCGTTGCCATCCTTTACATCCGGGTGGCTATGACCCGGTGCCGTGATGCCATTGCCCGGGGTCGGTCGGGGAGAATAATGATGTTATTGAATAAGACGAAATACTTGGTTTTACTGACTTCTGATTGGGGGGGAGGCAATTAAGTGCCTTTGAAGCAGGGTAAGTGGCGAGCCGGCAGGATATTGCTCCTGATGGTTATGCTTGCTGTCATCGGGCTGGCTGGTTTTGGTTGTATTGAGGGTATGCAGCCTCTCGGCTGGTCTGGGGGCGCCGTATCTGATGGCACTTTATTTGTGGGTTCCAAAGAGGGCAGTCTGGTAGCGGTCAATCTGGCTGACGAGAGTCGACAATGGTCGGAGCCTATCAAGGCTCCACGTGGAACCGGTGGCTTCTTTGGCTGTCCCCAGACATACGGGGGAGGCTGTGGGGCTGAGACAGCCGAAGTGGCTATCTATGGAACTCTGGCCGTGGCCGAGGATTTAGTTTACACAGGCAGTTACATCCGTGGTAATAAAGGCAAGGTTTATGCCTTTGCGGTCGATACATTGTCGATAAGGTGGGACTATCCCCGCGATGATTATATAGAACCCATTGTTGGCGGGCTGGTGATGGCTCAGGGTAAGGTCTACTTCGGTTGCTCTGACGGGAGGATTTATGCCCTGGACGCCGCTACTGGAGATAGGCAGTGGGAGTTTGCCACGGGGGATAAAATCTGGTCAACACCGGCCATTAGTGATGATACATTATTTATTGGGTCTTTTGATAAAAAGTTATATGCCCTGAATATATATGATGGTAGTAAGAAATGGGATTTTGAGACAGATGGGGCTATTGTCTCGATACCGCTAATCCATAACAGCACGGTTTATATTGGTTCTTTTGATAGATATCTTTATGCGATAAATGCGGCTGATGGCAGTCTGAAATGGAAATTTATGGGTGAGAACTGGTTCTGGGCCAAGCCCATAGTTTATGACAATACTGTCTATGCCGGCTGTCTTGACGGCAAGGTCTATGCCCTTAAGGCTGATACCGGGGATAAAGTGGCTGAGTATGAACTGGACAGTCCGGTATCCTCTTCGCCGGTTGTGGCTGATAGCTCTATCCTCTTTGCGTCGAGGGAGGGCGTAGTCTATACCATAGATACTGCTCTCAATAAGATTAAGCCATTAGCAGATATTGAAGAACTCATATGCGGTCCGCTTTGTGTCAGTGAAGGGGTTGTTTATATTCACACTCAGGACCTGACTCTGCATCGGATAAATGCCACTACCGGCGCCGTATTAAGGTCCATCTCCTTAAAGAGTAAGGATTGAGGTAGATTGATTTGAATTGGTGGGACTTAATAATCCAGCAGCCAGTAATAAACGTCCTTATTGTGATGTCTGACTCTCTAGGCAACAGTTTCGGATGGGCTATTGTTGCGCTGACCATTATTGTTAATCTATGCCTGCTGCCGCTTACCTCGAGGCAGATTCGGTCCACCAAGGCGATGCAGGAGCTCCAGCCCAGGCTTGCTGAGATTCAGAAGAAGTACGCTAAGGACAGACAGAAATTAGCCCAGGAGCAGATGAGGTTATACAAGGAATCCGGTGTGAAGCCGGCCGGCTGTGCCATAACCATGATAATCCAGATGCCCGTCTGGATTGCTCTCTACAGGGCAATCATGCTAACCCTGGCAGTAGCCCCCGAAAGTCTGCTGAATCTGTCCAGATATCTTTATTCCTGGCCGGTAGTGTATTCTGCTTTGCCGCTGAGTCAGGATTTCCTGGGTATGAACCTGGCTGAACCCAATCTCATTTTAGCCATCCTGGTTGGGGCTACGATGTGGCTGCAGCAGAAGATGTCAATGACGATACCGACTGACCCCAAGCAGCGGTCACAGAGCCAGATGATGCTGTGGATGATGCCCATAATGTTTTTCTTTCTTGCTTCGATGTTTCCCAGTGGACTATCTCTTTTCTGGGCAGCCTCCAGTATTGTCCGAATCGTTATGCAATATTGGGTTACCGGGTGGGGAGGCATTACTCGGGAAGCTGGTGGGGAGGTGGATAAAGATAAAAAGTATCTGAAATTCGATGCCCCGGCGGTAGAGAAATCTACAGATGATGTTGGGGCTGATATTGTTATAACGGATACCCCAGAAAAATCCAGTAAAATGAGGTATCTGCCGGGAAAGGACAGGGCTCACCGCCGTCGGAAAAGGTAAGCCCGTAGGCTATGCCCCTGGTAAGGAGACAATTATCAAAGGGAGATTGTTAGAGCAATGGAGATGCCTGAGAAACAGGACGATATTTTCGGAGTAGCGAAGGACATCCTTGAGAAGCTTCTGGAATTAATGGACATACCAGCTTCCGTGACACTTTCTCACGAATTTACTGGTGAAGATGAGGAAGGAGTTACCTCTTCTGTTGGTCTTAATATAGAAGGTGAAGACCTGGGAATATTGATTGGACGCCGCGGGCAAACCATGGCTTCTTTACAGCATATTGTCAGGCTTATCATGGCTCATCAGATGCAGGTAAGGATACCGATAGTAATTGATGTGGAAGGCTATAAACGGCGTCGCTGTGAGGGGCTGCGAGCTTTAGCCAATCGACTGGCGGAGCAGGTAAAGGCTAAGAATATGCCCTTTGCCATGGAACCAATGTCGGCTTTTGAGAGACGTGTTATTCACCTTGCCCTGGCGGACCACCCTGATGTTACTACCGAGAGCACCGGAGTGGGTGAGACGCGCAAGGTGGTTATTTCACCCAAGAACGTTTAAGCAGTTTTATTTGCATTGGTTGCTCCCATGTGTCATTGCGAGCCCTTCCAATGAAGGGCGAAGCAATCCAGTATACTCATCAATAGAGATTGCTTCGTCACTGCGTTCCTCGCAATGACAACTGACTATAAGATACAAGCAGAATTGAGCAGAACATATTATGCTTATTGATTTACTCCTTAGATTGTGCTAACCTGTAGCTGGGAAAGGCGGTGACGGAGACGAGTAAGAGGGACAAAGGGCGCCCAGCGAGTCTGGTATGGTGTGAGCAGATGTGTCCTACCCCCTGAAAATCACTCCCGAGCCGCCAACCGAACGGCCCGTGGCTTTTAGCCCGCCCAGTAGGACTGGCCGGTTTCGTCCACCGTTATCAGGGACGGGGGCATAAGGTTGTGCCC
>CAYWAU010000050.1:0-11981 GCA_964456395.1 uncultured Dehalococcoidaceae bacterium
CCTGCACATTATCTATACCAGCGGCACAACGGGTGTGCCCCGTGGTGCGGTATACAATCACCGTCAAGTCTGGGAAGATGCCCGGGTTCTGGTTATGAATTTTGGTTTACAGCCAATACATAAGCATGTCCAGATATCACCTATGTTTCATATTGCCGGGGATACCATTCTTCGGTCGACTCTATACGTTGGAGCCTGCAATATTATCCAGAAATTCTTTGACCCGGCCGTTACATTGCAGCTTATTCAAGATGAGAAGGCGACACATATGATGATAGTACCGACCCATCTGGTGGCGATGCTTTCCGTGCCCGACGTGACCAAGTACGATATCAGCAGCATCAAGCTTATGTGGTACGGGGCTTCCCCCATGCCCCTGGAGGTGCTGAAAAGAGGGGTGGAAACATTCGGGCCTATTTTTGCCCAGGGTTACGGTCAGAGTGAAAGCGGTCCGGCTATCTGTCACCTGCCGAGAGAAGACCACGATGCACTGGGCGGGCCGGAAGAAAGGATTCTGGCTTCGGCTGGACAGCCCGATATTGGCGTACAGGTAAGGATTGTCGACGAAAATAATAAAGATGTTGAGACGGGCGCAGTGGGAGAGATAATAGTCCACAGCCCGCACATGATGCTTGAGTACTGGAAAAAGCCGGATGAGACCAGCAATACCATCATTGACGGCTGGCTTCACACCGGAGATATCGGATGTTGCGATGAAAAGGGCTACATTTATATCTTAGACCGCAAAAAGGACATGATTATCTCTGGTGGTGAGAATGTCTACCCCAGGGAGGTGGAAGAGGTTCTTTACAAGCATCCGGCCGTACAGGAAGTGGCTGTTTTCGGTATTCCTGACCCGTACTGGGTAGAGAAGGTTCATGCCGTAGTGTCTTTGAAGAAGGGAGCCGAAGCCACTGCCGAGGAACTTATTGCTCTCTGCAAAAAGAACCTGGCCGGCTACAAAACACCGAAATCAGTTGACTTCATTGATACTCTCCCCAAAAACCCTTCCGGGAAGATACTGAAGAGGGAATTACGAGAAAAATACTGGGAGGGCTCGGGTAGAAGCATTTAAGACCAAGTATAAGATATCCAAGCCTTCAATATAAGCCTCTAGCATATCCAACTACAAACCAAATCCTAAACTCCTCAGCGCACCCCAAAATGGGTGATAGCACCGCTCCTAAACCCATGTTAAAGCCCTATTGCTATCAGGCTCATCAAGGTATGCTATAATCAGCCGACACGTGCAGGTTATACCAATGAAAGAATATAAACGCCGGTTCCTACTCAGCGCAATAGCGGTATTGTCTTTATTAGCAGGCACTTGTGCTCCCATCGCAGCATCAGCCGATAATGCCAAGACGCTTGCCCTGTCAACCTCTGCTCCTGACCTCATCATTGAGACGGTAACCTGGTCGCCGGAAATCCCGGAAGTAGGAGAGACGGTAACCTTTACGGTGACTATCCAGAACCAGGGCGATAGCCAGTCCGGTTCTTCCCACGTCGCTTACTACATTGACGACACCTACCAGACTTCAGCCCCTATTAATCAAATACACCCCGGTAGCAAAGTCACCAAAATCTTCACCTGGGAAGCCCGGGCGGGTTCAAGTTCCTTCGAGGCAGTTGCCGACGCCAACAACGAGGTCATTGAGAGCAACGAGACCAACAATGCCAAGGCATTCGCTTTCTCAGTCCTGGCACCAGACCTCGTTATTCAGAACATCACCTGGTCACCGGAAAATCCATCAATAAGAGACAAGGTAACCTTCACCGTGACGATAAAGAACCAGGGCAACAGCCAGGCCAATTGTTCCCATGTTGACTTCCAAATTGATGCCAATTCCCGAGGTTATATGGATGTCCCCAGGATAGATGCCGGCGATAACGTCACCAGGACCTTCACCTGGATAGCCCAGTCAGGCCCACACACTATCAGGGCGGTTGCCGATTTATTAAATACAGTTAGGGAGAGCGATGAGAGCAATAATGACAGGACAGCCACCTATGCCACCGCCGCTCCCGACCTCATCATCAGCGACATAACTTGGTCGCCCACAAGTCTCTCCGAGAACACCACAGTAACCTTTACGGTAACCATCAAGAACCAGGGCAGCGGCAAAGCCGACCACTCCAGGGTGGCATATTATATTGATAATACCTACCAGGATTCAGTTTATGTCAGTCAAATGAGTCCCGGTGCTACCACGACCAAGACCTTCACCTGGACGGCTCAGAGATTTTCACAGACCTTCAAGGCAGTTGCCGACATCAATAACAGGATTACGGAGAGTGATGAGACCAACAATACTAAAACGGCATCCCTGCCATCCCTGGCTCCTGACCTCGTCATCAGCAGCATAACCCTGTCACCGGCAAGTCCGTTAATAGCCCACCGGGTACTCTTCACGGTGACCACCAAGAACCAGGGGAAAACCAGAGCTATTAATTCACGTATGGACTTCATCATTGACGACTACTACAAATGGCAGGTAGACGTGCTAGAGCTTGCGGCCGGAGCTACCGCGACAAATACCTTCACCTGGGCGGCTCGGAAAGCCTCGCATATCATTAAGGCAGTTGCCGACGTATCAAACGTGGTTAACGAAGGCAATGAGGCCAACAACACGAAGACGACCACAGTAACCTTTTCCGGTTCTGCCACCTCCTCTGACCTCATTGTTCAGAGTATCGCCTGGTCGCCGGAAAATCCATTACCGGAGGATACGGTAACCTTCACGGTAACCATAAAGAACCAGGGCAGTGTCCAGGTTAATCCCTCCCACGCCGCTGGCTACATAGATGACACCTACCAGACTTCAGCTTACGTTAGTGAAATAAGCTCCGGTGCTACCGCCACGACGACCTTTACCTGGACGGCTCAGCCAGGCTCACACACCTTCAAGGCTCTGGCTGATTCTAACAACATAATTACGGAAACCAAGGAGACCAATAATGAGAAGGCGGTAACCCTGTCAATCCCTGCCCCTGACCTCGTCATTGAGAGCATTACCTGGTCACCAGCCAGTCCATCAACAGGAGACATAGTTACCTTTACCGTGACCATCAATAACCAAGGTGATATTATAGCCAGCCCCTCCCATGTTGCGTATTACATTGATGGCTCTTCCCGAGGTTATCATGATGTTCAGGAGCTAGATGCTGGGGCTACCGTGATAAAGAATTTTACCTGGACGGCTCAGGCAGGAGCACACGCTATCAGGGCAGTTGCCGATATGGGAAATAAGGTCCCTGAGAGTAACGAAAACAATAATGAGCAAACAGTCACCTTCCCGCCTCCTGACCTCATTATCGACAAAATAACCTGGTGGCCTGAAAATCCAATAATAGATGACATAGTTACTTTTACGGTAAGCATAAACAACCCGGGCAGTGGCAGAGCCGCTGCCTCTGATGTGTACTTATACATTGATGACTCTTCCCAGGGTTATAAGACTGTTCAGGAGATAGACGCCGGCGCCAACGTTACCATGACCTTCACCTGGACGGCTCAGGAAGGCTCACATACTATCAGGGCAGTTGCCGATGGAGCCAATACCATTACCGAGAGCGATGAATCCAATAATGAGAAGGCAGTTACTTTTTCAGTCTTTCTGCCACCACCGGCTCCGCCCACATCCGCGCTTGCCCCCAGACCCGCTATGGCTTCCACAGTCAGTCCGCCACAACAGGAAGCCGATGATAATCTCCATGATAAAAGCAGCGAGGTCACCCCCGGTCAAGATACAGTATCTGATGTTCCAGAAAGGCCGTCGGCCACTCCTCCATCATGGTGGGAAGATATTTTGTTGAACTGGTGGTCTATTGCCGCTGTGGTAGTGGTAGGTGCTGCCGCTATTATAGTTCTGCTAAGGCTACGGAAAAGGGCAGAAAAGGTAAAAGATTCTCCTGCCAGTGGACAAGAACCTGGCGGCTAACCTATTTCTTATCTTCGGTCAGATATTTTCCCGGGTTCTCGTCAAAAGCTTTCTTACAGCCCACAGCACAGAAGTAGTATTTCTTTCCCTGGTATTCAGATGTAGCCGCTGCCTTATCTTCCTCCACCTCCATTTTGCAAACAGGGTCAATCGCCACGATGACACCTCCTGTGATTATTATGTAAGCCTGGGCGGCTTAAAACTTCTCAAGCGCAGTGAGTTGGATACCACGGTGATGGAACTGGCGGCCATGGCGGCTGCCGCCAGAATCGGGTTCAGGAACCCGTAATTACCGAGTATAAACTGCAGTCCTGAGGGAACCCCAGTATTGCCGAAGGCAAGGTATAGTATCCCCGCCGCTACCGGGATAAGCGCCGTATTGTAGGCAAAAGCCCAGAAGAGGTTCTGCTTAATCGTTCTCATGGTACGCCGGCTCAGGGATATGGCGGTGACAATGCCTCCCAAATCACCGCCAATCAGAGTAATGTCCCCTGTTTCCATAGCCACATCGGTGCCGGTACCGATGGCAATGCCAACATCAGACTGTGCCAGAGCCGGGGCGTCATTTATGCCGTCACCCACCATCGCCACCACCTTGCCCGCCTCCTGAAGCTTCCTGACCTCTTCAGCCTTATGTTCCGGGAGCACCTCAGCCAGGACACGGTCAATGCCTACTTCCCGGGCGATTGCCTCAGCCGTTCGCCGATTATCACCGGTGAGCATACCCACCTCAATACCCATCCCGTGCAGTTTCGCCGCTATCTCTCTAGCATTCGGCTTCAGGGTATCAGCCAGACCGATGATTCCCACCACTTTGCCATTTATACCCAGAAACATTACTGTCCTGCCCTTCAGCCAGAGTTCGCCGGCTGTCTCCTCCAGCTCATTCAGGGCAAGACCCCTGTCCTTTATTAATTTGAGGTTGCCCAGCAGGAGCTTCTTTTTATCGACCGAAGCCTCGGCACCATGTCCCGGGATAGCCTTGAAATCCGAGGCCGGGGATACTTCCAGCTTCCTCTCCAGAGCCGCCCTGACTACAGCCTCAGCAAGCGGGTGTTCCGAGTTACGCTCCACCGAGGCAGCCAGTTTGAGGACCTCATCCTGAGAAAGGGGAGGAACAGCGATAATATCGGTTACCTCAGGTTCACCCTGAGTGAGCGTCCCCGTCTTGTCCAGCAGCACCGAGTCTATCTTCTGAAACCTCTCCAGTGACTCAGCGCTCCTGATAAGGATACCATGCTCGGCTCCTTTGCCCGTGCCCACCATAATCGCTGTGGGAGTCGCCAGCCCCAGGGCACAGGGACAGGCAATTATCAGAACCGCGATAAAGTTGAGGAAGGCAAAGGTAAGAGCCGGGGGCGGTCCCACCAAATACCAGATGATAAACGTAATGATGGCTATGCCAATCACCACCGGCACAAAGTAGCTGGCAATAACATCAGCCAGGCGCTGAATAGGCGCCTTACTTCCCTGGGCTTCCTCGACCAGTCTGACTATCTGCGCCAGGGTAGTGTCTTTACCTATCCGGGTCGCCTCAAACTGAAAGCTGCCCGTCTTATTAATGGTAGCCCCGATAACCCCGTCACCCACTCCCTTCTCCACCGGGATGCTCTCGCCGGTAATCATGGACTCGTCAATAGTAGAGTGTCCCTCCCGGATAACGCCGTCCACAGGCACCCTCTCGCCGGGCCTTACCAGAATGATATCGCCAGGCTGGACATCCTCTACGGGAATCTCCATCTCCTTACTGTCACGAACAATCAAAGCCGTCTTTGGCTGCATGCCGATAAGTTTTTTAATGGCGGCTGATGTCTGACCACGGGCTCTCGCCTCCAGAAAACGACCCAGAAGAATCAGGGCAATTATCATAGCCGAGGTATCAAAGTACAAATGAGGTTCCAGTCCGCCGATGGTGAAAAGAGCCGGGAAGAGGACCGCCACCACGCTGTAGAAATAGGCAGCTGATGTACCGACGGCAACCAAGGTGTTCATATCGGCGGTTCTGTGCTTGAGCGCACCCCATGCCCCGCGATAGAATCTCCAGCCCGCCCAGAACTGTACCGGCGTGGCCAGAGCCCAGAGCAGATAAGGCTTCCCGATAAAAGCAGGTGTCCACATCAGGGGCATGATGGTACCGGCGAGAACCAACGCCAGGATGAACCTGTTCCTGACATTTTTAATCTCTCTCCGGGAAGCGGTGGTGACATCTTCCAGCGTCTCCGTTTCCGCTCCCAGTTCATAGCCGGCGTCTTTCACAGCCCGCCGCAGGTCAGCCGGCTCTGTCCCCTCAAGGTATTCTACAGTGGCTTTCTCTGAAGCCAGGTTGACGCTGGCGGAAACAACCCCGGGAACGCTGGCCAGAGCCTGTTCGACGCGGGCAACACAGGAGGCACAGGTCATGCCGGTGACGTGGATACGAGTCTTCCTTGACTTTTTCGTCTCCTCTGCCATTGCCCTTTCTCCAACAACAATAGCTCAACTATAATACAGCCGATTTTACGCTACTATATAATATAAGATAATATAAAAATAACCTCGTGTCTGTGACTAACATCTCGTTTGAGTTATTAGAAAATAGCTTAATACTAATGAAATGTCAAGAGGAGTAAAGCTCTACCTTTAAAATTACGCTATCTGTCCTGAATCTTAATAAGATTTTAATATTAAGCTGTTAACCTTCATGGTAGAAAGTTAATGAAAAGGAGGTGACACAGAATGAAACGAAGCAGAAAGATTATCCTGATATCACTATTGGCTATTGTGGTGCTGGCCGGGAGCATAGGCGGGGTGGTCATGGCTGACAATGGGAATGACAACGGGGATACCCCTAAGCCCTGGGCTGAATTTCAGGAGAAGCTCGCCGAAAAGCTTGGCATTACTGTAGAGGAGCTGCAAGCTAAAATGGCCGAGGTCAGGGAAGAGCTGCCGCTACCGCAGCCGCCGAGAGATGGCGAAGGTTGGCAGGGTAAACATGGGCCTGCTGGTCCCTTTGCCGAGCTTGACGAAGAGACCCTGGCTGCCCTGAAGGACGACTTGGCTAAGGTCAGAGAAGAGATGCGGGGCAAAACGGCTGAGGTATTGGAAAGTTACGGGATTGATGTTGATGCATGGAAGGCTAAATTCGCCGAGAATTCTGATGGCGAACGACCATTCTTCATGGGTCCCCGCGGCATGGGTGGACCTGGTTTTGGTTTCGGTGGGCATGGCGGGTTCCATGGCTTTGGTGGACCCTGTGCCCCATAGAATGAATAGCCGAGCTTCCACGCCGATAATTTAGCTAACCACGAGATGGAGGGGGAATATTCCCCCTCCTCTTTTTATCAAAATTAAATTAACAATTTCTTAACATTTGTGCTATAACATTAGGTAAAGACAGCAAATCGCCTGGAGGCTAATTAATGGCAGGCAAAAAGGTTCTGGTCGTTGACGATGACGTAAAAACGGTAGAACTGGTCAAGCTCTATCTTAACCGGGATGGCTACAGAGTTATTACGGCTTATGATGGTGAGGAAGCCCTGCGTCTGGCTCGGGAGAGCCACCCTGACCTTATCGTTCTGGACCTCATGCTGCCCGGCGTTGATGGACTTGAGATATGCCGCATCCTCAGAGATGAATCCGACGTGCCTATTATTATGCTCACCGCCATGACTACTGACCAAGACAGGCTAACCGGTCTGGACCTGGGAGCCGATGACTATGTGACCAAGCCCTTCAGTCCCAGGGAACTGGCGGCCAGGGTGCGGGCAGTCCTCCGGCGCCTTCCCGGAGAACGTGGCCCCGAAAAGATTGAGCATGGCAAGCTTGCCGTCAACTTTCTTAAACATGAGGCATTTCTTGACGGCAAGCCTCTAAATCTCACCCCGGTTGAATTCAAGCTGCTGGGGGTTTTCGTCAAGGAACCAGGCCGCGTCTTTAGTCGGGCACAGATTATTGAAAAAGCCCTTGGCTATGATTTTGACGGCTTTGACCGTACCATTGATGTTCACATCCTCAAACTGCGCCGAAAGCTTGAGCCAGACCCCCGCCACCCCAGATACATAAAGACCGTTTACGGAGCCGGCTACAAGCTTATGGAGGTGAACAGTGATACATAACCTGCACTTGCGTCTCCTGGCCGCTTTCGCCCTGGTGATAATCGTAATCATCGGCTCCGTATTTTTCTTCATTTACCAGACCACTCGTGGCGAAATCGGCCGGTTCGGGGAACGCATGGAAACGATGAGAGCCAGAAGAGTGGAGGTTGAGCTGTCCAGTCATTACCATCACTACGGGGGCTGGGAGGGGGTTCAACCCTTTGTAGCTCAATGGGGCAACCTCTACGGAAGCCGGATTATACTGACCGACAACGAAGGCGTGGTGGTCGCTGATTCCGAGGGAGAACTCCTGGGTGAACCATACGCGGCCGATGCACCGGGCTTGCCCATGTCTCCACCGTGGGAAAGGGGTGCTATCGGGGTGCTTTACATTACCCCCACAGTATCATCGGAGGTGGACATTGCTTCACTGCACATCGTTTACAGGACAATAGGGCGCTTCTTCCTCTGGGGAGGCTTGCTGGCAGTGGCTATTGCCCTGTTACTTACCTTTATACTATCACGGCGAATTTTAGCCCCGGTTAAAGCCCTTACTCACGCCGCCAGCCAGTTAGGGAAAGGCGACTTCTCGCAGAGAGTCCATTCCAGGGACAAAGGCGAAGTAGGCGAGCTGGCACAGTCTTTTAACTCCATGGCTGATAACCTGGAGCGCGCTGAGCAGTTGCGGCGCAATATGGTAGCCGATGTTGCCCATGAACTAAGGACTCCCCTGTCCAACCTCAGTGGCTATCTGGAAGCGATTCGCGATAGAGTGATAAAGCCGGATGCGGACACTATTCGCTCACTTGATGAAGAGGCAGCCTCACTGTCACGACTTGTTGACGACCTTCAGGAGCTGAGCCTGGCTGATGCTGACGAATTAAGACTGTTTTGTCAGAAAGAAGACATCTCCAAGCTAATCAAGCAAGCCGTTGCGGCGTGGCAATCTCAGACATCGGCCAGAGGTTTAACGATATCGGCTAGCCTGCCGGAAAAGCTCCCACTGGCAAGTATTGACTCACATCGCATCAAGCAGGTCCTGCATAACCTTTTGGAGAATGCGGTGGCACACACCAGTCGGGGAGACAGCATAACGGTAAAAGCCTGGCAACAGGATAATCAGTTAAAGATAAGCGTGGTTGATACGGGTGAAGGCATTCCTGCTGAGGACCTGCCCAACATATTTGAGCGCTTCTACCGTGTGGACAAGTCCCGCACCAGAACCACCGGCGGCAGCGGTCTGGGGCTCACCATTGCCAAACGTCTGGTGGAGGCTCATGGCGGCAAGATTGAGAGTGAGAGTGAACCGGGGAAGGGAAGCACCTTTACCTTAACCCTCCCCGTCTCGGAGTAATCCATAGAGCACTGGTAATGTTAATAATAGCTTAATATTTAATTTGCATACTATCCAGTAGTAGCGATTTCTGATACCGCTACCGGTAATATAAGGTGAAAGGCACAGGTGAATAAAATGAGGCTCCTAAAGATAATGCTGACAATTCTGGTTTCGGGCATGCTTGTGGCTCCCCTGTTAAGCTGCGACTCCGAATCGGATGAAGCCGAACTACCCGAAAACACAGCTACCGTACAGCGGGGTAATCTGACCATAGACATCACTGCCGCTGGTAACCTGGCTCTATCCCGTACCGAAGACCTGGCTATTGACTTATTCTACCAGGAAGGAACGGTAGAAGAGGTTCTGGTAGAAGAGGGAGACACTGTTGAAGAAGAGCAGTTGGTTGTTAAGCTGGATACAGACGAATGGGAGGATGAACTGGAGGTATTGGAGGACGCGGTAACAACTGCTGAGCGACAGTTGACATCAAAGGAGCGTGACCTGGTTCAGGCAGAAGTCACTCTACTGACAGCCGAGCAAAACCTGAAAACCAGCCGTGATAACCAAGCTACCAAGGAACTGGCTGTGCTTAATGCCCAGATAAGCCTGGACACAGCGCAAAACAATCTCAAGGCAGCCGTAGCAATCTATGACTGGGAAGGCTACGATGCGGTAGAAGCTGCCCTAAACAGGGCCGAAGCCTGGTATGAATATATGATGAGAAGGTCACAGGATGTATCGGGTGACGCAGATAACTATCTGTTGGCATTAGAACGTGCCAAGGATGCACTGGATGCCGCTCAGACAGATTACGATAATTTTGTAGCTGGCCATGACTCTGATGACATATCCTTGAGGAAGAAGCAGATAGAGGCAGCCGAGATGTCGCTGGCTTCAGCCCAGGAAGACCTTGCTGATGTGGCCGAGGATGTGATTATAAAGGAGCAACAGGTTGAGTTGAATAAGGCGAAGCTGGAGGATGCGCAAATAGCCATAGAGGATGCTCAAGGAGCGATTGAAGATGCTCAGGAGGCATTGGAGGAAGCACAAAGTAAGAGCTCGGAGATTACGACTCCCTTTGCCGGCTTCATTACCATGGTAAATGTTGAAGGCGGTGACGAGGTATTAAAAGGCACGGTCGCCGTCCAGCTTGCCGACCCCAATAAGTTTGAGGCGGATATTCTCGTCAGCGAGATGGATATACTACAGGTGAAAATCGGAGGAGAAGCCTGGGTGGAGGTAGACGCCATGCCGGGAGTGAGCCTGCCGGCTGAGGTAACCCATATCGCGCCAACGGCTACCATTCAATCGGGCGTGGTGAACTACGAAGTAAAGGTAGAGATAGAGTCTCTGGAAGCGGTAGCCCGGGAACAGCAGGAGGCAAGGCAACAGGCAATGGCAGATATCGCCGCCGGTCAGGAAGCTCCGGCAACAGGTCAGGTACCATCAATGGTACCGGAGGACTTCCAGCTTAGAGAGGGGCTGACTGTCACCGTGAGCATAATAGTAGAGGAAAGAAGTAACGTGCTGCTGGTACCCAATGCCGCGATTACCACTGAGGGAAGACAGTCCTATGTCCAGGTGGTAACGTCAACCGGCGCAACCGAACAGCGCGCCATACAGACAGGAATCTCCGACTACCAGTTCACCGAGGTAACCGAAGGTCTCAGCGAAGGTGAGCAGGTAATCGTTCCGCAGGGTACTGTCACCACAACAACGACCGAGGAGAGACGACCAGCGATGGGGATCTTCGGACCGCGGCCACGTTAATGAGGGAGACCAAGCATATGATTAGACTTCAGGATATAACCAAGGTCTACCCAATGGGTAAAAGAGAGCTAACCGTGCTCAAGGGCGTAAGCCTCCACATTAAACAGGGCGAACTGGTGGCGATTATGGGGCCCTCCGGCTCAGGGAAGACAACCATGCTTAACCTTCTTGGTTGCCTGGACGTACCGACTTCAGGCAGCTATTATCTGGAAGGTAGAGAGGTCAGCCGCCTTAAAAGCAGTGAACTGGCCCGCATCAGAGGTCAAAAGATTGGCTTTATCTTTCAGACCTTCAACCTGCTGTCCCGGCTCACGGCACTGGCTAACGTGGAAATGGGCATGGCATATTCCGGCGGTATTGACCGGCAACGTGCCATAGAGGCACTGGCTAAGGTAGGACTCTCCGAACGAGTCAAGCATCGCCCCATCGAGCTTTCCGGAGGTGAGCAGCAAAGGGTCGCCATCGCCCGGTCTATAGTGAAAAACCCCTCCCTGTTTCTGGCAGATGAACCTACCGGACAGCTGGACAGCAAGTCCGGCGCGGAGATAATCTCTATCCTCACCTCTCTGCATGCCGAGCAGGGCATTACCCTGGTCGTGGTAACCCATGACGCTAACATTGCCAGACACTGCCAGCGGATAATTCACCTCAAGGATGGCGAGGTCGTTGCGGAGGAAAGCGCATGAAAAAGTGGTTAAGCCTTTTATCTACTGTCTGGGTTGGACTAAGCACTCACAAGCTGCGCAGCTTCCTGACCATCCTGGGAGTCGTTATCGGCGTCGCCTCTGTAATTATCCTGATGTCCGTCGGCCAGGGTACTCAGGAAAGCATACTCTCCAATATCGAAGGCATGGGCACAGA
>CAYWAU010000051.1:0-11961 GCA_964456395.1 uncultured Dehalococcoidaceae bacterium
TCACCCATCATGTCGCCAAAATCCTGGCGCATGTTCATGAACGCCATGGGCGGCTGTACTTCGAATTCGATATGGGTATAGAAGGTCTTCTGGACACCGCTGACGGTGGCCGTACCCTTGATTTCAGCGCGGTAGTGTCCCGGCGGGATATTGGTAGGCGTCAGGGTAAGAGTGGCTGTGCCTGAACGACCTGGCGATATGTCTATCTGATTACCGGGTAAGAAGGCTGTGGTAACACCCGGTGGAATCTTGTCTACAGTCAGGGTAACGGTAGCACCCTCTCCTGTGGAATTAATCCATATATTGGTCGAGGCATTACCGTTAGTCGGAATCGGCGGCAGCCAGTTGGGCTCGGCCCTCATGGTAAAGGCGGCATCTAACGATGTTACCTGGAAGGGCTTCATGATGAAGACCGGATATTCGCCGGGTTTCTGGGCTTCGACCTCGACATCGTACCAGCCGGGGGTGATGTTGGCGCTCCACATGGTATTGGGTACGTTAAAGACGAGAGTGAAGGCGCCGTTATTATCGGCAGCCGTGCCGGCGGGAACGGGCAGGTTCATACCGGCGAAGCGGAGGCGGGTAACGTTAGCGCCGGCCGGGAAGTCGGTGGCGTTGATAGTTACCTTTTTACCTGCTTGTCCCATGTTGGGACTCAGGGTAATTTCGGGGAAGTAGAATAAGTACATATCGGCGGCGACCATGTTCATGTCATACATCGTGTTCATGTCGGTCATCATGGCGTTCCTATCCCAGTTCATGAATCCCATGGGCGGCTCGATGTCGAATTCTATATGGGCGAAGAATGTTTTCTGGACACCGCTGACGGTAGCCGTACCCTTGATTTCGGCAAAGTAGTGTCCCTGGGGGATACCGGCAGGCGTCAGTGTGAGTGTGGCGATGCCGGAACCACCGGGGGTAACGTTTACCGTATTACTGGAGAAAACGGTATTGATGCCCGGTGGAATTTTGTCCACGGACAGTGTTACGTTGGCGGCACTGATCATAGACCTGACCCGAATCAGTGTTGAAGCGCTACCATCGGGTGGAATCGGCGGCAGCCAGTCGGGGTCGGCCCTGAGGGTAAAGGCGACATCTGCTGCCGTTACTTGGAAGGGCTTCATGATATGGACCGGAGGTCCGTTATCTGCCTGTCCTTCAACCTCGACATCGTACGAGCCGGAGCCGATAGGTGCATTCCACATGCTCTTGGGTACGTTAAAGACGAGAGTGAAGTCGCCGTTTTCGTCGGCGGTCGTACCGGTGGGAACGGGCAGGTCCACGCCGGCGAAGCGTAGACGCGTTACCGTGGCGTTAGCCGGGAAATCCGTAGCGTTGATATTTACTTTGGTATCGGCCTGTCCCATATTAGGACTGAGTACAAACTCGGGGAAGTAGAACAGGTACATATCGTTAGAGGTCATGTTCATGTCATACATCATGTTCATGTCACCCATCATGGTGTTCATATCCCAGTTCTTGTACTCCTGCGGCGGCTCTACCTCAAAGTCCAGAGGCACCATGAATGCCGATTCAGTTTCTGTTTGTATGTCAGGCTCCATTACCTGGTCGCCATTGCTGTCTATCCAGCCGACAATAGTTATCATATAGAAGCCAGGCTCAGCTCCCTGCAGGTAAAAGGTCTTTGAAGCCTGGCCGGCGGCTGGCACCGTGACATTAGCTGTAGCGGGACCATCAGTAGAGCCCCAGTGTGCCTGGGCTCCTCCGGGTATACTCATACCTCCAAATGTTTCCATAACCGCCAGCGTTACATTAACGCTTGAATAACCAAGGGCTTTTACGTTTACCTTGGTCTGCCCGAAGTCCCCCGGCGGTATCGGTGGTATCCAGTCGGGAGTAACCTCAAGGCTGAAGGCGGCATTGCTCCTCATGAGGTTGAAGTCTTCCATAATGTACTGAGACCAACCATCATCCTTTTCAACGTAGAATTCTACGCCGTACATGCCGGGGGTTAAGTTCCATGCCTCATCGACAATAAATGAGCCGGAGAAACTACCGTTGCTGTCAACGGTCAGGCCGCCGGCTGGCAACGACACAGATTGTCCGCTGGCGAAGCTGATGCTGGTTACATTAGCGCCGCTGGGCAGGTTGGTGCCGGTATAGCTAACCTGTGTGCCGGCGGGCCCGCTCTTGGGCGATAGTATTACCTCAGAGAAGAATATACCATGCTCCCATTCTGTCCCCAGCCATTGCTCGCTCCACGCGCTCTCGTCCATGCCCATGGTGCTATCCATGAAGTCGCCTGGAGCGTTAACCTGTAGCTCCATATAGAAGTCGCGACGGTTGCCGTTACCGTCAATGCCGACAATGGTGAAGGGGTAGGGTCCGGGTGGGATGTTTTCTAAAGGTATTAATGTTAAAGTCGCCGTGGCAGTGCCACCGGCGCTGGTTACATTGACCGATTGAGACGCCGGGCTCCAAACTTCTTCTATAGTGCCGAAGGCGGCGAAGAGTCCTTCGGTGCTGAGGCTGACCGCTGGAGTCTTACCGGGCAGGGCATCAATGGTGATGGCAATCTCTCGCCCGTTGGGGTCGCCCGCCGGTATCGGTTCCAGCCAACCTGGGCTGATTTTCAGGGAGAAAGTATCATTGGCACCCATGATATTAAATGGCATCATCCTGATAGTATTCTGTACGTTTACCTCAATCGGATGGGTGCCGGAGTTAATATTGGGCACTGTAATAACCGCGGAAAAGGCACCGGTAGCATCTGTGGTTATGTTCACGCTGGTGGGTGTAACATCTGCCGGCCCCAGGTGTATATAATTGAGGTTCTCATCCCTGGGGAAGCCGTAACCGTTGACGGTTATCTGGTCACCCACGGAGACGAAGGTGGACGAAAGGCTTAGCGTGGCCATGCCCATCTCCATGAAGTCGGATGACGGAGTTACCTCAAGCGTGAATTCTCCCCACATTTCCTCGGTGGGCACCGCGGCGTTATAAGACCGGATGGATATCGGGTAGTTGCCCGGCGAACAGGAGTCGGAGATTGTCAATCGGAGCTCACGGCTCTCCATATCGCCGACGGGTGGTGTGACATTGGCTGTAGTGAAGCTGGGAGTTACGCCCCTGGGCAGACCCTCAATCCGTATCATTACGTTGGGGCTGGGTGGGGTGGTTACCAGAGAACGCACGTTAATATTAATATAGGCGGTGTCGCCGGCTGGACTTGCCAGCCAGCCGGGAGAAGCACCGACACTGAATTTCTGGTCGGATGATATTACCTGGAAATCAAAGAAACCCATTGTATCATGGGGTGGTGTGCCTACCATAACATCAACCGGATATGTACCGGGCCCTGTATTCATCCCGAAGGCAGTGCCGGGTACCGTGAATACGCCTGAGAATGAGCCGTCATCAGATGTGGTGATAGCATTGCTCAGTATGTCGGTATCAAAGAATGTCAGGCTATTTATTGCGGTATTAGCGGGGAAGCCGGAGCCGGCGAAGGTTATGGTATCCCCTATTTCGCCGTAAGTGGGACTCAGTGAGAGCATGCCCATGCCATAGCCCTGGGGTGGCATAACAGCCAGTTCCAGGTTGATACGGGCAATATCTTCGCCATCATCCCAGGTGTTATTCTGGTTACTGTCAACCCATCCCTCGAGGACGGCGGGGTACTGACCCATCGCTATCATACCGGGGAGTTCCAGAGTCAGATTGAAGTTGTTCTGGCCTCCCGGCGGGGCGTTGAGAGTGTAAATGTTTTGCGCATTGCCGTCCCATAAGGTAGTGACTCCCGGCGGCAGTCCTCTAACGGCCATCTTTACCGTTGGCGAGGCACTGCCCAGAGCCTTAAGGATGCCCGTAGTGAAGGGGTCGTCTCCGGGTTCACCCTGTATGTAGTTCGGGGAGAGACTGAGGGTAAATGTATCATCGCTGCCGTATATATTGAAGCTGGCATCGGCTCGGGTGTCGGTGGCGACCGTAACTCCTACCATGTAGGAGCCAGCCGTGATGGTCTGTCCGCCCACGGTGCTGGGAACGGTAAACGACCCGGAGAATGAGCCCTGGGGAGAGGTGGTAATTGACTGTCCCAGGGTTATATTGTCACCGCTAAAGGTGATATCAAGGACCTGGGCGTTTTCTGGGAAGTTGGAGCCGCTGAAGGCGACATTGGTTCCCGCCGTGCCGTTATTCGGATTGAGTGAAAAGATTGGCATATGATAGCCGGCGGAAGCCCCGACGTCCAGTTCCAGGTTGCGCATTTCCTGCTGCTCTCCGTCAGTGGCTTTGACAGCCAGTGAGTAATGCCCCATGGAGGTGGAAGCCTTAGGCTGGATTTCCAGAGATGACATTATAGTGCTGCCTATGGGTGGTGATACGTTTGCCGACGCCCCCCAGGCGCCGCCGTCGAAGCGCCACTGGATATTGGGTGGCCCGTCAACCCTGAGGGTGATATTGGCGGAGGAGGTGCCGACTGATTGTACGTTTACCGATGTAGACTCAAGCTCACCCGGTGCGGCGTGTATCATGGACGGTGACAGGTTGATGTTGAAGCTCGCATTGTCGCTGACCAGCGTGAACTCGGCACTGGCTCTCTTATCGTAGGGTGGGTTGCCTACTACCACCTCAACCCAATACATGCCGTGGGTTAGATTAGCTGAAACCTGCATCACTACTGCTGGCAATGCTCCGTTGCTGTCCGTGGTGATGCTGGGTATAGTCTGGTCATTTGGGCCAAAGTACAGGTGCGTCATATTTGTACTGGCAGGGAAACCGCTGCCGCTGATGGTAATCCAGGTTCCCTGCGTTCCCGTAGTTGGATTGAGATACATTGAAGCCATGTCGAAACCGGCGGGAGGTGCTATATCTATCTCCAGCGGTATCCGGTGTACCTCGGCACTGTTAATTCGCTGTCCTTTAATCGTAATGGAATAGTGTCCGGTGGGCATCCAGTCGCTAATGGATAAGTTCAGGTCGGTGCTGGCCGTACTGCCGGGAGGCGCCGTGACATTGCCCGAAGCAAAGCTGGCGGTTATATCAGTCGGGCATCCCTCCACGGAAAGGCTCACGTTGGCTGATGAGGAGCCGACTGCCTGCACCTTTATCATGGTGCTTGTTTCTCTGCCCTGCTCGGCCCACAGGACTGACGGAGATGCCTGGAGAACAAATGTGTCGCCACCTCCGGTGATGGTAAATAATTTGCTGACGAACTTGTCATCGGGTGGTGAGCCTACTCTGATTTTTACCGGATAGGTACCGGGGGGTAGTACCGCTGGGACATGGAAGGTCCCGGAGAACTTGCCGGCAGAACTCCCCGTCTCGGGCACGTTAATAGTAGGCAGGCTCTGACCGGTGAGTATATTCAGTTCTCCGAACTTAAGCATGGTAACCCGGCTTGGACTGCAATTTGTAAAGCCAGAGCCGGAAAAATTCACTATCCGGCCATTACTGCCGAAAGTGGGGCTCAGGGTGAGTTGTGCCATCCCGAAGCCGGCCGGAGGCTGTACGGTCAGTTCCAGCGGAATACGTTGCTCCGTGCTGCTGGTTACCCATCCTTTGACGGTTATGGAGTAGTTGCCGGCGGGTGCCGTCATACTGGCGGTCAGTAACAGGTTCCGGGAAGCTGACTCGCCGGCAGGTACCGAGACGGCATTATCGCTAACAGCCGGGGTGTTGGCCGGGAGTGAGCCGAATTGGTACGTTAGCCAAGACGGGGCACCCTCTATGGCCAGGTTAACCGAAGGATTGCTGCCGCCCACGGAGAAGATATTGACCGAGGTTGATGCCGAGTTTCCACCTTGCTCCGTGGCTACGGTAATTGACTGGGGTGAAGCTTCCAGAGTGAAGGTTTCCCCCGTCCCCAGAATCTGGAAATCCCTCTCGTCGAAGTCTCCGGTGCTCACCACTGTCGCTTTAATCCGGTAATTGCCGGAGGGTATTCCTGACGGGATGGTAAACGTTCCGGTGAAGCCGCCATTGTCCACGGTAATGGTGGACGGGCTCGTCTGCAATTCAGTACAGGAGCAAGCTTCGCTGATGGTAACGGTCTGATTGTCAGTTGATGGTGGGAAGTTTGAGCCGGTGACGGTGATGCTATCACCGGCCTGACCATAAGATTGTGATAGGTAGATACTGCATCCCCACTCCGCCAGAGGCGGAATGTCTAGGTTGATGTCCACCATCTTGGTTATAGCCGGGTCGGCACAGGCACCGTCTGCGTTGATGTGGTACATTTCCGGGGACGCCCACTCTTCAACAGTTATGGTGAGTGTGGCCGAAGTGGTCTCTCCGGCACCGGGTGTCACGCTGCTTGCTGACAGGTTGCAGGTTACCCCGGGTGGTGAGCCTATGGAAAGTGTAACCGGGGCATTGAAGCCGTTAATGGAGGTTACATAAACGGTAACGTTATCGGAGTCACCCGGCTCTACGGAGATAAATTCCGGCGAGACAGACATGATGAAGTCAGCCTCGGAACCTGAGGTAACGGTAAGATAAAATACGGCGGTGCTTGAGGCTGAGATTGCCTTTACAGCAAAGTTGCCGCCGGGCATGCTTTCGGGTATGGTCACCTGTACCTGCCAGGCGCCGTTGCCGTCAATCTGCCCCGTCGCCAGCGTCTGCCCCACTTCGGGTCCGGAATCCCATTTGAGGGTTACGTCCTCGTTTGGGGTAAACTGGGAGGCGAAAAAGCTTGTCTGATTGCCGGTGGCGACCATGGCTGGTGATGCCGACAGTAGCGGCTCCCCGGACACGCCGACAATCACGGTAAAGTAGAATCCTTTGCTCTGGGGGCCGTAGGCAGTGCTCAGGCCACCAAGACCGCATTGATAGGTTCCTGAAGGTGTCATGGCGCTGGCGCCCAGAGTCAGGGTCACTGTCTCGGTAGCACCGGCCGACAGGGTTACCTGGGTGAGGGACAGGCTGGAGTTGTCATGTATCTCGTGAGGCCCACTGAAGCTAAGGTAGACTGTCCCCTCGAAGTCATTCACCGAGGATATATTGAATGTTTCGGTGATATTGTCCCCGGCGCCGAGCATAAAGGAGGACATGTCCTGGCTATGGGCAATGTTGAAGTAGGGTGCTGGGGTAGTGGTAGCCGAAGGCGAGTTAGACAGGTCTGACCAGTTGTTAGCTTCGTCCCTGGTCTTGATGGCGAAGAAGTAGGTGATGTTATCGCTGAGTCCGTCTACGGTGAAGTTCTCGCTGGCGCTGGCCGGCTGTGGTGCCGGCGGGTTCTGCGCCGGTGTAGCGTTGGTAAATTTTGTATTATCATCAATAATAGAGGTATCGTAGCGGATATCGTACTGAGCGGCCTGGCCGTTAGTGCCATCATTGCCGGGAGCCGTCCAGGTCAGGGTGATGGAGGTGGGGGTCGGGCTGCCAGCAGCGAGGTCATTAACGGCTGCTGGTGGAGTACTATCCACCGGGTCCAAAGCAAGGTTCAACGTCTTTGGTGAAGCCAATTCAGCGTCAATGCCTGTCTGGATAGTATCAACATAGCCACTCTTGGCAGCTTGAACAGTATAGCCTGTTCCCGGAGGTGCCGTGAGGCTGTAACTGCCATCGGAAGCAGTAGGCATGGTTTCATACCTCACTTCAGGCGTTCCTGGCTGATAAGCCCAGAGGTCTGCACCCTGGATAGGGTTCCCGGTGGAGTTATCGGTTACCGTGCCCTGGATAACGCCGCCCGGAAGTAACGAAAAATTGATGGTAGTGGTCGCGTTGGCAGTGACACTCTGGCCAGTCACCTGTCTGCTGACGTATCCCTCCTTAATGGCACCTACTAGATAGCCTGTACCTTCAGGCACGGGAAAAGTGTAGTTACCGCTAGCATTGGTGTTGCCATTCCAAGAGGGCGGGGCATCCTCCGACTCTAGTACGAGAATGCTGGCATTATCGATAGGATTACCCGTAGTATTATCGGTAACCTGCCCGGCAATTGTGCCATCTGTTTGTGCCAGTGCCGGGATTGGCAGTAACCCGAATAGAAATATGATTGCAATCAAGAAGCTAAAAATCTGATGGAACGATGATGAATGAAACTTCACTGATTTTGCCATTGCTCTGTACCTCCCAGTATGACTTTACTCAAACAAAGATAGGTGGCAGCTTCACATAGCTGTCTGAGGCGTGTTTTTAATCTTTTGTCCCGTGTTCTACCCCTCACTTACTTACCTCTCCGGGCGTGCGCTTTTAATTGGTATGCTATACTTGGCTGCAAAAGCATAAAAATCGTCTCTGTGTACTCGGTTTTGACCTCCGGGAAGTCTGAAGGCTGTCAGGTTCCCTTTCTCAATCCATCGTAATACCGTTACCTTGCTCACCCCGCAATATCTGGCGACGGAACCGGTAGTGAGATATTCCGGGCACGCTTTTTCTAGACTTGTTTCCAAGATATACCTCCCTAGGTGCAGTGTTACTGCATAATTAACTGCTCGGGCACATTACGTTATTCACGTGGTTAACCTTATTAACGAATGTACTGGCATTAATTTAATTCAGTTGGCTCACAGGCGAATCACAAAAGGTGGATGAGACTTCACAAAAATGTCACACTTTTGTCCAGAGCATGAGGAATAAACAAAAACCCCGCCTGTAGCGGGGATTGGTTGCTTGAGGTTGGCTTTTATTTGGGGTTGGGATTATCTATCCCGAAGGGGTACGCCTGAGGCGAAGTAAATGGGCTGAAGGATTAATAATCAAGACTACCAGCCGCGCAAAAAGGGATTATCTTTTCGTTCCGCGCCGATGGTAGTCGCCCTGCCGTGTCCGGGATACAGGGTGGTGTCGTCGGGTAGCACCATCAGCCTGGTGTGGATGCTGTCTATTAGCTGGCGGCGGCTGCTTCCGGGCATCAGAGTGGTACCGATACCGCGATATAAAAGTGTATCTCCGGTAAATACTTTATTGTTTAGAAGAAGACAAATGCTGCCGGGAGTATGTCCCGGCGTGTGTATTACCGAAAAATGTAAATCTCCAACGTCGATGATATCTCCTTCCTTGAGCAACCTGTCGGGTGGCTCCGGTGTTTTGTAGGAAATACCAAACATCATACTGTGAGAACCCCGGCCGTGGAGAAAGTCGGCATCAGCGGTATGAATGGCAGCTTTAGCCCCGGTTCTTTCCTGGATATCGTATAAGGCGGCGATGTGGTCGGAATGTCCATGAGTCAGTACAATAATCTTAATGTCAAGACCCGAATCACTAATGGCTTTGATAATATCTTGAGCATTGCCGCCGGGGTCAATTACCAGCCCTTCTCCCGTCGCCTCTGAGCCGACAATATAACAGTTGGCGGATAGCGACCCCACCACCAGTCTTTTGATAATTACGGTATCATCCATGTAGCTGAATTGCTTAACAAACCAAGCATTTTTAAAATAGCAGAGTAACGCAAATTAAGCAAGTCCGCTTCACCGGGAAGGACATGGGAATATGGCTTTCCGTAATCGCCAGAGTCCGCAGGGACTCAGGCTCTTATCAGCAGGAGTGGCGTGTTGCCTCCAAGCAGAACCTTTTGGGCTACGCTGCCCAGAGGCCAGAGACTGACGACAGTCTGACCGTGTGTTGACATCGCTACCACGTCAATAGCCAGTTCATCGGCAAGGTCAATAATCTGGTCGGCTGCGGCGCCGACTCTTACCTCATATCTCGTAGCGATACCTCTATCTTCAAGTCGGCGACACAAGCTCTGGAGGTAGGCTTCAGCATCCGCATTAATGTGATTATTCTTTGGTATTACTTGAAGTAAAGTAAGCTCCATTTGGAGATTGGGGGCAATCTCCATAATATAGGGAATCACGGCTTCACTGCCTGTTGAGCCATCCAGCGGCACCAGAGCCTTCTTCAGTATGCGCTTGGCCCTTATATCCGGATGGGAGCCTTTGGCTCTGATGAGCAGCAGGGGCTGCCGTATCGTAGCTCTCACCACTTTGTCGGCGACGCTTCCCACTGCCCAGCGGCTGATACCAGACCGACCATGGGTTGCCATGACAATTAAGGTGGGAGCTCCTTTGCCGACATAGTCTAAAATGCCCTCGGCAGGATTGCCCGACCGAGTCGCTGTCCCTACTTTAATGGCTTGTTCCCGTGATATCTCAAGGTACTTCTCAACATGGCGCCTGGTGGTATTTACTATTTTCGTGGTGTAAGTGTAGTGCTTCTGGTATTCATCAGCCTCTTCGGACTGGAGAACCGATAACATGATAATCTCAGAACCTACCTTTCCAGCTATCTCCTCTGCGTAAGGCAGGGCTACCTCAGCCAGCGAGGAACCATCTAAAGGCACAACTACTTTTTTGTACATTATATTGACCTTACTTGATAATGCTGTTTGCCGCAGTTGCCAGGCTACGTGCCGATGGGTGCCGGCTGGTTTTGTGACGTACGCTGAAGTAAGGACTGTACTCTCGCTATGAACTCCAGCGGGCCGAAAGGCTTTCTCAAGAAGTAGTCAGCGCCGGCGTTAATTGTCTTGACACAGGTATCGGCACTGGCATTCGGGCTGATGACAATAAGGGGCATACCGGATAAGTGCCGGATTTTCTCACAAAGCTGCCAGCTTTGAGCTTCGGGGCTTTCCTGTACGATTATTAAATCATAGTCTTGAGCATCTAGCTGTTGTAAGCCCGCGTTAGAACTAGGCACCATATGGACATCATAGCCCTCTTTGATGAGAAGTTGAGAACTGGTCGCATGCGAAATGCCATTATCAATATTATCAATAATGAGGGCTTTCTTAATCGTTATCACCAGTCAAAATGTAATATATGTGGAGTCCGGTGAAAAGCAAACGAACCTTTATTTCCTCTGGGTGTCTACTCCCATTCTTTAAAGAATTGGGGGTAACTCTCAATGAAAATAGTTGTCTGTATACATGTGTATATTACTTAGAGCTATTACATTAGTACTATAAGTGACATCGGTCACCGGAATTACAAATAGCGCTATAAATTACATTAGTACCGTATATACATAAAAGAGTGGGACTATGGAGGACAAAAAAAGCTCCGGCTTTTTCTTCGAGATTTTGGTCGTTGTGGCTATCCTGGGTTCTCTTTCGGCGGTAGCTTTTCCCAGTGTTGGTCAGTTGATCACTAAAGGCAGGATTGAATCAAGCGATTCTGAATTGCATAATATCCAAACAGCTGTGGTGCAAATGTTGAGTGACAGCGCTAACGGTACTTTGAAGGCGGTTGGCCCCACTGCTGATATGAGCCAGGTCCAGACTGACGATTTGCCGCCACTGGTATTAACGGACTATCTGCACGGTCTTGATGGGACTTCCGTTAGGTCGGGATGTAATTATACGTTTGCTGCCGATGGTACGGTTGCACAGACACCGCCTTAACCGCTGCTTATATTATCGCCGTTAACCGCCTATGAATTCACTCTATAATTCATTCCCCACTAGCTTGTTTACTGGTGTACTACAATCGTAGCTTACCGACACCTCTTCCCTCTTTTATGCTATAATGGCACTATCCTGACAAGAGAAGCTGCTCTGGAACTGGTTTATCGTGCCTGATAAGAAAGTTTACCAATCTCTTAAGACTGAACCACGTTTTTTCTACGGCTATATCGTGGTTGTGATGGCCCTCCTCATTATGGTGGTTTCGTGGGCCCTCTATAATTCCTTTGGCGTCTTCTTTAAGCCGTTGTTGAACGAGTTTGGCTGGACTCATGCCATGACCTCAGGCGCCTTCTCGCTGTCCATGATTATATACGGCGTGCTGGGCATTGTCGTGGGGGGACTTAATGACAGGTTCGGTCCCCGGGTGGTGTTGACGCTCTGTGGCTTATTCTTAGGTCTGGGTTATTTGCTGATGTCGCAGGTCAGCGCTCTCTGGCAGATGTATCTGTTCTACGGGGTGATAGTAGGTACCGGCATGAGTGGTGTCTGGGTACCGCAGTTGTCAACTGTCGCCAGGTGGTTTGTCGGGAGAAGGACATTGATGACGGGCATCGTTCTCGCCGGGGTTAGCATAGGCCAGT
>CAYWAU010000052.1:0-11624 GCA_964456395.1 uncultured Dehalococcoidaceae bacterium
TAATCTCCTATGTATCACAGAAATACGGGCAGGACCACGTGGCTCAGATTATCACTTTCGGCACCCTCGGTGCCAAAGCTGCCATCAGGGATGTGGGACGGGCACTGGGTATGCCCTATGGTGATGTTGACCGTGTTGCCAGGCTGGTGCCCAACGCGCCGGGTATGACTCTGAGCAGGGCCATGGAAGAGAATGGTGAACTTAAAAATATCTACTATGATGATGACATTGTGCGCAACCTGGTTGATTCAGCCAAGAGGGTGGAGGGTATTGCCCGCCACGCCAGCACTCATGCGGCTGGTGTCGTCATTTCCCGAGAATCTCTCACCAGATATGTCCCGCTACAGCGGGGGGGTCGGATGGATAGTCAAGAGGCAGTGATGACCCAGTTTTCCATGGGAGATATTGCCCGAATCGGCCTGCTCAAGATGGATTTTCTCGGCCTGGCTAACCTTACTATTTTGGGTAAGGCCAGGGAGATTATCCGCCAAAATCATGGTGTTGATATTGACCTACATAATATTCCGATGGATGATGCCAAGACTTTTAACCTGCTATCCTCGGGGGAGACGGCCGGTGTGTTCCAGCTGGAGGGAGCCGGTATGCGCCGCTATATCAAGGAACTCAAGCCCACCAACTTTAGCGATATCGCCGCCATGGTCGCCCTGTACCGCCCGGGACCTATGGAGCACATTCCGACCTTTATCAGGGCCAAGCACGGTCTTGAGCCTATCCGTTATCCTCACCCAACCCTGGAAAATATCCTTAAAGAAACTTACGGAGTAATTGTCTATCAGGACCAGGTGCTGTTCATCGTGCAGGCCCTGGCTGGGTACAGTCTGGGACAGGCTGATATTTTCCGCAAGGCAATGGGCAAGAAGATTCCCGAGGTTATGAAGAAAGAAAGGCGCAGCTTTATTGCCGGTGCTAAAAAGAAGGAGTACTCTGCCGAGTTAGCCGCTGAGGTCTTTGACCTCATTGAACCCTTTGCTGGCTATGCCTTTAACAAGGCGCACAGTGTCAGCTATGCTCTTATTGCCTATCAAACCGCCTATCTCAAGGCAAACTACCCGGCAGAATATATAACCGCCTTCCTGACTATCCATGCCGGTCAGTCAGAGAAGGTGGCTAATGCCGCCGCTGAGTGCCGCCGTCTGAACATCACGGTTCTGCCACCGGATATCAACCGCAGCGAGCTTGATTTCTCCATAGAAGAGGACAGTGACGGCCAGCCGGCTATTCTCTTCGGTCTGGCCGCTATCAAGAATGTTGGTAGCGGGGCTATTGAGCCTGTCATTGCTGAGCGCCATGAGGGCGGTGACTTTAAATCTATTGAAGACCTGTGCCGCCGCTGTGACCTGCATGCCATAAACAGGCGGGTTATGGAGAGCCTGATTAAGGCGGGAACCCTGGACTCCCTGCAAGACCGCGGCACCCTGCTTAATAATGTCAGCCGTATCCTGTCCCTGGCTCAAAGGGAACAGCGTCTGCGCGAGACGGGACAGTCCACCATGTTTGACCTCTGGGGAAAGACGGCACCAGTGCCTCTCCCCGAGCTTGACCTGACGCCTGCTGACGTTTCCGACCGGGAGAAGGCGGCCTGGGAAAAGGAGTTAATGGGGGTAAGCTTTTCCGAAAAGCCTTTCAGTCCGGTCATCAGCGAAGGTACCGACGCTACTTTCTGCGGTCAAATTGATGCCGAACTGGCCGGGCAGTCCATTGTTGTCGCTGGCAGGCTTATCTCCGCCCGCTACCTCATGACAAGAGACGGCAGGTCCTTTGCCAGCGCCATTCTTGAGGACTTCAGTGGTCAGATTGAGGTTATGGTCTGGCCCAAGGTATATGCGGAAACCGATGACCTCTGGCAGGAAGGCAATGAGCTTGTTGTGCAGGGCAAGGTCAGGGTGCGGGACGACCGGGTGCAGATAAACTGTGACAATGTGCGCCTCTACCAGCCAGCCCCGGAGCAGAAGCCAACCGCCACGGCTGAGCCGGCGGCACCGGAGGCTCCGGTTGAGACAGTAGCGACCGACACCACACCTGTGGAGAGACGACGGCTGGTAATACAAATCAGCCAGACCAGTGATGAGGACGGGGATATCGCTCGCCTTAACAGAATAATGGCAGTTCTTAGAACCTTCCCCGGGCAGGATGAAATTCAACTTAATATAACCAGCGGGGGAGAAGCGACCAATCTCAGGCTTGCCAACATACACACGAACTATTGCCCCGAACTCAGGCAGCATCTGGTGGAACTGGTCGGAGAAGACGGGTTTAGAATAGAGACGGCGGACTCAATTAGTGAACCATCCCCCTGACCCCGGTCTTTTCTCTGTTTATCTTTTCCCACCCTGCCGCCCTCATGCCATCTAAGGCTTATCCCGTAAGCGTGTACCCTACCGCCCCACAGGGGGTTTCAGGGAAACACCAGCCTCTTATCTTTACAGGGAGTTAGGGGCGCCAACCCCTCTCAAAATACTTTCCCCCTCTCCTTTGAAGGAAAGGGGGACAAAGGGGATGAGGTAGAGAAAAACCATCTGGTAACATCCGTCTCTTAGTGCTAGAATATTGGCAAAAGAGATACTCTGTATGACAAAAGACGCCGAGATGCCTGCGGGCGATACACATCAGGGACACAGAAAGAGACTGCGGGACAAGTTTCTTAAATCGGGACTGACCGGTTTTCACGACTACGAAATCGTGGAATTACTGCTGAGCCTGGGCACCCCGCGCAAGGACTGCAAGCTGCCGGCCAAAGAAGCGATTAAGAGATTCAAAACGCTGCGGGGAGTCCTGGAAGCCCCTGCCGAGGAGCTGCAGCAGATAGATGGAATTGGCTCTCATAGCGCCTTCGGCATCAAGCTGGTGCAGGAAGTCGCCCGGGAGTTTCTCAAGGCGAAAATCCTGGATAAGCCATTTTACAAATCCTCCCAGGAGGTCTTTGACTATCTTTACCACGCCATGCGCGGCCTCAAAAAAGAGGTCTTTAAGGTGCTCTACCTTAATAGCCAGAACCAGATTATTGATACTGTTGACCTCTCTGAAGGCACGGTAAACGGCAGTTCTGTCTCTCCCCGCGAGGTTATTGAGGGCGCTATCAAACACAATGCCGCCTCCCTGATCTTTGTCCATAACCACCCTTCGGGCAACCCTGAGCCCAGTACGAGTGACAAAGAGCTGACCCGCGAACTGGTCTATGCCGGGAGTATTATGAAGCTCAAGGTTTTAGACCATATTATAATAGGCAATAACAGATACTTCAGCTTCGCCGGGGAAGGACTGCTTGAGGAATATGAACTGGATTTCCTGAACCTGAAGTTAAGAGGCACTTCCGAGGCAAAACGAAGACTATACAGAGCCAAGTTATCCGCCAAAAAAATCCACTACCACGTTGATTGAAAGCAGTTTATTTAATACCAGCTGTCGCTTCCAGACGCAGAAGAAACCTCTTCATCTCCAGTCCTCCGCTAAAGCCGCCAAGCCCGCCATTACTGGTCAACACCCGGTGACAGGGAACAATAACAGGTAGCGGGTTTCTGCCCAGAGCCTGCCCTACAGCGCGCACCGCTCTCGGCTTTTTTATCTGCTCCGCCACCCAGGTATAGCTTCTGGTCTCACCATAAGGTATGAGCCTGGTTGCATCCCATACTTCACGCTGAAAGTCGGTGGCTACGGAGAGGTCAAGCGTGTCGGGGAATTCCACTTTACGACCGGTAAAGTATGCCCTGAGGCGTTTCATCAGGTCTCCATAGAATTGAGGCGAGCGAACGGCGTGGTCGACGCTATCGCCAAGTTGCTGTTGTATTTCCTCAGCCGAGCGCCGTGGCAGAGTGATGCGCAATAAGCCAGTTGTTGAGCCCAGTATCCCCACCCGGCCGGCAGACGTGTTAAAGATATAATAGTACAATTGTGGCGGAGTCACGGTTTGCCTGTCTGACGTCGCTGGTACAGAGCCCCGACAACTATCAGAATGATGCCGAGAAGGATACTGATGATAATCTTAATCAGCTGAGGGAATTCCATACTGAGGAAATAGGCATAGGTGAATATGCCCGCTACAACAGCCACGCCGTAACTCACAAAGTGGGCTTTGACTGACTTCTCTTTCACTGCCCGGAAGATAATCCAGCCAATGAAAGCCAGTGAAGCCAGTACCGCTACCGCTGTCGCCATTTAGCTACCACCCCAGTCCTTCAAAGTATTTACCCAGAAAGGTAAAAAGACCTACTGTCAGCAGCAGTGAGACTATCTTGCCGATATCAGAGAGATATTTAACGTACTCGGCTGCCAGGTAGCCGACACCGGCGATGCAGAACAGAATCCCAAAGCCGTATAGTACATATTCCAGTTTCATATTTTCCTTAAGCCTCTTAGAGTTATCTTGGGGGCACCGGTACCACCTTTATCGGGTAGTTACTCAGCCCGACATGAATGACAAACCTCCGCTCTATCTCACCTCTATTTATGACTAAAGTAAATTCGTAGCCCTGCTCGGGGGGAGCATCGGCGGGGACAATTTCCGCCATATCCACAACCCACTCCATCTGCCCTTTATCAAACGAACCCAATGACAATTCCTGGGTTATCAAATCAGCCACCTTCTCCTGGCTGTGCCACACCGATACCTCAACATCAGCCCTATAGCTGGAAAATCGGCGATTGTCCACCTCGTAGTGGCAGAAAGCCTTCCCACCCCATTCAACCGCCGTCGACCAGTAGTCCCGCTCCCAGACAGAAGCCTCTATCTTTTGCTCATTCTCCCCGGCTCTAACAGTGAGGCTGTCATAGACACCCATATAGCCGTCAAAAATGAAGATGAGGACAATACCTAAAAAGCAGGCCAGGGTCAGATATAAAAATAAATTTTTATGCTTAACCGCCATACAGCCTCTATGCCCCGTGATTATCGTATAACATTAAATACCTGCCGGTCAACGCCTCTGTCTACCCTATCTCCGGCTCAATCAGTCCGTAGTCACCATCATTCCGCCGGTATAACAGCTTAATCTCCCCGGCATCAGCGTCAAAGAACAGGAAAAAATTATGTCTCAGGAGCTCCATCTGCTCAATAGCCTCAGCTACGGACATTGGCATGACAGCAAAACGCTTGGTCTTAACTACCTTTCTGACAGGCTCTACCGGTCCTGATGTCTCGTTTAATTCGCCTCGGGCAAGCGAATTGCCTCTGCCCTTTTCATAGAGTTTTCCCTTATGGTGTTCAAGCTGACGAGTCATGATGGCAGCTACCTTATCAATAGCCCTGAAAAGGTCTTCGCCTCTCTCTTCACCATGAAATACAGCGCCACCGACGCCACCGGCTACGGTTACACGCACCAGATAGTGCTGCTGGGGTGACTTTGTTTTTTCCTCCGAAATCTCTACCTTAGATTCAATAATACTGGGCAAATGCCGGCTGAGTTTGCCCAGCTTGCGTTCAACGTAGCGGTTTACTGCCGACGTTAGTTCAATATTGGTTCCGGTTATCTGCAACTCCATTGCTTCACGCTCCTGACAGTAATGTGTTATCCAGACCCTTCCTGTATCACTTTAAATCTCCGCCGCCATTACCAGTCCCCATACTGATACAGCTCCGGCGGATTTTAATGCCCCGGCGCAGGTATTAAGCGTCGCCCCGGATGTGGTGACGTCGTCTATCAACAGCACCTGCTTACCCCGCAATCTCCCATCCCGACAGGTAAAAGCACCAGCCACATTGCTCTGTCGCTCACTGACATTGGCTGCCCTGGCCTGAGGAGGTGTGTGCTGCTGGCGAACGAGACAATCATCTACCACTGGTAAATCGGTGAGCTTACCCAGTTCCCTGGCTAGCAGGCTGGATTGATTGTAGCCGCGCTCTCGCCATCGTTTCCGATGCAGTGGCACCGGCACCAGAACCTCACCGGGCATCGGATTGGCAAGGAGATAGCCTTGCAGAAATTCAGCCATGGGGGCTGCCAGCGCTCTGAGATTTCGGTACTTAAGCTCATGAATAGCCTGGCGCACCACCCCGTCAAATACGAACGGGGAGCGAAAGCCATCTATGTCTGCCTGCCAGTTGACACAGCCGGGGCAAAGCATCCCGCCGGGTTGAGGTCTACCACACCTGGGACAAACCGGAGGCACAATGAGCGACATTAACTGGCGGCAGGAATGGCAAATGTAGTCACCTTCCCTGCCACAGCCGATACACCACTGTGGAAAGAGCAGGTCGAGCGCTATCCCCTTGAGTTTGATTACTTGAGGAAGCACGCTTGCCATCCGTAATTCAACGGTATAAAGGTGACTCCTTATACCTTATCGGGAGCGAGTGTTATGGAGTGAGCCGCTCATGATAGGTTCGTTGAGATAGACATCACCGTTCCTGATTTTCAGGTTGAAGCCGCAATCAGGATTGGTGCAAACCCAGGCTTTGTATTCGATAGATGCCCCCTGACTGCCAAAATCAGACAGAGGCACCAGGTCTCCGGTATTGCACTTCTGACACTTGGGGAAATTAATCTGTTCCATGGGGTCCTCCTCCCAACCGAAAATATAGAATAACCGCTTAAGTATACACTAAATGCGCCGCAGTTGACAAGTTCCCGAACCGGTTTATATTATTTGTGATGTTTCCTTATTCCCGAAACACTTTACATCCAGTCCAAGAATAAATAGAGAGGGGGCGGGAGTTTAAGTTCCCGCCCCCTGTTACCATATCCAAATCAATGAGAGATGAAAAAGGCTGTATCATTTATTGACAACATTCTTCAACGGCCCTTGCTGAAGCTGCTGCCCCTGTACTATCTTAATCAGTATATTAGCGATAATAGGGTCAAACTGAGAGCCACTACACCATTGCAGTTCCTCCAGTGCGTCCAGCTTGGACAAGGCGCGCCGGTACGGGCGGTCAGAAATCATTGCCTGATAGGCATCAGCTACCGCAACAATCCTGGCACCCAGAGGAATATTGGCACCAATAATAGTCTGGTCAAGTCCGCCACCATCATAATGGTCGTGGTGGTGTGATATGGTCTCCACCACCCTATCGTTAACAAACGGTCTTACCAGGCTGGGACCAACAACAGCGTGAGTCATTATGTGCCTGTATTCAGTGGGCGTTAGTTCACCTGGCTTATTGAGAATGTCCGGGTCTACGGCGATTTTGCCAACGTCATGAAGTAATGCTGCCCAGTGCAGGTCTTCCAGTTCCTCCGTAAAGAGCCCGAGCTGCTGGCCTATAGCCAGGGCAATCTCCGCTACTTCTTGTGAATGCCCCTTGGTATACCTGTCACCAGCCTCCAGGGTGTTAACGAGAGTCTCAATAGCGCCCAGAAAAAGCTTCCTGGGTTCTAATGCCTGTTTCTGAGTCTTTTTGCCCACATCTTGAAAGTAACGCTGAATCTCCAGCTCCAGTCTCCTCTTGTCCAGAGCTATATTGACGCTCTGCAAGACCTGTTCGAATCTAAACGGCTTGTTTATGTAGTCTTTGGCTCCATCCTTGATACATTGAGCGATAACGCTGGTATCGGTAACACCACTGGCCATGATTACTGCCGTCTCGGGAAAACGCCCGGCGATATCCGGTAGCACCTCAGTGCCCTGCCTGCCCGGCATATTGATGTCCATAATAACAAGGTCAGACGGATTATCCTCTAATTTCGCCAAAGCCTGCTCAGCATCCCCCGCTTCATCACATATATAGCCACGCATGGCCAGTCCTTTATTTAAAATACACCTGATGGCTTCCTCATCATCAACCAATAGTATGCTCTCTTTTAAAACAGTCACTTGCTCACACCTCCTGGCACTTCACTTAGTTTTCAGTGCCCATTATAAAATCCAGGTGCTAAACAAGCCGTTAATTTCAATCACTAATGCATAAACATTTAGTAAAATTTGTATATTTCGTAAAAATGCAGCTACGTATAATCTCTAAGGGCAGAACGAAAATACATGATTGGACAGAAAGGACTGTGAGAACCTGCTGACCTGTCCTAGCAAGTGCGCGGCTATTTTAGCTTCACCGAGCCAATACGGCTGTAAACAGCGCCTTCCCTGGTCAGCTGGCTCCTCATCAGGTGAACCGAACCGACATTAAAGTTGCCAGTAGTCTCAAAGCCGGTGCTGTCAATAAGCTGCCCCAGATTTTGTCGCTCCTGCGGTGTAGCCCGGTCACGAACGCGAGCCAAGGTAAGATGAGGTGTGAAAGGTCGTGACTCCGGAGTAAAACCGAGGGAAGCCAGACCGGAATCAATACGCCGTTGAAGCTGGCTGAGCCGGTCAACCTCTCCGGTTAATCCCACCCAGACCACCTGGACTCGCTTCAAGCTGGGGAAGACGCCGAGACCCTTTACCTCTAATCGGAAGGGCGATATTCCCCGGACAGCCTCCTCCAGTGCCACAGTTATCTTACCAGCCATATCCGTGCTTATGTTGCCCAGAAATTTAAGCGTCAGGTGAATATTATACGGGTCAACCCACTTCACCGGGGCTTGACTCCCCGATTTGAGCCGGCCCTGCAGCCGGGTAAGCGCCAGCTTTAACTCATCGGTCAGCTCAACAGCAATAAACGAGCGAATCTGTTCCACAGTTTAAGCCTAAATATCGAGCAATCTCCGGGCATTGCCGGACAGAATCAGCCTTTTGTCTTCTGCGTGCAGGTCTATAGACTCAATTTCTCGCAGCAATCGGGACGGCGGCATAAGAGGGTAGTCGCTGCCAAAGAGAATACGGTCAGAACCGACAAGCTGGCTGACCTGACTGTATATCTCGGGACGATAGAGAAAAGGCGAGGCGGCGGTATCAAAATAGACGTTTTCCATTGCCTCTCTTACTTCAGGCATCAGGGAATAGAAGGGTAAGCCACCACCCCAGTGGGCACATACTACTGGCAAATCAGGAAAGCTGGTAATGAACGGGTAGAGAATATCTGGGGTAACATTACCCTTGCCGGGATAGATATGACCAACCGGCTCGGAGGCATGTACCAGCAAAATCAACTTATGCTTCTGCAGCACCTCAACGAAGGGCTGCATCACCTCCTTCCGGGTAAAGTCAAGTGACTGCATATCCGGTCTGAGCTCGCCGACCCCTCTTATGCCTCCCCGGGCACAGCGCTCGATTTCAGCCAGCGCATCCTTGCCCGTGTATGGCTGTACGGAGCCGAAACCAATCAGGCGCTTTGGATAGCGAGCCAATGACTCCAGGATGTAGTCATTGGTCTCCACACACAGCTCAGGTGTGCTCCAGCCGTAATTGACAATGACCGAAATATCCACCCCGTCCCGGTCCATGCTGTCAATAAGCTCCTCGGCGGTGGCAATCTTGGCTTTTTCGCTGGAGTAGATAAGAGCAAAGACGGGGTCACTATCAACATAACGGCTGCGGCTGTTTTTTATCCGAGGAGATAATACATGGGTGTGGAAGTCAATAATCATCGCCAAATTATCATCCAACAGCTATGACCGGTCTCAGTGGATTATTCCTCTTATTCAGATGATGACTCAGCCGCCGGCTGTTCCGGCGCTTCCTCAGCCGGTGCTTCGACTTCAGCCTCAGCCGCTTCCTCTTCAACAGCCACTGCCTCCACCTCTTCTACCTTCACTACCGCTTCGGATACTTTTACTAGCAGCTGCTCCGGGTCAGCATGAACGGTAATATCCGGGTCAAGGACAACGTCCTTCAGATAAATGGCCTGGTCTAACTCTTCCAGCATACTTATATCAACTTCTATCTGGGGTGGAACGCTGTCAGGCAGGCAGGCAATATTCAGGCTGGTGATACCATGTGTCAACATGCGTCCCTTCCCTTTCATGGCCGGGGCTTCGCCCACCAGAACAATGGGAACATCAACCGCTATCTTTTCTCCCTTTCTCACCTGGTAGAAATCAACATGAAGCAGTCGTTTGCTGACCACATCCCTCTGGATTTCACGGACAAACACGCTCTTCGGCTGTTTCTCGCCGTCGATTCTGAGACTGAGCAGGCGAGTCGTTCCGGCATGACCAATAATTTGCTTAAGCTGTGGAGTGTCACACTGCAATGCCTGTGACTCTATACCATGTCCAAAGAGGTGGGTCGGGGTAATTCCCCGTCGGCGTAAAAACCGGTTCTTTTTCCCCAGCACATCTCTCTTGGCAGCTTGCAACGTCAGGTCTTCCATTTACATTCCCCTTTCACCCTGTCAATTTAAGCATATTTGGCTATATAAAATCAACTTCCATGGTTCCGCTCTTTCTTGGTTGACATCTTAACCACACCCCCACCCTCCCCCTCTTTGTTATCTTTTCCCACCCCACCGCCCTCGCATCATCAGCGGCTTAAATCTCGATTGATTAATAATGTCATTCCCGCGAAAGCGGGAATCCAGCCACCCCACCCCATATCCCCCCGCCTCTTTGTTATCTTTTCCCACCCTAGCCGCCCTAGCATCATCAGCCGCTTAAATCTCGATTGATTAATAATGTCATTCCCGCGAAAGCGGGAATCCAGGTAACCCGGTTTCCCCCTTTGAAAAAGGGGGATTAAGGGGGATTTAGTATAGGGATAAAGGGGGTGAGGTTACTAAATAATACTATTGACACTTAACTTCAAAAGAGTATAATTTCAAAAAAGGGGGGACAACATGGAAAAAATTAGTCTAACATACTTCTACAATTTTGGTTCGGTACTCCATCCCGTCGCTGCATTTGAATACGATCGAAATAATAGAGTGCGTCTTTATAGTTTATGTTATAGTCTTGAATCATATGTTCGCGGTATTCTTGAGTATTATGTTCGATTAAAAGTCTGTCGTATTCCTGGTATAAATTTAATAAATGCTATATCAGAAATTAGGAAATGGTTTCATGAAACTCCATCTGATAAATGGAGTAGTGATAATTTTGAAGCAGATATGAAAAGTCAGGATGTTATTGCAAAAGCAAAGGAATTCGAGACCATTCTATCTGCTGAGTTGCAGACTTTAATAACATATCATCCTTCTCAAAAAGGTATCTATTCTACAACAGACCTAGTTGAACAGGCTGAAAAAATTTTCCCTGAATCCGTTTTGTCTAAATTAGACGATAAAATTATTAAAGATATTAGGGAAAGTGGAAAATGTTTAGCTTTTGGTAACGATACAGCGTCTGCATTCCATATGATGAGAGCGACAGAATCTGTGTTACATTATTACTATATTCATATTTGTAATCCATCTCCTAAGCCTAAAAAGCGTCTTGAAAGCTGGGGTTCGTATATTACTAATCTTCAGAGCTCATCGAAATCCGGGGTGAAAGAGGTTATCGCAATACTTCAGCAGATAAAAGATCAACACCGAAATCTCATTATGCATCCAGAAGTGTTCTTGTCTCCCGAAGATTCATTCACGCTTTTTGAAATTTCGCAAGCTGCCATTATGGCCATGGCAAACAGCCTACCCACGCGCAAGAAAAAGGTTAAAAAGACAGCTTAACATTTAACTTGCTCTGTTTTTTGCCCTCCACCAAATAAAAAACCTTAACCACTGGACAGCGGAAGGAAAGCATTGCACTGACTAAAGTATAGGAAGGTCAGCGACCGACCTAGGAGAATAGGTGAACACACCAATTCATCTCCCTAGAAAGGAGGTGATCCAGCCGCAGCTTCCGCTACGGCTACCTTGT
>CAYWAU010000053.1:0-11400 GCA_964456395.1 uncultured Dehalococcoidaceae bacterium
GTTGAAAAATGCTCCCTGTCCGGTTATACTCTATCAACAGTAAAACTAAAATAATCATTGAAGAGTTAGTTAGATGAAAATAATAATTATGGGCTGTGGACGCGTTGGTGCCTGGCTGGCCTCGTTGCTGGATGCTGACGGGCACGAAGTTACTGTTATGGACAATGACACTTACAGTTTCCGCAGGTTACCGCCGACATTTGGCGGCACCGCCCTCTTTGGTCAGGGTCTGTATCAGGAATCGCTCAAGCGGGCGGGTATCGAAGAGGCGGATGTCTTCGTGGCATTGACGCAGGGCGACAACCGCAATGTCATGTCGTGCCAGATTGCCAAGCACATCTTCAATGTACCCAGGGTAGTGTGCCGTATATATGACCCCTTGCGTGAGGAAATGTACAGCGCTCTGGGACTGGAAACGATAAGCCCGACCAAAGTATTTGCCCAGTTGCTCAAGGAGAAGCTGGAGGGTTGAGGTGAAAGCATGTATATCATAGTCGTTGGTGGCGGCCGGCTCGGCTATTACCTGCTCAAAGGACTGCTTAATGAAGGGCATGAGGTGCTCCTGCTTGAGAAGAATGACCGAATATGTAGAAACATAGTAGAAGAGATGGGTAGCGTCTGTTACCGTGGTGACGGCTGTGAGGCGGCTACCCTCGCTGAGGTAGGCACCGGTCGGGCTGATATGCTATTGGCGGTGACTGGTGATGACGAAGATAATCTGGTTGCCTGCCAGGTAGCCAAGCATATGCACAATGTACCTCGCACAATTGCCCGTATCAGAAACCCGCAAAATGAGGAACTCTTTAAGAAACTGGGGGTAGACGTTACCGTAAGCGCTACCAATATCATTCTTGAGGCTCTGGAGCGGGAGGTACCGACACACCCGCTAACACACCTGTTAACTATTGAAGAAAAGGGACTGGTGATTGTGGACGTGAAGATTTCTCCCGAATCAACCACGGTGGGCAAAACGGTCAAGGAGCTTTCCCTGCCTAAGGACAGCAAACTGGCCCTGGTTATTCCCGGCGAAGGCAGTGCTCATGTGCCTGCCGCTAACACTGTCCTTCGGGCCGGAGACCAGATAATCGCGGTGACTCCTCCCGAATCAAAAGAGGCACTAAAAGCTGCCCTGAGGGGTGTTTGAACAGGTTAAAAATAATAATTGCCTTTCTTTTCGACCGTGCCACTTGAATATCTCGTTATTATAATCTGTGCCTGTTGTTATGTTTGACGCCAGCCCATCGTTTGGTATATTGTCAGTTCTAGCGGTCAGATAGCCAGCAAAGCTCTCGGCGCTTTATATCATTGAAAGGTTATCAAACCCGGTCTCTGGTGCGTAGGATTCTATGACGGCGGGCAAAATTTACAATGGCTGGACACTGATGGCTATCATTCTGGTAGCCATAATTGTGGCCGCTAGCGTGGTAATCTGGTCAAGATACAGCCGAAACCAGGCTGTAGAGATTTCCATAGTTCCTGACCGGGAAATACAGGGTGAGATTTACATTAGCGGTGAGGTTCATAATCCTGGCTTCTATCCTTTGGAAGCTGGGGACAGCATTGGGGACGTTATCCGGGCGGCTGGAGGCACGGCCGATAGTGCTGACCTGAGCCGGCTTGAGCTTCTTGTCCCCGATACAGCTGAAGGAGAGCCACCGCAAAAAGTCAATATCAATCGGGCTGAAGCGTGGCTGCTGGAGGCATTGCCCGGAATCGGTAAGGTCAGGGCTCAGGCAGTTATAGAATATCGGCGGCAAAACGGTCCGTTTCGCAATATTAACGAGCTGGTAAAAGTAGAAGGTATTGGCACTACTAGCTATGAACAGATTAAGCACCTGATCACCGTTGCTGATTGACATTCAGAATGAGGGCTTGTGTTACTTATCGGTCTTAGTTGTGCCTGGGTAGTCGGTATCTTTCTGGGGTCAAGTTTTAATTTGCCTTTAGCCCTCAGCCTTACTGGCCTTATTCCTCTTATCCTGTTTTTCTTTGTCCGCCAGCACCGAAAACCCGTAATCTTGGCCAGTTTGAGCCTCTTTACTCTCTTCGCGGCGACCGCCTATTCGTATGCCAGCCTGCATACGTTTGATGATAGCCGCCTCCATTTCTATAACGACCGCGGTGTTGTCAATGTTACAGGGATAGTGGCAGGAGACCCCGATGTCAGGGATAAAAACACTCGCCTCAACTTTGCGGTCAGCGAAATCAAGCTGGACGAGGGGTGGCGGGAGGTTGAGGGAACGGTGCTGATATTTATACCCAGGTATCCTGCCTATAAGTATGGCGATGTGCTCCAGGTGAGGGGAGAACTGAAGACACCGCCTCAGCTTGACGACTTTGATTATAGAGGCTATCTGGCTCACCAGGGAATCTATACCACCATGCTCTACCCCGAAATAGAGGTGCGGGACACGGGGAAAGGCTTTAAGCCGCTGGAATGGGTCTATTCGCTGAGGAGCCACCTGGCGCAAAACCTGACCAGAGTGATGTCTGAGCCGCAGGCATCGCTGGCTCAGGGCATTATTCTGGGTATACGGGGTAATATTCCGGAGTCGCTCAAAAGTGACTTCGCTCGCAGCGGTACCGCTCACCTCCTGGCTATATCAGGTCTCCATCTCAGCATCATGGCGGGTGTCCTGCTGAGCATAGGTATCTGGCTCTTTGGGCGGCGGCATTACCTCTATGTCTGGCTGGCACTGGGCACCATCTGGCTCTATGCCTTAATCACCGGTTTGCACCCGCCGGTGGTACGGGGCGCTATTATGGCCAGCCTGTTCCTGGCTGCCGAGCTTCTGGGCAGGCAACGCAGTGCTATAGTGGCTCTGACCTTCGCCGCTGCGGTAATGGTGGGCATCAGCCCCTACATTCTGGGTGACGCTTCTTTTCAGTTGAGCTTTCTGGCTATGGCTGGTCTGGTCTTCCTTTTCCCTGTTTTCCGGAGTCTGGGTAGAAAGGCAGTCAAAGCGGTACTGGGTGAGGGTGGGGCTGCTGTCCCAGCCGCCAGTATTGCCAGCGATACCTTGAGTGCTACCCTGGGAGCCATCGTTGCTGTCTGGCCGGTGGTTGCCTATTATTTCGGAATTATTTCCCTGGTTGGTCCTTTAGCCACGTTTCTGGCTCTGCCAGCCCTGCCCGGCGCCATCATCATCGGTGCTTTAACCGCCGTTCTGGGGTTTGTGGCACTGCCTGTCGCTCAGGCCGTCGGCTGGCTGGCCTGGCTCTTTCTGTCATATATGATAGTGGTGGTCAGTGGTCTGTCAGCACCCTCCATATCGTCTATGGAAGCTGGCTCAATTAACACTACCTTTATCTGGAGTTATTATTTAGCTCTCGCCGCCGCTATCTGGCTCAACAGTAACCGGCAGAGATTCCTTAACCTTGTTCCCGGAGCTACAGCCCGCTTAAGGTCGGGGATGAGCGCCTCATTTAACCTTTCCCGAGCCATGAAATGGCTCCTTCTGCCTCTGCTGGTAATAGCGGTGATGGTGTCTTACACGGCGGCCACTGTGCCTGACGATAACCTCCGTGTCAGTTTTCTTGATGTCGGCGAGGGTGATGCTGTCCTCGTTCAGAGAGGCAGTCAGCAGGTTCTGATTGACGGTGGCCCCAGCCCCCAGGCGATTGGACTGGAGCTTGGCCAGCAGATGCCTTTCTGGGACAGAACCATTGACCTGCTGGTATTAACGCATCCGCACCATGACCACCTCGCCGGACTGGTGGCGGTGCTGCACCGGTATCAGGTCGGGCAGGTCCTCTGTCCGGATTTGGACTACGATTCCCCGCTATATGATGAGTGGCGGAGACTTATTAAAGAAAGAGGTATTAAAAGCACCGTTGCCCGTGCTGGACAGCAGATTGATTTGGGTGATGGAGTCTTTATAAAGGTGCTCAATCCAGCGACAGCTCTTCTGGCTGGCACCGGGTCGGATGTGGATAATAATGGCGTGGTGCTGCGCTTGAGCACCGGCCGTGTCAGCTTTCTGTTTACCGCCGATATAATGAGGGAAGCCGAGTGGGAGCTTGTCAGCCGGAGGGCTGACCTGGCCAGCACCGTTCTCAAGGTTGCTCACCATGGTTCTGATACTTCCACCACTCACGAGTTCCTGGCGGTGGTTAATCCCCGGCTCGCTGTCATTTCCGCCGGCGCCGATAACAGATTCGGGCATCCCTGTGATGAGGTGATAAGCAGGCTTGAACAGAGAATCGGTGGGGGAAATATCTACCGCACCGATGAGCACGGCACCATAGAATTCACCACTGATGGCCAGAGGCTGTGGGTGGGGGCGGGGAGGTGAGTATTGGATTCAAATCACCATAGGCATTCTCTTCACCAGCACGCATATGTTTCTGGAAAAGGTCTTTATCGGGAGGCGGTAGGTGCTTTCCGGAAATGATTTCAGCACCTTGAAACCAGCTTTCCTGGCCATTTCTTCCAGTTCGCGGTAGGACAGCAGGTAGTAATGGCGATAAAGGGTTATATCCTTGCGTCGCCAGGGTACCAGTATACTTCTCGTCTTAAGCCAGAATCTGGGCTGCCAGCGGTTCCAGACGGTGATAAAAGCTTCACCATCTGGCTTCAGCACCCGCCTTAGTTCCTGCAGTGCTTTCAATCTGTCTTCTTTATCTTTTATATGGTGGTAGGTAGCCACGGCTATTGCCCAGTCAAAGGACTCGTCAGCATAGGGAAGCTGGCGAGCATCCGCCTCCACCAGGCTCACCGCAAACTTGAATTTCCTTGAATACTTTTGAGCGAGTTTCAGCATCTCGGTTGAGAAATCCAGACCGTATAGCTCAAAACTTTTTTTGAAGGGTGGAAAATCGGGTCCGTGGGCACAGCCGATGTTAAGCAATCTGCCCTGCTGCCACCGTTGCGCCAGCTCTTCCAACTCGGTGCGGAATATAGACCGGTGCCTGAAGTTGTACCACCCCGAGGCTATCTGATTAAATATATCTCTCATTGTTGACATAAGCTCAAATCTGCTAAACTGAATATTGTTACCTAATATTATGAACAAGATGAAGAAAATTGCAAGAACCATATCTGGAGTTACCCCGCTGGCGGTTATGACCATGCCCCTGGGCTGTCCCGGACAGTGCCTGTACTGCCCGACTTATTCTGATGCGCCGCAGAGCTATACCCCCGAGTCGCCGGCGGTGTTGCGTGCCAAAAGATGTGACTATGATGCCAGGCGGCAGGTGGTATTGAGGTTGAGGATGTTCGCCGAGATGGGGCACCCCACTGATAAAATTGAGCTGATAATAATGGGCGGCACCTTTCTGGCTCAACCGGTGGATTATCAATACCAGTTTATCAAGGACTGCTACGACGGCTTAAACGGCGTGGTATCGGCGACGCTGGAAGAGGCGAAGCGACTCAACGAAACAACCGACCACCGCTGCACCGGCTTATGTATTGAGACCAGACCCGATTGGTGTCAGCAGGAGGAGATAGACCGCATGCTTGAGTTTGGCACCACCAGGGTAGAGCTTGGGGTGCAGACCCTCAGTGATGATGTCTATCGGCTGGTGAGGAGGGGACACAGGGTGGCTGATGTGGTTAGAGCCACCACCTTGCTCCGAGAACATGGCTTTAAGGTGCACTACCACTGGATGCCGGGACTGCCCGGCTCAACCCCGGAAGCAGATTTGGAGTTATCCAGGGTGCTGTTTGATGATGAGAACTTCAGGCCGGATGGACTGAAGCTTTATCCGACCATGGTGGTGGAGGGCACCGAGCTGGAGAAGTGGTACCGGGAAGGGCGCTATCAGCCATATGATAATGAAACTATGGTCAATCTGACGATTGGGATTAAGTCAATTGTGCCCAAGTACGTCAGGATTTCCAGGGTGCTGCGGGACATTCCGTCCAAGTTTATCGTGGCCGGTCTTAAGGACTCGCTGCGGGATATTGTCAGGGAGAGAATGAGGCAGGATGCTATTGAATGCCGGTGCATACGGTGCCGGGAGTATGGCCACCGGGCGCGGGCCGGCTGGGCGATAGGCGAACCTCATATGGACAGGATGGACTATGACGCCTCGGGTGGCCGGGAGGTCTTTCTGTCCTTTGAGGATGAAAGAGAGACGCTCTTTGGCTTGCTGAGGATGAGGATTCAATCCAGACCCGTACCGGCACTGGGCCGGGGACTCAACGGGAATCTTGCCTTAATCAGGGAACTGCATGTTTTCGGTCCGGAGGTTCCTCTCAGTGAGCAGAGAACAGAGGCTGCTCAGCATAAGGGGCTGGGCAAGGCATTGCTCCGGGAAGCGGAGCGGATTGCCGGCGACGAGTTTCAGGCACAGGAGGTGCTCGTGTTGAGCGGTACCGGTGCCAGGGAATACTATCGCACGGAGTTTGACTACAGCTCGCAGGGAGACTATATGGTTAAAAACCTGGGACCTCAGGTTTAATCAGTCGGGCATCAGGGGTTTCGCTTTTGCACCTTGCTTGTTTCTGTATCTTGTTGCTTGTATCTTGTTTTATTCGCTGATTCAGTGGTCTCAGGCGTTACCGGCTTTAGATTTTGTGCCTGCTCTCTAACTCTTTCCTTAACCTTTTCTTTGATTTTTTCCTGCGCTCTTACCTGTACGGTAGCGTTATCTGAAGTATTATCCGAGACCTGTGCCTGACTTGAGGTCATTAACTGCAGTCTTTCTCTTAGCTGTTCTCGCATTCTCTGCAGTGTCTGGACTTCTTCAGTAATCTCACCAGCCTCGACTTCCTGGCTGAGCTTTTCAATGGCACGGTCGTATTTTCTTACGGAATTATCCATGGCTCTGGCGATGGCTGCTTTGGCTTGTGCGGGTACTTTTTCATATACCCCCGCCAGGACTTCAAGTCGATTTGAGGTAGCGTGGGCAATTCGTTGCGCGATGGTGGCATTATCTGTCCCCTGAAGCTGGGCAATTTCGGAGATTTCCTCTTCAATTTCCTCGAGCTTGGCGGCATCCTCTAAAGCCTCTTCTACTTCGGTGGTGGCGTTTTCGGTGGCTTTAATCATGGCTCGGTTGAGCCGACTTTGAATAGCGGCTGAGTTAATGTCAATCGCCCTTTCCGGTTTCACCTTGGCCAGCGCTCGTAAGGCATTTTTCTGTCCGTTCATGGAGGCTGTTCTGGCTCTGGCAATGGCTGCTTTGGCTTGTTCTGGAACCTTGTCCTTTATGCTATCCAGAACGGAGAGGTGTTTTGAGGTGGCTAACGCCACCCTTTCTGTTATATTATCGGATGCGCCTTGCCGTCTTGCCTCTTCTGACCTTTGGTTAACCATAGCCATGAAGCCATCATAATCATTGGCGGCTCGTGTCATCTCTCTTACCCTGTTTTTAACGGCCATGACTTGAGCTTCAGCCAGCCTCTCTTCGGCATATTGCAGGGCTTTCCTGGCTTTGGCTTCAGGCCCGAAGGCAAAGAACATGCCTATATTTTTACCCAGGGTATCAAAAAAGTAAAAGGGGCTGTCGGGTGTGATACCCGGGTCGGGCAATTCCTCGTCCTGAGCGTAGGTGGTGCCGCTCAAAAGAAGCGATGCGGTGAGAAGACAGCCTATTAAAATCATGGCGAGCTTTTTACGTTTCATTGTTGGCCTCCTGCTTAAATCGGGTACTTACCATAATTATTATATTGTTTAATCACATTATATAACGTGGAAAGTGTGGATTGGTTAGCCCTGCCCTGAGAAAAAAGTCCCTGGGAAAAAGGTATGCCGGTATCCTGCTGCCTAGTCCATGCCCAGTTCTTTTAACCTGGCATCGCTGATACCGAAGTGATGGCCTATTTCATGCAGGACTACCCGCTGTATCCTGGTGATAGTCTCGTTATCATTCCTGCATATAGATTCAATAGGCCCCTGAAAAATGGTTATCTTATCCGGCGCCACCAGTCCGTAGTGCCGACTGCGTCTGGTCAGGGGAACGCCTTCATAAAGGCCCAGCAGGGTCTCACCCCGCTTTCTATTCAGTGCCGCCAGTTGATGTGGCGTGGGCTGGTCGTCCACCACCACGTCAATATTTTCCAGTCTGGCACGAAACTCTTCGGGTAAGCTGTCAACCGCTTTGGCTACGAGCCACTCAAATCTTTGCCTGTCCATAATCTATACTCACAATATTGGCACTATTTCCCGGAATTATCCTTCTCTGGCTTTGCGGAAAGACCAGATAATCCGGATTACCATCAGATAGGCGCTGACGCTGCTGAGCAGGACAAAGCTACCTATTACTTTACAGAGGGCCGGGTCGGCTTGGGGCGAGATGATGAAGCGAACAAAATGGGCAACGCCAGCCAGGAGTGCCGCAGTGAGTGCTATGGTAACCCCGATTATAAACGGCAGGCTTTTGAATTTTTGGGGGTTGACGACGAGATAGGCGAAAAGGGCGTTCATGCCCAGAAGCGCCAGGATAAGCGGTATGAAAATAAGCATGGTACCCTGTGTCGGGATAACTACTATCTGCCAGATGGCGCGGATAACCACAGCCACAACGGCGAAGGTGAAGGTCGCGATGAACCATGCTTTCAGACGTGCGTAATTCATAATATCAGCCCCTGGTAATGCGGTTGCCTTTCTTAACTTAATTTAGAAGGTTACGGGTACCGTCTAACTATCGTCCAGTTGTGCCAGGTCAAATTTCATGCCGTCCCGGGCAGCGATTACCTTGACTCCGGTCTGTTGAGACATTCTCTGGGCTATCTCCCATGGTCTTGCCTTCCACACACTCATACCAAAATGGCTCAAAATAGCCAGCTTGGGCTTTACTTCCTTTATTATATGCTCGGCATCCGGCATAGAAAGGTGGTCAACAGGCAGCCCGGGTTCCTTAAGCGTTACGTTGGGGTTAACCGGCAGTTTTGGTTCCATAAACACTACGTTAAGGATTAAAAGTTCACTGGCGTAGCTCTGGCACAAGCTGTCAAAATAGCGGGTATCGGCAATATAGGCGAAGGTATACCTGGGAGTTCGGAAAACCATGCCATAGGTCTCTACCGGGTGTATGTGCCTGACCGGGGTACTGAAGGTGATATTGCCTATGGTGTATGACTTACCCTCTTCCAGTACTTCGACACCATCAAGGTAGTTTCTCAGATAGGAGAAGATAACCGGTTCTGTCTCCAGGGCGTCGGCGGGAGCGAATAACCAGCCGTGTCGGTTGAAGCCGCCATTGGTCATCGCTTCAACCATGATATTGATATCCGCCGAGTGGTCCAGATGTCGGTGCGACAGGATGATGGCACTCAGCTTTTCAGCTTTTAACTTTCTCTTGGTAGATTGGACAATGCTACCCGGACCGGGGTCAACAAGTATTTCGGTGCCGTTCAGGTTCAACCATAAGCCTCCTGAGGCAGCCAGCTGTCTGGTCACCATGAATCTGGCGCCAGCCGTTCCCAGGAACATTATGGTGTCTGCGGGGAGGTTATTATTACTCATGTCGGATATAACTCTTCTATAATAAAAGATAGCCGATTTTTTTACAATTGCGTTCCCCGGACTGTTATTTTCTTTTGACAGGTTTCACCTGTTCTGGATATACTTAAATTATAGATATGGCATAAGGGAGGGAGAGAAAGATGGAAAAACAATTGTCAGCACACCGTGGAGGACATCTGGAGGCTTTGCTCAATGGCTGCCCTGACGCTATCCTGGCGATTGACGCGGAAGGGACCATAAAATTTGCCAATAAAGAAGCCTGCCGGCTTACGGAACGTGAGATGAACGAGCTTATTGGCGACAGTATTTCTGAAGTCTATGAGACTCTGGAAGCTGCCAGGGAAGCGAACCGCCGACTCTACGAGGGTGGGGGTACGGTTCATGACCATGAGTCCAGAATCAAGACAAAGTCGGGCAAGATAGTGCCAGTGCGTATCTCGGCATCTCATCTGAAGGACAGTACCGGCAAGTATATCGGTGGTGTCGGCTACTTCGCCAGATACCGACCCTGGAGCGGAGCCGAGGCAGAGACCAAGGCTCGTCTTGAAGAGCTGGAAGCCAAGCTGGATAAATGGAAGGCTCTGGCGGCTCCGGTATTTGAGCTTTACCCCGGGCTGTCTATTATGGTGGTGGTCGGCCACCTTGATGTTGACCGCTTTGAGGATATCACCGTAAATCTGCTCAACCATATCGACGGTGTCAAGACCCGGGTGGTTCTTCTCGACTTGTCCGCAGCCGTGGTGGACGATAAGGACGATAATGAAGTAGCTGACCAGCTTAGAAAGCTGGTACGTACCGTCCGTTTGCTGGGGGCGAATTGTGTGGTTGCCGGTATGCAGCCATCCTTTGCCCGGGCTTTGGAGCCGCTGATTACAGACCTGGGCATGGCGAGGTCTTTTAGCGGTATGGAGCTCGCTTTTGAAGAAGCACTTAATATGATAGGTTATAAAATCCACCAGAAGGACTAGACCTAGGAGGAACTTATATTGGACAAGGTTTACCCCGGTGTCGATGAAGCCGTAGCTGATATTCCCGATGGAGCCTCCATCGTTATAGGAGGTTTCTTTACCGCCGGTACACCTATTCCCCTCATCCAGGCTTTGGTCAGGCAGGGGGCTAAGGACCTTACCATAATCTGTATGCAGATGGGACCGGGGAATGAGGATATCAACCAGCTGATTATCAACAAACAGATAAAGAAGGCTATCTGTAACTACCCCTTCTATCGCTCAGCCAGTCGGGGAGCTGATTCTCCAACCGAGCAGGCTGTCCGTGCCGGTGAACTGGAAATGGAAGTGTATCCTATGGGCACGTTCATTGAGAAATTGAGGGCTGCCGGCGCTGGCATTGCCGCTTTTTATACTCCTACCGGTGTGGGGACCGTCGTTGAGGAGGGTAAGGAGAAGAGGGCCTTTGGCGACCATGATTTTCTCCTGGAGCTCGCTCTCAAACCTGATTATGCCTTTGTGTATGCCTATCAGGGCGACCGTATGGGCAATCTCGTCTGCCACAAGACTGCCAGGAACTATAATCCGGAGATGGCGGCATCGGCTGGAATAACCATTGCCGCCGTGGAAAATCTGGTTGAGGTTGGCAAACTTGAGCCGGACATGGTACATGTGCCGGGTGTCTATGTCCAGCGGGTGGTGAAGGTGCCAAGGCCCGAGTACTTCCCGACTATTGACTGAAATCTGTAGAGGAGAATCAAAACAGTGAATGCGACCAAGAAATTTAAGGGACTGTCCAGGGAATTGATGGCGTTGCGGGTGGCTAGTGAACTGGAAGACGGGACCTATGTTAATCTGGGTATCGGCATACCAACCCTGGTATCCGACTGGATTGAGGGCAGGGACATTATCTTGCAGTCAGAGATTGGTATGCTCAACACCGGTCCCCTGGCTGCGCAGGATGAGGTGGAGCAGGACCTTATCAATGCCAGCTGCCAGCCGGTAACGGAGCTGTCGGGGACTTGCTATTTCTCCGA
>CAYWAU010000054.1:0-11359 GCA_964456395.1 uncultured Dehalococcoidaceae bacterium
TCGGACAGCTTATCGAATTCCTCTTTAACCACCCATACCAGCTCGTTTTCGCCAATCAATGTTGACGTTTTGTTGGCGAAGAGAGGGATAGATAGTCTGCATATTATGAGATTAGGGCGATGGGAGTCAATGGCGATGGTGGAGAGGTATACGAGAAGTGTGAGTTTTGAGGATAGTTTGGAGTTGTATAGGAGATTTGAGTAAACAGTACAAAATAGCTTGCTGGGCCGGATTTTTAAAAAGCGCTTAATGTGCTACAATGCAAAATAAACGCAATTTAAGTGCATAGCTAGTAGAATGGTTTACAGGAGATTTGGGGCATAATCTATTATTTCTATATAATACACTAATACTGAAAATAGAAAGGAGTCGGAATGACAGATCTCAAGGTTTACCGTGAATATGGAGAAGAGCTTGAGAAGCGAGTACGTCTAAAAACCTTTTCCTTGGCAGTGAAACTACTTGAAAAGGAAGAATATATTCCAGATGGAGCACAGAGACCGGTTAGAGATTTTGGCTATCACTTGTCGCTTTGTCAAAGTTATCAGATTTCACGCCGCGATGGAACTGCGATGGCCATGCTGAAAGAAGATATGTGGTGCTTTGAACCAGTGGTAGGTTACGGGCTGGGGGAACCACCTGCGTATTTCCTGGAAGGAAATAATCGTTACCCCCAAGATGTAGAGACTTTAGAGGCAGGTCGTCACTATGCGGAAGAGTTCCCTCGTTTTGAGGTCGGTAAATACGTAGGCGTAGTGTCAGCTCCATTAAGGACAACCAATTTTGAACCAGACGTGGTTATGATCTATTGTGACCCAGCTCAGTTGAGTCTGCTATCTTTAGGGAGAGAATACAAACAGGGGTATAACCTTAAGTGTGCTATATCTAGTCATGCTGCCTGTGTTTATGCCGTTGTGCCGGCTGTACAAAGTGGGGAATGTCATATTGCTATACCCTGCCGAGGCGATCACTACTTTGCGGCAGCTGGAGATGAAGAAATGATATTCACAGTTCCAAAGGGGAGGTTGGCTGATTTGATAGGGGGTCTTAAATACGTTGAGTCGTCCGGCTCTAAGTTACCCCACGGATACATGACCTTCCCAGAGTATCCCCAGCCGGGGAATTACGAGAAAATAGCCAAGATGATGGGATATATTTAACCTCGTTTACCCCCCAATCAGGATGAAAAAAATCATTTTACTGAGCTATTGTCCGAGTATTTAAGGGTTAAAAAGGTTAGCGTAGTTAGTGAAAATGTATATATAAACATTTGGGGATTGAGAAAAAGAGTGTCCAGATAATGTTATGGAGATTGGAGAAGAAGACAGGTTTACCCTGTAACGCTCATACATTCAGGAGAACATTTGCCAGCCATGACCACAACGGATTACGAATCCTTTGTGACGGTTTTTAGTCTCTTCATTACGAAATATCTCTTTTGAAATCTGGCATAACAACTTGACCCGTCTTGATAATAAGGGGTTTCATTATTCATAGAGAGGTTCCTACCGGTCTAAAATCTTCTATCACTGGCATAGTCTTGATCAGGTCCATAGTCCGTGTTCCACCGATATGATTATATAATATCAAGCTGCGAACCCATGCCTCAACAGGATATTCTTTCAACATCCCAATACCGCCAAAAACCTCTGTTACTATGCTGACAAGCCGTGGCGTCTGTAGCTTTACGTAAGCGTTGGGCAAGTTGTACCACATTTGGCTTATCTTCGGGCCTTTCTCCTCTTCCCTGTCCAGTTCCCATGCGCACCTGTAAAGCAAGAGCCTGAATGTTTCTATGAGGATACCCATTTCTACTACCAGAGGTCCGATGTTCAAATGCTCAAAGATTGGCTTGCCTCCTTGAATCCTTGTTTTTGCATGCTCTTTGGCTAACTCATAAACTCTCTGGCAACGACCAAGCATTTCCCCCAGGTGAATAATCTTGTCCGTACGGCGCATTTCCATTAGTTCGGCCGATTCCTTGCCCGGCTCGGCTAATAAGTAGCGATTGGGAATCCTACAATTCTCAAAAAGAAGGTCTCCGTTCGCCATCATAGGTTGTATTATGAACTCGTTAAGTCTTATGACGGAAAATCCCGGTGTATCCTTGGGCATCATGAACATAGCCACTGATTCAGAGTACGGTTTGTTTTTGTCTGTTATGGCCATGACGACAAGATAATCGGCCACTGGCCCGCCGGAAATGTAAACCTTGGTGCCGTTTACAATCCATTCATCCCCATCTTTATATGCAAAAGTACTTACACGGTTCCCCGGTCCATCATAGGGCATCTCAATGTCACAACCTGCATCTGCCTCGGTTAGTGCACTGGAGAGGAGCATGTGGGGGTCGTTCATAAACTTTGGGAAAAACTCATCTTGTAGCTCTTCGCTGGCGTAAGCGGCCAAGTCTCGGCACCATTTCCATAGTGGTGTCATGAGAACGCCGAGCGGGCCGCCCCACTGGGCCAGTGCTTCGGCAACCACGATTTTGGTCAGCCAGCCAGCTTCCCCACCACCATATTTGCGTGGAACACCAAGTTGCCGTAACCCTATTTTATGCAGTTTCTCAACTAGGTCCCAAGGCATTGTGTCTCTGGCGTTCTCTACGCTGACCTTTTTCTCTCCAAGTTCACGGAGGTGTTTCCAATCTATCTCTCTTTCACAAAAATCTTTGACAAGTGCTCTGAGGCTTTTCTGCTCTTCAGTTAACTCAAAATCCACAACAGTTCATACTCCTTTCTGAAGAATTTTTGATAGTATTCTGATACCACACAAGGTTATCAGTCTCATCTAAAGCAAATCCCGAAGCTAGTGCTTTGCCAGCCTGAGTTTTGCTTGGATAGGTATTTCCTGTAAAAGTGTCTATGACCGGCTTTGGTGTATTATCTTTAAAAATCCCTACCATTAATACCTCGTTTTATAGTAAATCTAATATGAAGCAACAATTTTGTCAAGACGTGTGCAGCTATCCCCATTCTGAGATACTCCCTAAGAAATTTTAAAAAATTCCTCAAAAACGCCCAAAAGATTGACCTGCCCCCAGTAGTGATACCACTTATTACCTCGTTGCCATGGTTAAAATAGCCTGAGGAGCTGGCGGCTGGTATGTGCTAGTGCGCGAGTGTCCAGACAGGTTCGAAGAAGTCCACGATGTCCAAAATACGCAGTAAGGATATAAACATATTAAGAAGTGTTAAAAATACGTGTAGTGCGTATTTTAGTGCTTTTAGCGCAACATGCAAATAAATACAAATAGCATGGAAAACACTAGTGGTTGGATGACACCTGCTGAGCTTGTTGATTGGGTAAAGGCAAGCCTCAACATCAATAAGTCTAATGGTGAGATGACGAATGATGATATCCGCCGGGCAATTAGGAGTAAGTCGGACTCATATAACGCTACTTGCCCAAGGGAAGCGGAAACTAAGCAAGAAGCTAGCTTACAAATTAGCTGGCGTTTTAAATACCTTCGGCCTGACTTCAAATCCGTTGGGGGGCAGTGATGATGTCTTCGGTGGGTTCGACTCCCATGCGCTCCCGCCAGCTGATTTCACTGTATTAAATATGCCTTTGCCTTTCTCGGACAGCTTATCGAATTCCTCTTTAACCACCCATACCAGCTCGTTTTCGCCAACGCCACGGATAGGAAGGTACTTCTGGACAAAGAAACGACGGTACTCTTCAGGCATAAACTCCTGAACTGGAAAACCGCGGTGAGGAAAGCAAAATGATAAAACGCGCACCTGCGATAATCTGGACGCCGTATTAATGCAGTGGCCAACGTAATCCTTGCCATTGCCCACTGAAAATACCTTACCCCGCGCCATACCGCACCTGAGAACAAGCGGAGGTTTGTCCACTGCCATGCTGATTCTGGGATAAAACTGGTGCCTGTAGGCGTAACTGATATCATAAAGTGTAGCTGTAATCTTACAAATTACGGTGTCCGTCATCCCCCGGGCGTTCCAGAGGAGTAAGACTCCGTCTCCCAGAAACTTCACCAGGATGGGCAGTTCCGTCCAAAATGACCTTTGGCCCCACTCATTCTCCTTCGTGAGCCCTACCTTAATTTTACTGAAAAACCAGTCCAGAAAATCGTTGAGAAATTTGGGAATAGCGAGATAGGCGTCAGCCTGGTTACAGAAGCTCGTAAAGCTGGAGAGGTCAACCACAGCCGCTATCGCCTCTATCTCCTGAGAAGGCATACTGATATCCCCGAGGTCCAGCATGGAGGGGCTAAATTTCTTTGAAATCTCATCATTCAGCAGTTTTATCCCGCTTTGTTGACGTTTTATATTTGAGATTCCCGGCCTTTTAGCTCGTACTCGCCTTACTATCATCCTCTTCATTCAGAGACTCCTCTCTCTATCAGACTACTTAAATAATCTTTTTTAGTACGTCCGAGGTGTTTTAATGCTTAACCATAATAGTATATAAGGAGGTAAAAAGGCATAAAATATCGGTAGAACAAATAAATATTTCATAAATATATGTCCCTTTCAGTAATTCCTCATATGTACCTGCCTCTACCCGTGAGGTCTAACGTATTACCTGCCAGCACCAGCGGCAACGACCCCCAATAGGGCCAGAGCAACAACGGTCTCTATGAAAGCAAAACCCTTATTGCCTTTCATGGCTCTACCTGAAAACATAGTATTGACAGCTATTTATAATTACCCACTTTATATTTTCCATGAATAATAGAGCCTAACATATAGTCCTTTGGTCACCGGTACAGGGGGTATTTAGTCCTATGATGGGCTGAAAACTTCAGAAATAGTGTTATTAACACGTTATGCACAGTTAAGTTTCTTTAACCAATATCGTAGCTGTATTCAATAAAGATTTAGGTGATAGTATCCAGTTACAAAGGGTATATACATACTTGTTGGTAAAGATAATAATTTATATACTTGCCAGTAGGGATGAAAACCACGACATCAGTTCTAACTTTTACACGAGGGTCATCAATTAGCTTCAGGGCGACCAGTGCCCGCATCTCCTTGAAATTGACACAACAAGAACTAGCCGACATTGCGGGCGTTTCAAAGGACGACGTGGATTTCTTTGAGCACAATCTGCCAGTACCAACCGAGACCAGGGGCAAGCTACTCAGAGCATTGTGGGCTGGAAAGTCAAAAACCAAGTCTGCAAGAGAGCAAATGTAAGCCCAGATAGGCAAAATACGGCTATAATCACGAGGCTTCGGTGAGTTCGGCTAATCGCCTGGCTTATTGCCAAAGTATACCTTGGTGTGAGGCCAGGGTATTTCTATACCCTCGGCATCAAAGGCTTTCTTGAGGCGAAGCCTCAGTTGACCCGTCACATTCCACTGCTGCAGGGGCTCCACATCGCCCAGAATCTTGATATCTATCCCGGAATCCCCCAGGTTGTCCACCCTCAGCACCTGCGGCACAGTCTTAATCACTTTGCTCCACGCTTCCTCCTCAGCCATCTCCTGACATACACGGTTTATCACATTTATAGCACGGTCAAGGTCAGTGTCATAGGCTACGGAGACATTAAGGTTGACCCGGGCAAAGTGCCTTGAGTAGTTGCTGGCCACCCTTATCTCACCATTGGGCACGTGGTGAACTATGCCGTCCAGGTCACGTAGCACCGTCTTCCTCAGGTTTATTTCCTCCACCAGGCCAGCGACATCAGCCACCCTAGCTACATCCCCCACCCGGTACTGGTTCTCCATCAGGATAAAGACACCGGCAATGAGGTCTCTTATCAGGTACTGGGCACCGAAGCCGACGGCGATACCAACGATACCGAAGCCAGCCAGGATGGGGCCAATAGATATATCCAGCTCAGACAGCACCATGAAGATTACCAGCAGGATAATGATAATCCTGCCCAACCCCATGAAGACACCTTGAAGGGTATCAGCCCGCCTCTTACGTCCCGCTCTGCTTTCCCCCGGCGCCGGTCGGGAGATGACACGGCGCACCAGCGGCGGGAGAAATTTCTTCAGGGCAGCCCACAGCGCCACCCCCACCACCAGAATGATGATAATAGGCATGCCATGCTCAATAAACCATCTCTGTATCGTCTGCGGGGTTATCATGGCACGGGCACCTTCGCGGGATAAGGTAATAGCCGCAAAAGCCAGAACCATTATGGCTAAGGCGATTCCCTCAATAGTCCAGAAGACAACGATTGTATTGCCATAGGTGCTCTTCTGCCACTTCTCCGGCACTGCCTTAGCGATGATGTCCCGAACCCTTTCCATGAAAAAAAGAAAAAGGAGCAGCACCAAGCCAGCACCAATAAGAATCCACACACTGTTAGCCATAAACCATTCCCACATGGCAAACACCCCCCGTTACGCGATTAGATATATTATACTACTAATGAAAAAGTGAAACTAATAGGAAAACACATGTCAGCCATCCAGATATAGCTAGTAAAGCACCCTATCGTCACCAACGCGGCGGGTCACCTTTTCCCTGTCCAGGTGCTCAAGCAGAGCCTGGGCATACTTGCGGCTGGTCTGAAATATATCCCTTACCTCAGCCAGGCTGACCTTACCACTTTCCTTTATGCGAGCCTTAACCTTGGCCACCATTTCATCATAGGCTGAAGCGGCAAAGACGACGCCATCGCTCACCTTCACCACCTTACGCTGCCCGACCAGTAAGTTGAGCAAATCAGGCTCCGGTATGAGTTCACCGGGCGGAGCATAAGGACTCCGAGCTAAAGATTTCAGGAAGGCATCTATTTTCTCCTGCTGCGCCGGAGTAAGCTGGACAGTATAAGTGGGCAGGCAAACATGGCCGCCGTCCTCAGCGATGACGCCCTGGCTGATAAGCTTCGCCAATGCCGCCGAAGTGTAGTTGCCCAGCTTCAAGCGGCTACCCAGCTCCAATTTAGGCATACCGGAACGAGCCGGGAACCGCTGGTGATAGTCCCCAAGTACCGCCGTCGCTTTCTCCGCCAGGCGCTCCCAGCCAGCCCCCGTCAAAAGGAGACGGCGCCCCTCTTCTCCCATGCCTATGATTTGTCCCTGCTGGATAAGGGATTCTATAACCGGCCCGGTTTCCTCAGCCAGGAGATTACACTGGGCCACCAGGGCTGATAGTTCCAGCGGCTGCTTCGCCTCCAGTAGCGCCATAATAACCTCTTCGGTAGTGCCCTCTTCCCTCGCCTTCAGGTTTTGAATAACCGCCGGACGAAAGCGGCGCAGTCGCCTGGCGTGGGCATCAACAATATTACCTCCACCCAGAGTCTCCATAGGCGAGCGGATAATATAGCGGTCGCCTTTGATTACGGCGACCAGCCTGTCCAGTGAAAGCTGAGCCCAGGTGGACCCGCCCGGTTGAAGTTCATCCGCCTCCAGCAGTCGGACTTTCGCCATCGTTTCTGCCGCTCCGGTATGAAAGCTGACCGTAGTCCCATGCCGCAACGGGCGCCGCATATAAGAAATCAGGCTGAGCTTCGCTGTCACCATTTTGGTGGGCTTCAACCAGCCGGGCTTGGTGACAACATCACCGCGCTGTAGCTGAGAAGTGGTAACCCCTACCAGATTAGCCGCCACCCGACTCCCGGGACTGGCAGTGTCAATACGGGACTTATGCGTTTGCAGTCCGCGGAGCCGCGACCTCAAGCCAGCCGGGACAATCTCCACCTCCTGACCTACCGACATTGAGCCATCAATTAGCGTGCCGGTAACCACAGTACCTGAGCCAGCCATGGTAAAAATCCGGTCTACGGGAAGCCGGGGACGTCCCAGGTCCGGCTTCGGCTCGGTGGTATCCAGAAGCTTATCAATAGTGTCAACCAGCTCTGGCAGTCCCTCGCCGGTTGTCGCCGAGACAGCGATGATGGGAGCCTGCGCTATGGAGGTGGTACTGATTAATTCCTCTACCTCCATCCTGACCAGGCTGAGTAGCTCCTCATCCACCAGGTCCTTTTTGGTAATGACCGCTATACCCCTCTGCACCCCTATCAGGTCAAGGATAGCCAGGTGCTCCCTGGTCTGCGGCATCACGCCCTCGTTGGCAGCGACAATAAGCAGAGCCAGGTCAATGCCACCGACTCCAGCCAGCATATTCTTAACGAATCGCTCATGCCCGGGGACATCAACGATACCTACCTCACGCCCGCTGGGCAGTTTGAGCCAGGCGAAGCCGAGGTCAATGGTCATGCCACGTTCTTTTTCCTCGCGCAGCCGGTCGGGGTCTATCCCGGTCAGGGCGTGCACCAATACTGATTTACCGTGGTCAATGTGCCCGGCAGTTCCCAGTACAAACATAATTATTTTTTCATTCCTTAAGAAATTGCCTCTCCCTTTCTTAAAGGGAGATTAAGAGGGATTTTAAATCCCATTTTTTCCTTTTTAAATATGAGCCTTGTTTCAATACTTTGTATAAGTATCCTCTTCCACGGCAGGGTGTAGACAAGAACGTCATTCCCAACTTGATTGGGAATCCAGTTTCTCTGGATTCCCGCCTTCGCGGGAATGACATATTAAGAAACATTTACCCTAAAAGAGCCTTGACCTTTTCAAAGATTTCCTCAGCATCAGCAAGATTCTTACGAGTTCTAAATAATAGAAATTCTGCATCATGTTCTCTTGGTGGTTGTTCATAGAGATAAACGCCATACTATTCTGACTCTATATTTTGCCAAATGACAGGATTTCTCTCCATTCTTTCAAGGCGCCAACCGTCATAAACTTCACCTTCAATCATATGCTTCGCCCTCCCTCTGTTTATTTTATATATCTGCCAGATTTCTGAGCGCCTTGAGCACAATATCGTCTTCATCCGGAAGCACCGTGCGCGGGTCAAGGAGCAGAACATCATCACTGATGCGCCCGATAACCGGTATTTCCTGAAGACGCAGCCTCTGGCTGACCACCTGGGCTGTGTTCTTCCGGCCGCTCCCGCCGCCAACAGCCACCAGTCTCGTCGGCAAATTGCCGCCGGGCAGACTGCCGCCGCCCACCATCGTCTCACCCGGTACCACCTGAGCCATGCCGCCGAGAGCCTTAGCCCAAAGCCCGGCACGCCGCTCAACCTCCTTCAGCGGAGTCGAAATCATGCGCCACACCGGAATCCTGACGGTTGCTTCTCCCTTTAAGTAATGAGACAAAGTAGCCGCCAGTCCAGCCAGTCTTAACTTGTCGGTCCGCACGGCGCGGGCCAGCGGGTGTCTTTTAAGTTTGTCCACATATTGCTTTTTACCCACAATAATCCCCGCCTGTGGCCCACCCACCAGCTTGTCCCCGGAGAAGAAGGTGAGCGTGGCACCAATGGCAACGCTCTGCTGAACCATCGGCTCCGGCACCAGTCCGAATACAGTGGTGTCCAGAAAACAGCCGCTACCCAGGTCGTCCAGAACAAGAAGGTTATTCCTATTGCCGATGGCCACCATCTCTTCAAGGGTAACCTCGCTGGTAAATCCCATCAGCTGGAAGTTACTGGAATGCACCCGCATCAGAGCGGCTGTCCGAGGGCTAACCGCCTGTTCATAATCGCTGGTATAGGTACAGTTGGTTGTCCCCACCTCAATCAGCTTGGCACCACTCTGCCGCATCACGTCGGGGATACGAAAGCCGCCGCCAATTTCCACAGCCTGACCCCTGGAGACGATTACCTCTTTCCGCCTGGCCAGAGCCGTCAGCCCCAGAAGCACCGCTGAGGCATTGTTGTTCACCACCAGCGCTGCCTCAGCCCCGGTAAGCTGACACAGAAGCCCCTCAACATGAACATGACGGGAACCCCTTATGCCGCTGTCCAGTTTGAACTCCAGATTAGAGTAGCCCTTACTTACCGCCTCCATCGCCGCTAAAGACTCTTCACTGAGGGGGGCACGACCCAGGTTGGTGTGCAGTATCACCCCGGAGGCATTAACCACCCGGCGCAGGCTCGGCTTCTCCAGAGCCAACAGCTGAGAACAAACTGATGTCACTATCTCATCCAGGGAAGCACACAGATTGCCGGCCGCAATAGACAGGCGCTCATGCTCCAGGCACTGCCTGATAAGATTTACCAGCAGGTCATGCGGATAGTCTTTGCCAAGCTGGCTAATCCGCTCCTCGGCAAGGACCCTGTCAACGCTGGGAAGGTTCCGAAACTCCATCTCCATCTGGACTATTCTACACAATATATGGCAACACTTTCAAAGTTGAGTTTCTATTTTGTTTTATTGACAATTTCATTTCAACTGGTTATCCTATTATTTGGGCATTAAACCGGGGATGCGAGTTATTGCGGGTAAGGCGAAAGGGCACCGACTGAAGTTCCCCAAGGGAACGACAACCCGTCCGGCAACGGATATGGTACGGGGAGCCATCTTCGCCATATTAGAAAACATTACCAGCAACTGGGCACAGGTGCTCGATTTATTTTCCGGCAGCGGTGCCCTGGGTATTGAGGCTCTAAGTCGAGGTGCCGGCTGGGTAGACTTTGTTGAAAGCGAACCACGGTGTTGTGGTATAATTAAGGAAAATTTAGAAAAGACAAAGCTGGCAACACAGGCTCGCATTCACTGCTGCAGCGTAGCCAAGGCAATTTCCTTTCTTGAAAAGGAGTACAATATTATACTGATGGACCCACCCTATTCTAATCCTTCTATAGGTAAATTGATAACACAACTGGCAACCTCCAGAATGGTCGGGACAAACTCAACGGTCGTGGTGACTCACTCCCCTCACCTCCCCCTTAATTCAACCTACGCCACACTGAACCTCATTAAAGAGCACCGCCATGGTGACAGCTGCATCTCAATATACAAGAAGGAGGTTAAGCCTTGATTACCGCTATCTACCCCGGCAGCTTTGACCCGATAACCAACGGGCATATTGATATTGCCACCAGAGCCTCCAAGATTTTTGACAAAATAGTCATAGCCGTCTTTGATACACCGGACAAGCGCCTTACCTTCTCCATCGAGGAGCGGGTAGATTTAGCTGAACGCGCTTTAGCCCATCTACCCAATGTTGAGGTAAAAGCCTACGGCGCACTAACCGTTGATTTTGCCAAGCAGATTAATGCCAAGGTTATGGTACGTGGATTGAGAATGAGCGCTGACTTTGAGAGGGAATTTGAAATGGCAATGATGAACAAGAAGCTATATCCCGGGCTGGAGCTTGTCTGCTTCATGGCCAGCCAGGAGTACCAGTTCCTCAGCTCCAGCTTAATGAAAGAAGCCGCCAGCCTGGGAGGTAATATCAACAGCCTTGTTCCCCAACATGTCGCTGAAGCCCTGAGAAAGAAGGGCGTTAGCAAGATATAGACAACTTTCAGAAAAATATGCCTATCAAGTAAAATCTTTAGGTAGAGATTCAGGAGGTAAATTGAATGGCGTATAAGATTACGGATGAGTGCATTAGCTGTGGAGCCTG
>CAYWAU010000055.1:0-1289 GCA_964456395.1 uncultured Dehalococcoidaceae bacterium
CTGTTGACGAGGACTACCTGCTGGCGCTGGAGTACGGCATGCCGCCCACCGGCGGTCTCGGCGTTGGCATTGACCGCCTGGTAATGCTGCTCACCAACCAGCAGTCAATACGAGAGGTAATACTGTTCCCACAGCTCAGGGAGAAGCCGTAAAGGAGAGTTATAGAGTGGGAGTAGAATTGAATCAGGCACAACCAAAGCTATAAAAAATATGGGGAAACAAATCGTGCCTGTTCAGGCGTGAATTGATATTAGAGTTATGTCAACCATAGAGGAGAGGGGGAGTAGGAAAGGGGAGGTGAAAATAAATGCTGGACGATAGCAGAGTAGAGGATGTCTTAAAGCTCCTGAAACCACACATCGTGGCAAACAAATGTTACTTTTGCCAAACTGAGCTTACTGAAGAAGAAAAGAAGGAACCGCACGGGCTATGTGGGGATTGTTTCTGGTTGAGGCGGATAGTGAAACGTATACGCAAGGATGACACCAGTAAAGGATAAGTTTCACCACAATCCCTAAGTAAATTAACCTTAAGCCCACAAGGAGACTAAGATTAAGATAAAGAGAATTAGTAGTGTTGCAGCTATAATTTTAATAGTGTCCATAGGGGTAACTTGCTTCGCTGGGTGTGCTGAAACACAGTATCAGCATGGGGAGAGCACACCACCAGCTCCAACTCTCGCACCGACGCCTACACCTCAGGAAACACCTACGACAATTCCCACACCTAAGCCTGCATCGACACCTGCGCCAGAACCAAAATCACCACAATTGATTAAAAGAGATGCTTCAGAGATGGCATTAACTATAGGAGATTTTAAACCTGGTTGGGTGCAAGATACTGCAGAGTCATTTGATAAAGAAGGAGCTCAATCTGCTTATCACACATATTTCTTAGAGGGCAAATCACTACATCCGTCCGTTGTGCAAAGCGCTATAGCTGTTTATCCGAGTATAGAGCTAGCAGAACAAATATATCTTGATGAAATCCCTAAGAATGTCTCATTAGAGAATCCTGAAATTGGTGATGAGTCATTTTTAGACATCTCAATTCCAGTGCAGAAAAAATTGGTATTTCGTCAGGGTAATGTTGTCGTTTGGCTTTATCTTCAGCAAGATATGTTTGGTGATGTCAAACCCTACGCAAGGATAATTGAAAAGCGGATTAGCATTGTACCTTAATTGAATCCGTTTACTTTGGTGAAGGGAGTTCTAGAGGGGCGAAGCCCCTCTCTCATAACTTCCCCCTCTCCTTTGAAGGAGAGGGGGATTAAGGGGGTGAGGTAGAAA
>CAYWAU010000055.1:1299-11345 GCA_964456395.1 uncultured Dehalococcoidaceae bacterium
CCCCCACCACCCCCCCCCCCCAAACCTTGTGGGGGTGTTTTTTTGTGGGGTCCCCCCCCCCAAAAGGGGGGGAAAGGGGCGGAAGATATTTAAGGGTTAAGCCGCAGGTGACACAGGGCGGCAGGGTGGGAAAAGATAAGTAACGAGGGGGGAGAGGTAAAATCTGGATTCCCGCTTCCGCGGGAATGACATATGATACAGGGGGTGAGGTAGACAAAATATTATGCTTGACCTGAAACTTATCAGAGAGAATCCGAACCTGGTACGACAGGCACTGGAGAATCGCCAGGACAGCGCCCCGCTGGATGAAATCCTAGCTCTTGACGTAGAACGACGTCAGAAAGTAGGCGAGCTGGACAATCTGAGGCAGGAGAGAAAGGTATTATCGAAAGAAAGAGAGAAAGCCCAGGAAAGGGGACGCGCCCTCCGTGTTGAGATACAAAACCTCGAAGAAGAGGTCAGGCACCTGGACGAACAGCTTGAGGGGCTTCTCCTGCAGGTGCCCAATATTCCCCACCCCGATGTCCCCGTCGGCCAGGGCGAAAGCGATAACGTGATGGTGCGCTCCTGGGGAGAGCCGAAGCGACTTGACTTTGAGCCAGCCCCCCACTGGAAGCTGGGGGAAGACCTGGGCATCATTGACTTTGACCGGGGGGTAAAGCTGTCCGGCACCCGCTTTTACGTGCTCAAGGGACTTGGCGCCCGACTGCAGCGAGCCCTCATATCCTTCATGCTTGACCTGCATACTGCCGAGCACGGCTATCAGGAGGTATATCCGCCCTTCATGGTCAAAAGCGAGTGCATGGTGGGCTCCAGCAACCTGCCCAAGTTCGCCGATAACCTCTACCACGACGCTGAAGAAGACCTCTGGTTCGTGCCCACGGCTGAGGTTCCCGTTACCAACCTTCACCGCGAGGAAATTCTACCGCCGGGTAGCTTACCAATATATTATGTCGCCTACACCGCCTGCTTCCGCCGCGAAAAGATGTCGGCCGGTAAGGACACCAGAGGCATCAAGCGGGGCCACCAGTTCGACAAGGTGGAGCTCTATAAATTTACCGAGCCAGATACGTCTAACGAGGAACTGGAGAAGCTGACCGGTAACGCTGAGGAGGTCTGCCAGAAGCTGGGACTGCCCTACCGGGTCTTACAGCTCTGCACCGGCGACCTCGGTTTCGCCTCCACCAAGTCCTACGACATTGAGGTATGGGCTCCCGGCTGCGGTGAGTGGCTGGAGGTAAGCTCCTGCTCCAACTGCGGCGATTTTCAGGCGAGGCGAGCCAGCATCCGCTACCGCCCCACCCCCGACGCCAAGCCCCAGTTCGTCCACACCCTGAACGGCTCCGGACTGGCTCTACCCCGGGTGCTGATTGCCATCATGGAAAATTACCAGCAGCCCGACGGCAGCATCGCCGTACCCGAAGTACTGCAGGACTTCGTGGGCGCTAAGGTGATCAGGTAAAACAAGGAGAAATCCGGTTTGAGTGCGACTCGTGAAAAGAGACAGCTACGGGCATTAATTATTTACTTCTCGGCTACCGGCAACACCAAGAAGGTCGCGGATGTTATCCGGGAGACCCTGCAGGAAGAGAAGGTGCCGGCAACTTTCCTTAATATTAAAGATGCCGCCATGGAGGAGTTATATGACTACGATCTGGTATTTATTGGGTCACCTTCATTTCAGTTCCTGCCAGCAGAACCGGTTATACGCTTTATCAAAGAAAAAATGAAACTGCACAGAGAACGCGGCGATATAAAACTATGTGCGCCCAAGCTACCCGGGAAGACCGCGGTTGTATTCTGCACCTATTCCGGGCCTCACACAGGAATAAACGAAGTTACTACGGCAGGTAAGTATATTGGACAGTTCTTCGAGCATATCGGCTTTGAAGTCGCCGCAGAATGGTACATTGTCGGTGAGTTTCATGGTAGTGAGAAGTTCAGCACTATGGGGAAATTAGGGGATATCAGAGGCCGTCCCAATCAGCAGGACCTGGATAAAGTGAAAAGCGACGTTTATAACCTGGTCAGGTCTATTTCAGCTAAAGCAACATAATCGTTTGTTAAGATGACTTGAGTACATGAAAGGAGGCGACTCCCATGTCGCCGCAGGCTAAACGAGCTTATGTCAGCATCATGGGTCTGGTAGGACTCGCTTTTCTTCTGGTTGGAATCTTCACCCCCCTCCCCTTCACTACAGGTCTCATTATTGCTATCGTTCTCTGGATAGGTAGTGGTATACTGGCAAGGTATTGGGGCGTGAGAAAGGGAAAAACCTAGCAACCTGGCGATACCGCCACTTCAATTCCGGAGGGGTGTCCGAGTGGCCGATGGTGACGGTCTTGAAAACCGTTGTACCCGCAAGGGTACCGTGGGTTCGAATCCCACCCCCTCCGCCAGCCTACGCCAACCCGCCTGCCATAGTTCAGAAGGAACGGCGGGCAGGGGCTACGGCTGGCAAGCCGCCCCGTATCACCTGCGGCTTATCCCGCCAGTTTTACCCCACCACCCTAAAGCTGAAATGCCGCCGAGAGTATGAGTGGAAATTTATTAAAGCGATTAATGTATTATCGCCATCGGTAAGCGTCCTAACCCAAAACTTGACAGATTATGTGCTATACTCTAGTATTTTAGAATAGTAGGGAGCCAGTATAAAAAAATGAATCCAGATCTAAAAAAATATAATGCTAAAAATTTGGAAATACAAGGTGAATTTGATATTCCCTCTGATATTGCAATAAAGTTAAGAGATTACTCTAAGCCTGATAAAGATGGGGATAGTCTTTTTATAACAAAACACCCTCGCCATCAAGTTTGGATGTGGATGATAACCCTAAGTAAGATGGCAAAAGACGGTAGTGAGCGTTATCAAATGCGCTATTATTGTAAACCAGGTCGCGCAATTAAGAGTAAGGGCCCAAGCATTGAGGGGTTGGTCGACTTGTTATCTCCAGCTATCGATAAGATAGATCTCCACATATCGGTAGATTTTTTATTTAAAAAAGATTTGAAAGCTGAGCCGATAATTGAAATGCCAAACAGATATATTAGTTATACAGATGCACCCTTTGATTATATTCAGGGTTATCATTTCACTAAAAAAGATACAGAGTTGGGAAAAGGATATAATGTAGTGGTAGATAGCTTTATTAAAGGGGAATACTTTGTTAGGGTCATGTTTGAACGTTCGGAAATATTTGACAATGAAGTGTTTGATAATTGTATTAAGGGAGCAGAATCTATAGCAAGAAAATTCGTTCATTTGGGTAAATAGAAAATGGAAAAAGAAGAATTGCCAGCTAAAATTATCAAAAGTAAAAAGTTAATGAGTGCTGGAGACGTATTCTACAAATATGTTTCAGATGCTTACATGCATATAGTAGGGGCAACGCCATCACATGAAAGAGAAGAAGTTAGTACATTCGAAGCACTTTGGGAATTTCCAGAATCTCGATTAACGGATGATATTGCGGATCTTAAACAAATTGCATTAGATATTGCTCGTAAAAATCAACGAATCATTGAGTTGCTTAGTAATGTACCAAACATTAATAGCGAACTGTCAGAAATAAAAACATTAATCAAAACAAAGATCGGGGAAGTGAACGTTGAATTCGCTGGATTTAATCAAACAATACAGGAATATGTAGGTCTTCTAGAAGGGATTGAGATTGCAAAGCAGATATACTTATTTAAAAGTGGTGGATGCAATAATTTGTGGACTATAATAAATGCGCCTCCTTTTGAAGATGAGCTAAGGTATCCAATTTATGAAGCCCAGATGAATATTGTTTCTAGAGGAAGCAAAGATAATCCTATAGATTTCTACATACTTAACATTAATGAAATACCGGAAGGTAAACGCCTTGAGGATGTATTACCAGTCAACGCGACAGTAATATGGAAGCGTGAATAAAAATGGGCGATGATAGCTTTCATTGTGATAAAGCCACCCGCAATTCCGATTTCTTTGCATCGGCAAATTTAGACAGCACCTCGTTTCCCGAATGGGCTGTAGTTGTATTATTTTACGAATGTCTTCACTACATAGATGCAATTTTGTGGAAAGATACTTCACTCTCCGCAGGTCTTAGGAATCCTTGTGATCATTGGCACAGACAGGAAGCGTTATGTAATTGCACTCAACTTTCAACCATTGCGCCTTTTTATTTGAATTTAAAGGACAGAAGTAGAGATGCAAGATATACTAGACTACAGATATCGCCTTCAGAATATGCCAAGATAAAGTCGCGTACAGCCGATCCATTGAAGGTCAAATTAAAAGGATTGCTGGGTATAAAATAGGATAACATTAGAAAAATACAAGAATATTGAGGCGAGAAATATCTTCTCTCTTTAATGAGCAATTCATTTTGCTAACGGAATGAAAATAACAGAGCATCACTATTGAGGTTTTATTGACACCTTGTTCAGCATGGCGAAGCCCATCGGGTTCAGCTCGTAGCCCTGAACATATGGCTTGACCAGGATATAGTTCTGCCCGAACCATAAGGGCAGGCAGGCGGCATCGTCAACCATCATCTGCTCCGCTTGCCGGTACAGCGCCAGGCTCTGTGCATTATCCGGCTCCACCGCCGCCCTGTCCAGCAGGTCATCCACCCGGGTATTGCTGTACTCACCATAGTTATTCTCAACGCCGGTGTGGAACAAAACGTCCAGAAAGTCCTGCGGATGGGGGTAATCAGCCACCCAGCCCATGTAATACATCTCGTCCTTCTCTTCTTTGAGATGATACATAAACCTGTCCGGCTCCAGCTGCCTGACCGCTACCTCCACACCCAGGTTGTTCCGCCACTCATGGACGACAGCCTCCAGCTCCTGCGCTATCAGTCCTCCCCACCCTGCAGTGGTAATGGTTATCGGCGGCAGTTTGGACACGTCACCATAACTGGAACCGGCAATCAGTTCCCTAGCCTTACTTACATCGTAGTCCAGCCCGGCCAGGCTTTCATTGAAACCGGGCATACCGGGTGGCAGGATACCATCGGCACGCTTTACCAGATTCTTGAAAACCAGCGACACCAGCCTGTCCTTATCAATAGCCTGAGTGAAAGCGCGGCGAATATTAACATCGTCAAAGGGAGGTCTGGCGGCGTTAAAACCAATATATCTGAAGCTCAGTTCCGGCACTACCCTCAGCTCCCGATAGAACGGGCCAGCCTCATCGGTAACGCGGTCAATATAGGCAACATAAACGCCGGTAACATCTATTTCACCGGTTTCATACATTCTCATCGGCACACCGCTCCACAGCTGGAAGGCAGCGAGGTCAACACCGGCCACCTGTCCATGATAGAGTTCGTTCCTCTCCATAATCAGCAGATTATTCTCTTCCCACTCTCCAAGCTTGAACGGACCGGTGCCGTTGGGCTGCCGCCACCACTCCCCACCCGCCGCCACATTGGCTCTATCCACGACATAAGCGGTGGGGTAGGTCAGCTTGGACAGGAAATACGACTTGGGAGCATCTATAGTAACCTGAATCGTGTAATCATCAACAACCCTGACGCCGCTAATCTCCCTGGTCTTACCAGCCAATACATCATCAACCCCGACAATATCACCGAGGTAGGTGGCGGCCACATGCGACCCTGTCGCCGGGTCACAGGCTCGCTCCCAGGAATATTTGAAGTCCCCGGCCTTAACCCCCCGTCCGTCATGAAAGCTGACATCCTGCCGCAGTTCAAAGGTATAAGTCCGGCCATCTTCACTAATCTGCCACCCCCGGGCAATATCCGGAGCCGGCTCCAGATTATCATCAAGGCGGACCAGGCCACCAAAGAGCTGGGCTATGTACTCGTGGGATGTCATCTCCCCCGAGACTGCCGGGTCAAGCGTAATGGGGTCAATACCGTATAGTTTTAGAACGCCACCTTCAGAATCTGTAGAAGGGGCTTCCGGCGCCTGGCAGCCAGCCAGCGGCAGACTGCATAGTAAGGCGAATGCAAGAAGTATAAAGAGGATTCTCTTCATGGTCTAGTCCAATAACCCTGTTTCTGCTTAATCAAGCATAAGCTAAACACAATATAACACAAACCACTTTACTCTGCATAACATGCACACCTCGCCAGCAAGTACTATAATCTAATGTGGAAAAGAGGTGAGTAAGCTATGCGCATAGAAGTCTTATCCTATCTGAACCGTAGATTGGCCAGAATACGCCGGGAGTTCCCAAGGCTATGGAAAAACTACCTGTACCAGAGCTTTCTGGCGACCATCATCGTCTTTGCCGTACTCATACTCCTGACCGCAGAACACGCTGTAGTGATAGCATCAATAGGCGCTACCGCCTTTATTGTATTTACCATGCCCAGAAATATCACCGCCAAACCAAGGAGAGTTATCGGCGGCCATCTGATTGGTTTATTTTCTGGCTCATTATGTGCCTTAATCCCACACTCTTCGCCTCTAACCTACATTATCATTCTCTCACTGGCTGTTGGCATTTCCATCTGCCTGATGGTAGCCTTAGATGTTGAGCACCCGCCCGCCAGCGGTACTGCCCTTGGGGTTGCCATCACCGGATTTTCTCCCAGCGTGATGATTGCCGTGATAACCAGCAGCCTTGCCTTATCCCTAGCCCACCATTTCTCCAAGAGGTTCTTAAGGGACCTGACGTAGGCAGTGCTCAACCGACTACATTAGAACAAGCATCCACCCGATACCCTCACTGACCAACTTTGCCTAAAAAACACCCATCTTATATAATGGCTCTTGACATTTGTCATTATTTATGCTATTTTGTCGTCTGGTGTCACTATCTAATAAAGGAGGAAGGACATGCTGCCAAGCGAAATGATAATCTTAATGGCTATTGTCGTTAATAAAAATACCGGCAATAAACTGCTGACACGCCCCATGGATATCACCGGTGAATATATCGGCTATTTATATAATTCTCTGGTCAGTCGGGGCTATCTTAGGGGGCACAGGTCAACCGGCTATCAGCTTACCCCGATAGGCAGAGAAGCCATCCTGGAATTCATACATAAAAATAAAACCAAGGCCAAAGACGTGGTGAAAAGATTGCAACTACTGGGCATTGAGATTAGCCCGGAGCAAGAACAAAAGTTAGGCAAACTGGAAAAGGAGGCAATCAAAGTCAAGTAGATAAAAAGAGAAGCGGTCACCACCTCTCCTTACCCAATAATAGCACACAGGGAGGGTGCTGGCCTGTGTGACCTCCTTTATGATAGTGAGCTATGCATTCAACAGACAGGGTGCATAGCTCACCTTTTTATTAGTTTATTTCGTATGTGGGGTGCTTGAGTCTATAACTCATGCTCTGTTCTGGCGATAATCTCATCCTGAATGTGTCGGTCTAATTCAACCCACAAGGCGCTGTAACCAGCCACTCTTACTATCAGGTTACGATAGCGCTCCGGGTGCTTTTGAGCATCCAGCAAGGTTTCTCTATCCATGATGTTGAACTGGATGTGCTTTCCACCATAATCAACAAGGTAGGTCTTGATTAAAGCCAGGAATTTCATAAGGTCTTCCCTTGTCTTAAGGGCAGAGGGCAGGAACTTCATATTAAAAAGCGTTCCGAATATGGGGGTGTGGTTTATTTTGCCAGCCGATTTTATAACGGCAATGGGGCCACTGGTGTCCATCCCCTGGCAAGGCGAGACCCCACCATCAGCCAGGGCGACACCAGCCAATCGACCACTCGGAAGTGCCCCAACTTGCTTCCCGGCAGGACCCTGGAAGGAGAGGCTGTGAGGGGCGCAAACATATTTAGCCCCATAACAGGCGTCAAACTCACCCAGCATTTTACACAACCAGCCATACAGGTCATCTACAATAGTATCGACATAGTCATCATCGTTGCCATACTTGGGTGCCGACAGGAGGAGTTTCCGCAGATGCTCCTTCCCTTGAAAATTGACGTGCAATGCATCAATAAGCTCCTGTCTACTGATTGAATTCTCTTCGTAGATATATTTTTTTATTGCCGCCAGCGAGTCGGCCACGTCTATTATGCCAATGGGAAGCTGGTACATAGCTCCTTGCTGGTAGTGAGCACCGCCGGCGATGGTATTCTGGCCACGCTTGATACAATCATCGACCAAACAGGAAGCGAACAGTTGTGGCACTAAAGCCGACCGGAATAATCGCGTTTCATTGAGTTCCTCGGTGGCTCTGGTTAGAAAGAATCTTACCTGTTTCTGATACGCCTCGAGAAGCTCGCCATAGTCTTTCATATCCTCAAATTTGCCGGTCTTCGGACCGAACTGCTTACCGGCTACCGGGTCATACCCATTATGAAGAGTTAAGTCAAGAACCTTTGGCATACTCATAATAATCGGCCAAGCCGGAGCCGTTTTGTGCGGGATAACATGAAGCACGCAACCCGCCAGGGTGTAATTCCGCGCCTCTTCAAGAGTAGCTCCCATATTCAATAAGTACTCTATTGTTGTTCTATCACCAAACCAAGCGGGAAACCCAAGCCCCAGCCTATTAAGTTCGGCAGCCTTCATGGCAAAATCCGGCGAAAGATTCTCGTGACATCTTATTGAGAGGGTGGGGTGAGGAGTTCTCGTGCGCATAGCCGCCTCAAGCCAGAGGTAGGATAGCTCGTTGGTAGCATCTTTGCCATCAGATGTTTGCCCGCCCAACGTGCAATTCATAAATAGCGCCTCACCCGTCAGACCACCGCGCATCGCCACGCTTCTGAATCGGCGCCCGGCACTCATTTTAACCCTGAAACACTCCAATAGCTCGATAGCTTCTTCTCTGGTAAGTTTTCCCTCTTTAATATCGCGCTCATAATAGGGATAAAAGTACTGGTCTACTCTACCGGGGGCTGTTGCGTCCGACCCACCCGTATCCCAGAATATCAGCACATCGCAAAACCACATCATCTGCAGGGCCTCATGGAAACTTCGCGCTGGATTCGCGGGAACCCGGTCACAAACCCTGGCAATTTTTTGGAGTTCCGTTTTTCTACTGCCCTCCGCTGTTTTAGCCAGTTCTCTGGCTAAAGCGGCATACCGCCTGCCATACTGAATGCCGGCTTGCAGAACTATAGCCAGAGCTTTGAGGAACCACATTTTGTCTCGAGACACCTCGTCCCGGCAATGCGCCGTCCGCAGTTCTTCCTCCACCTCAGCGAGTATTCCCAGGAGCCCCTTCTTAATAGCTGTATCAAAGCCCGGCGCAAACCAACTCTTATCACCACCTAACTCCTGGAAAAATGTATAAATGTAGGCGCCTTCATCGCACATGTCAGTGACTTCTTGAAGCTTCTTCTCACCTATATGGCGTAAATAGGACTCCATCGCGGCTCTTTGCTTCCAGTAGTCGCAGAGCTCTTTCATTATCGCCACTTCGCTGTCTTCTATCTTACGCAGGGTCGCGCCGCTTTCATAATCTTTTTCTACCCACTTGACAGCGTACTCGGGGTGCCATTCTGCCGCCATTGGCCTGGCACCGAAATCTCCCACCAGCAGCTGTCCCTCATCTATATATATGGGAATTTCGGTCACAATCTTCTCGAAAGCTTTTGCCCTCCTGAGCGGTACGGGCAAGCCTTCCGTCTCTTTCCAGGAAGCTGTTAGCAGCCTGGCACGCTCGAAGGAAAGCGGCTCGGCCTCACGCTTATCACGTAACATGAGCCATAGTTTTTGACCCCTGGTGAGCTCTTGCTGTGCAGGGGTAGTTCTGGAATTCTGTTCAACTGATGGTTTAGAAACCATTCCACTCCCCTCTTTGGTTAAAGGACTTCAAAACAGCCCTTCTCTTTTCAGGCTAGTGTATTTTTTACCGCCGATAATGATATGGTCCAGGACATCTATGCCCATAATTTCCCCCGCCTCGGCTAACCTTTTGGTCAACCGTATGTCATCTTCCGAGGCTTCGGTATCTCCCGATGGGTGGTTATGGGCAAAGATTACCGAAGCCGCACTGGCTGATATCGCCTCTTTAAATACCTCCCTGGGGTGAACAATACTGCTATCCAGACTACCGACTGATATTTCGGCTACCCTTATCAGCTGGTTTCTGGTATCAAGCAGCAGCGCCAG
>CAYWAU010000056.1:0-6662 GCA_964456395.1 uncultured Dehalococcoidaceae bacterium
GGTCGGCTGAATTTGCCGCATGAACAATGTTTATCCGGCTCTTCATCCGCTCGTCGACTTGCTCGGCCATGCTGACCATGGCCTGGCTGGAACGGCTTACCATTGGATAGACACTGTTAAAGACAAATATCATACAAACAACCCCCGCTATGATGAGTAGAGCTGTAGTTATGGCCTTGTCCACAACAGACCTCCATTATTCCTTCGGAGCACATGCATACGGTTACCATCCACATCTCCCACAGCTTCTGGAAGCGGGTAGCACCCCCTGATACGCCGGGGTGTTGGGGTGGGGGCAGTTTACGCCCCCACCCTGTATACCAAACCAAACTAAAACTAACTGGCGCAACTAGCGCAGGTTCATGATGCTGTCAATATAGGCTGGCGTGGTCCGCTCAATCTCCAGCACAGCACCGACCGGAGTCTGTAGTATCAGGCTGAATTCCTTGTTAATGCTCAGGTCGGTAGTAAGGGCTTGGATGAGGTTGCCGCCATCAGTACCGGTACTGTCGCCTACGGTGATCTTGAACTTCTCATTGTTCTCCAGCAGTTCGTCATCATCAGCGTTCCCCAGCTTGGTGATGGTCCAGTAGAGGTCGTTCTTGGTCTGGTCCTGGTCAACATAGTTGATGACCAACTTATTGGTACTGTTACTTGAGGCCGTTCCGGTATCGCTTGAGTTTTCGGTCGGTGCGGTAAAGTCAATCGCTTCACCACCGAGCACATTGGATACGACGAAGCTTATCTGCCTGATGGTACCGCTGGCACCTTCGGTTTCGGCTGTGGCGATAACCGCACCTCTGAGTTCCAGGGTGCTCTGGGCTTCCTTCAACCCGGAATAGACAGCCTCCTGGCCCTTCTGGGTGGAGAACAGGCCGGCGGAGAGTGCGGTATAGGCGAAGACCGCGGCAACCACGACGAAAGCAATCAGGATGATGGCTGTTTCCAGACCGGTAATACCTCGCTGCCCTCTATGGTTTTTTAACAATTTACGGAACATATTATCCTTTTCCTCCTTTTATTTGTTTCGCCCGATGGAAACATGGCTAGCGCAGGTTCATGATGTTGTCAATGTAGGCTGGTATGGTGCGCTCAATAACCAATGTGGCACCGACGGGCGTCAGCACCTCCAGATTGAAGGTCTTCTTAACGGTCAGGTCGGTAGTGAGGGCATCAATAAGGTTGCCGCCACTGGTACCGTTGGCGGTGCTCCCTACGGTGATTTCAAACCTCTCGTTGGTCTCCAGCAGGGAATCAGTATCAGCGTTCCCCAGCTTGCTAATGGTCCAGTAGAGGTCATTAACTGCCTGGTCATCGTCCTGGTAGTTGATTACCACCACATTCTGGCTGACTGATGAATCAGCCTTTCCGTCGTTGGTGCTTGTATTGCCCGTAGGAATGGTGAAATCAATTGCTTCGCCGCCGAGCACATTGGATACGACGAAGCTTATCTGCTTGACGGTGCCGCTGGCACCTGTGGTACCGGCTTTGGCGATAACGCCGCCCTTGAGTTCCAGGGTGCTCTGGGCTTCCTTCAGCCCGGAATAAACTGCTTCCTGAGCCTTCTGGGTGGAGAAAAGACCGGCGGAGAGGGCGGTATAAGCGAATACCGCGGCAACCACGACGAAAGCAATCAGGATGATGGCTGTTTCCAGCCCGGTGATTCCTTTCTCACGTTTGAACATTTTCTTAAGCATTTTTCCTCCTTAATTGATGACGTTGTCGGTAATTTTTCGGGTTAATAAGTTTTTTTTCATTTTTTTCGCTTCACAATTTTGTGACTGTGGGCATCACCCCCTTCCGTTCCATAGCTTCCATATATTTAATAATTACACCTTATATTCACATTATCATTTGCCCTCCTTATCGTCGGTCTACTGACCCACCCCAGTCAGCTCGGCTCGTTTAACAAGGTAATGCCGCCTCATCAGAAGTGGTCCAAACCAGCTCAGTCATACAGGGTTTTACCGGATTGCTGGTATCAGGGTTGCTGTTAGGCTTCAAGGAATCCGGGGCTTCTGGCAGCACCGGTACGACGGTCTCGTGGATTAACTGGTGAGAGAATATGTCAGCGACGACCGGGGTTTGTGCCAGGGCTGCCATGGTGACCATGCCCGCGATAAAGGCAACAGTCAACTGCAGTCCGCTGATGCTGCTTTCATTACCTAGCATTCGTTTTGCAATTCCTCTTGTCATTTCTGGAATCTTTAGCCTGATTTCGCAAGCCAGTTTTCGGCTTCATTAATACAAATTAATAATCTGGTTAACTCTGGCGGGAATGGTCCGCTCAAGAACGAGCACGGCGCCGACGGGAGGCTTCACTTCCAACTGGAACTTATGGTATGGCCCGGGTTTCTGCTCGTCAGTGGCGTTTTCGCTGACACAGGACAGGTCAACCGTAATCAGGAACAATTCATACTTGTCGAGCAGGTTGTCGGTGTCATCCGTGTTCAGCTTGGTCATGGTCCAGTTTACGGTGGGGAACATCTGGTAGGCGTCGGTGTATGAGATAATGACGAGATTGGAAGAATTTGCCGAAGAAGTGTCGGTGAAGTCAATCTGGTCGCCTCCTGTGGTAGTCGCCACGGTAAAGTAGACTTCCGTCAGCACGCTGTTTTCCATTTTCCCGTAGATGTTGCCCTTTATCTCTACAGTGGCTTTGGCTTCTTCCAGGCCAGCGTAGATGGCCTCCTTTGCCTTCTGGGTGGAAAACAGCCCTGCCGAAAGAACAACGTAGGCAAACACCGAAGCTACGATGACAAAAGCGATGAGAATAATGGCAGTCTCGAGTCCGGTGATGCCCTGCTGGTGCTTTAATATCCTGCTAACCAATCTGCGCATCACGGTTCCCTCCCTTTGAATGGCATGGACTCTTCCAATCTACCTCTGATGGTTTCCAGTGACTACCAGACCATCCCCAATCTTGGCAAGTCATTTTCCTAATAATTCTCTGGGGTAACTCCCTAGCCTTAAAGTAAGGTAATCCCTGAGATAAATTGGGGGGTAGCCTGTATTGCCAGATAGGGGTTAAGATGGCAGTATAAGAAGCGGGAGTTCGCCAAATGGCTAAAATATAATAGAAATTAATGATATTTTAATGGAATATTTATGAATTTTTATTAATCTCTTTATATATGTGGATTAAAATCATCAATAGTGGCTCACTGAAGAGCGTCAGGTGTTTTCGGGAAGTAGAGGGAAACCAAAGATACAAAGTGAGAGGCTAGAGTATGGTTCAGGTAAAATCGGAGACGGTAAGCCTTTATGTAGTAGAGGAGCAGGAGATTTACAGGGAGATATATAGCTATATCCTGCCGACGCGAGCTAATGTTGAATTACTGCAGGTTACCGCTAACAGGGAAACAGGTATCCTGGCGCGAGAGATATCGGAACATTGTCCCGACGTTTTGTTACTGAGCGTTAAGAAGCTTGATATAAATATCATTGAGGAATTGGAGCAAATCAGGAATAACTATCCACAAATGGGGATAGTTATTTTGCTATTGTTTTACAGTTCTCAGGATATTGAGTTGCTGCGCCGGCTGGCGCTGAGTGGTGAGGGTGGTATGGCGCTCTTCCTGAAGCAATCACTGGATAAAATCGACCAGTTGTGCCGGACTATTCTGGCAGTGAGCCAGGGGCAGGTTATTCTCGACCCGCCGCTGGCTACTTTTATGTTCGCTGGAAAACCTGAGTGTCCATTCCTGAAACAACTCACCACCAGAGAGCTGGAGATTCTCAGTTTACTGTCACAGGGGTATACAAACTCAGCTATAGCCGGGACTCTCTACATTGATATCAAGACAGTTGAGCACCATCTAAACAGTATGTATAGCAAGCTAAAGGCAGACCCCGATTATAACAGTAAACACCTGAGAGTGAGCGCCGCGAGGCTTTACCTGGAAACGATGGGTGATTTATGTCAGAGGGAAGATGCGCTCGTACGCACTGCCGGGCGGTGAAAAACCAAGGGCTTGTCACTGAAGAGCGAATCAGCGCTCAGCGGTAAGATTTAAGAATAGTTCCGGTACAGAAGCCTCAAAACAGGAAGACAACCAGTTCCTTTATATTCCAGATGATGACGAGAGTGAGCAGAGCGATGGACGGTAAAAGAAGTTTACCCGGGATAAGCCAGGCAATCAGCAGGGGCAAGGCGAGTTTGACAACCAGAAGTAGAATAGGTATGTTGACAAGCTGCCTGATGAGAGGGTTCAGTTCCGAGAGGCCGAGATATACAGCCAGAACAGTTAAAGTAAGGTCAAACTGGTTCAGTAGAACGAAAGAGGCTTTTTCGGCAGTACAACGCCTGAATGTAGCCGAAGAATCCCAAAGGTTAGCTGTCATACCAGTACTCAACCGCCCGGTGAAACGGCACTAGCTTTCTATCATCGGGCAGACTTCATCTTCCTGATTATAGTCCCTTGATTGCCGTCAAATCAATTCCAGCTCAAGCTGGACACTATTGGCGGTTCTCCCAACTCCTAACCACTACCTCTCCCAGGTCTTTATATTTTCATACGGGACCGCCCATTTTAACTCGAGTCCTCCGTCTTTCCAGGTTTCCTTCATCTCTTCCATGGCGGCGGCGAATTCGGGACTATCATGCAGAGCCTCCATGGCCTCTTTACTCTCAAACTCGTAGAATGCCAGGTAGGCAGGGTGTTCTTTATTCTCGCCCAGCTGCTTGTAGCGGCTGGCTCTCTTGACACCCTTAAACTTAAATACCAAGGGAACATGTACCTCGTTATACCATTTATTGAATTTTGCTTCGTCCCCGGTGCATTCGGTGGCTACAACGTTCAATATTGACTCGCCCATTTCAGTCTCTCCTTCTAAATTTGTTTTCCCAACGTCATTGTATTATATTGATGGTTTTGCCTCAACCCTGACCCCTCATAGAGCCAGATTAAAAGATAATTGACATTAGTTTATTGGGGGTATAGACTACTGACTGGGCAAATATTGCCGCGAAGAAATTTCTTTAAAATATATTATACAAGGAGGTAGAATTGAAAGCCGCAGTTTGTTATGAGTTTAATAAACCCTGGGTGGTGGAGGATGTGGATATAGACCCGCCGAAGAAAGGCGAGGTTAAGGTCCGTCTGGCCGCGACCGCCATTTGCCATAGCGATATCCACGCTTGCAAGGGCGAGATGGCTGACACGCCGCCTTTTGTAGGTGGCCATGAATCGGCAGGTTATATAGAAGAAGTAGGAGAAGACGTCACGTCGGTGAAGCCCGGTGACCCGGTTGTTGCCTCGCTTCTGGCATCCTGCGGAAAGTGCCTGTATTGTTTAACAGGGCTCCCTCACCTGTGTGAGGTAATGGCGCCCTTTGGTGACCCGAAAAAACGGGTGATCAACAAGAAAGGACAGAGACTGGTGCAAGCTGCTAACATAGGCAGCTTCGCTGAGTACACGGTTATTGACGAATCACAGGTAGTTAAAGTACCCAAGGACATGCCGCTGGACCGGGCAGCCCTTCTGGCCTGTGGTTTCATAACGGGTTTCGGAGCGGTTGTCAACCGCGCACAGATAAAGCCTCTCAGCAGTGTCGTTATAATTGGTACCGGGGGCGTTGGCATAAGCGCTGTTCAGGGAGCCGCCTTGTCGGGAGCATACCCGATTATCGCTGTGGATATCCTGGATAATAAGGTGGAAGCGTCACGGACATTTGGCGCGACCCATACACTCAATTCCAAGAAGAAAGACGCCATAGAGGCTGTAAAGGAACTGACATCCGGGCGAGGTGCCGATTATGCATTTGTGACAGTAGGGAATATTGACGCTATACGGCAGGGCTTTTCAATGGTGGGAACGCGCGGAACTGCGGTTATTGTTGGAGTGCCAGCACCAGCTGAGACAATAACTTTATCGCCGCTTGAATTTCTTGGTGGCGAAAAAACACTTACTGCCTGCCAGATGGGGTCGACCAACCTGCGTGTACATATTCCTAAGCTTGTAGCCCTTTACAAGGCGGGATTTATTAAGCTGGACGAAATGATTACAGGTCGCTACCCACTGGAACAGATTAACGAGGCGCAGGAGCTGGTGGAAAGAGGAGAGGCACTGCGTAACGTGATTGTGTTTTAGGCATCAGACCTGCCAGCCCGGTTGAGGCGATAGACGCACGGATAGCGGACATGAACTATTCCCGATGAGGGGTGTTTAATCTCTGTTGCCACGGATAATCAGGCAGTATAAAAGGTGGGGTTGTCCCGCCTTTTTATAGCTGTGGTCGGTTAAACGCCTTGGTGGTCAGAGTCTCGATTAGAAATCCCCAGATAACTACAGCGATAAAAACCACCCAGGCTTCCTGCGTGGTCCCGATGCGGCTGATTGCCAGGAAGATGCCAAAGACACCACCCCAGAACGCCCCATGATATGCCCAGTTCATTTTCAAAGGACTGACGCCGATTACAAATCCCATAACGGCATGGTGTAATAGAAATGAGACACCCAGTGGCCAGTAGGCAACACCAGCGGTATATCTGGACAATAACATGCATATTATGCCAAAAACCACTCCCAGGAGCGTAGTGGTAATCAGGCGAGATGATTTAGGGTCCATTTTCACCTCCTGCGTTCATTATTTTGTTTGCCATCCAGCATATTACCTGATGTGCTATATTAAACCCCTCACTGACTGGCTGTCAATATGTC
>CAYWAU010000056.1:6762-10884 GCA_964456395.1 uncultured Dehalococcoidaceae bacterium
TTCCCTGGCTTCGGTCAGCGAACTGGATGGCGCCGGTCGGGCACATTTCCACACACCTGGGATTACCCCCGCAGACATCGCAAAGTAGCACCTCTTTCTCGGGTGTGATAATGATAGCCGAGAAGGGGCAAGCGGCGACACATAGAGTACAATTATTACACCTCTCTCTATCTATCGTTACCCATCCCGTCCCGGTATCTTTAGTAATAGCCTTTCGCCGGCATGCCTCAATACATGGGGGCTGCTGGCAGTTGAAGCAAATATGCGGGAGCATCAGGCCGTCCATCACCAGTCTGCTTATAAATATCCTTGCCCTGGCCGGGTTGGCTTCCTTTTCTTTGACCAGCGAGCAGGCTAGCTGGCAAAGCCCGCAACCCGTACAAAGCTCAGCCCGTATAAAAAAGGTCTTCTGTTCCATGAGTTGGCTCTCCTTTAGACTCATATTAAATGAGATGGTTCGCTATCTAACTTCAGTCTCGCCAGCGTTTCCCTGGTCGGGGCACCTTCTCTGGTCCAGCCGCGGATTTCGTAGTATTCATCAAGTGCCCTTTCATACTCATTCCGGTCAAGCTTTTCTCCCTTCAGCGGTTCCAGTGGCTGTGGCTGGAAATAAACGGCTGGCGGTATATCTCCTTCTCTGAGGACGCCGGTCTCGCGTTGTATGAACATTCGCTCAAGGTTCCAGATTCTCTCCCCGGTCTCCATCAGCTCTTCGGGAGTTGTGTCCCATCCTGTTATCGAGTTGATGGTTTCACAGAATTGCGCGTAGCCCAGATTGTGGGTAGAGCCAGGCCAGATGGTAGCAAATTTGCAGTAACCGAGAGAATCGGCAATAGTGGTAAAGTGTTGCGTCCAGGCTGCCATCCACGGCTTCCCCTCCCATGACCTGAAATCAGAGGCGACGGGTCGCCCGTATATCTTTTCCAGCACTTCGGGAGGCATGGCGAAAAACTCAAGGGCGCACCGGCCTTTCAGGTGGTCATTGCCACGGCTGGCGGTAGCGGCAGCCAGTGATGACGCCCGGGAAGCCCGCGTGTTCTCAGGGGTTTCGTGCATCATCCCCCGCTGTACGTAGAGATAGCGGTCAGCACCTTTACCTATTATCTTTGCCGACCGCGATGCCTGCTGCCCTATCATGCCTCCCATGCCTTCGTTTCTGGCCATCTGATGAATAAGAGCTAATATCGCCTCTTTATTACCCCATTCCAGATTCAGCCCGCCGGTATCCTTTTCGTTAATAATTCCCCTCTGCCATAGTTCCATCAGCCAGGCAATGTATCCGCTGGCTGAGCCCACATCCAGACCATAACGATTAACCAGCGTATTGGCGGCCAGAATTAAGTCCCAGTCGGCATTACCCACCGCCGGGCCGAATCCCGCCATCACATAATATTCCGGACCCTCCCCCCAGACCCCTGCGTAAGGACCGGAATTGATTCGGTAGCGGTGACTGCATCTCAGCGGGCAGGCGAAGCAGGCCAGTGTTTTGGTCTTATACTGCTCTTCAAAGATTTCATCTTCTAAACGTCCTTCGGCTTCCTCAAAGTAGTTATACTGGTTATTTTTAACGGAAATCATGCCGCTTTGATTTTGCACACTGAAAATAGTCAGGGTACCGTATCGTGAAATAATGGGATATATTTTCGTTGAGGTTATCTGATGGTAGTGATTGGAATATATTTCCAGCAACCGGGCCGGGTCATTTACCTTCAGTCCTTTCGTGCCCCTCACGGCTATAGCCTTGAGCAATTTTGACCCCATAACGCATCCCAGGCCGGTTCTGCCGGCGGCTCTCTTCAGTCCGTGCATTATATTGGCAAAGCGCACCAGATTCTCGCCTGCCTGGCCAATCATAGCCACCTGTGCCTGCGGGTCGCCCAGGTCCTCAAGTATTAACTCTTGAGTCTGGTAGGTATCCCGTCCCCATAAGAAAGAAGCGTCACGGAACTCAATCTCGCCATCATGAATCCAGAGATAAGTCGGCCTGGAGGCTTTACCCTTAATTACCAGATGCTGAAACCCGGCGTATTTGAGTTCGGCAGACCAGAAGCCGCCGGAATTACTGGTCCCGAAGCCTCCCTCTCCTTCTACCGATTTGGAGGTTACCTCAAATCTTGACGAGGAAACATCGTAGCCCGATACCAGTCCAGCCCCGAATATCAGCACATTGTCAGGACTCAGCGGGTCAACTCCTGGGGGCAGGTAATTGTATAATAGATAGGCATTGAGCCCCTCGCCACCCAGGTACATTCTCAGCACCTTTTCAGGAATGTCTTTACAGGTTACTTGCTCGGTGGAAAGGTCAATAATGGCTACCTGTCCCATTAGCTTTTGCCTCCTTCGAGTATTCTGCCCCTTATTTTGGCTACTTCGGGGGTTACCCAGGTGATACGCCAGCCCTGACCACAGTGAGGACACCACGCGGTGGATTCCCCGCGCGGCACAGATATCCTGCCTCCCAGGCACTTCATACACCGGAACGTATATTCCTGCTTTTTATCTGCCAATTGGTCCTCCTTTCCCTAACGCTGAGGTGTTTTTAGAAAACGTTCTGAGGGGCACCTGCTTTCAAAGTGCCATTGATTGCCTGTATTACCGAGCTCAGTCTTCAAACTTCTTTTCTACCCCGGCTGGAGGGATACCGTCTTCGTCCCAGCCGCGCCTTTGATAATACATGGAAAGGAGTTTCTGAAAAGAATCTTTGTCGACCACTTTGCCGGCATTTGGACCGGTCAGCGGGGGGCTGGCGAAGACTTTATAGGGGAGGCTGTCGTCCTTTCGGCTAACGCCAAGGCGAACATTTATCAGGCGCGTCAGGTCATAGATATCATTGGAGAGTGCCAGAAGCTGTTCCAGGGATGCCTGGTTCCCGGTTATGCATTTGTAAAAGTGCTCATAGTGTCTTTCGTTCAACCCCAGTTCTATCCAGGGCAGGCGGCAGACACCAAGCATGTCAAACAGTGGCCGCAGCGTCTGGTGATATATCACGGTTTCAATCCTCTCTTCGTCAGACCAGCCCTGACCCTCTTCCATTTCTTTGGCGATAGTCCACGCCCGCGTGTGATGGGCGCCTATATCCGAGGTGGCATAAGCCAGTGCCATGGAACTACTGGCACGGCTATCATAGGCGGATTGCTCAAGGCCTTTTACCTGGAGGATTAACTTATCCATTTCCGGCCATTTCTCAATAACACGGCGAGCTCCATCGGCAATAATATCGCCGATGCCCTGCCGCTCCGCAATCATTCGTATCAGGTTTAAGATACCGTCATCGTCTCCCCAGGTGATATCTCTACCACCAAGGTCGGCTAAGGATATTATTCCCTTCTCGTAGCCCTCTATTACGGCGCCCACCAGGTTGCCTGCGGAAATCGTGTCTATCCCCAGCTCATCGCAGAGGCGGTTTGCCGCCAGTACCGCCGCGAAATTATCTATGCCCACGTTGGAGCCGAGCATGGCGCATGATTCGTACTCGGGACCCTCAACTACCGTTCCGGCATACTTGCCACTCTTTACCAGGCAAATGTTGCTGCAACACATGGAACAGGAGAAACAGGCGCTGTCACCTATCTTGTAGTCCGCGAGCATCGTCGCTCCGTTGATTTGATTATGCCGGGCAAAAACACTGTCCTTAAAATTATATGCCGGCAGAATGCCCTTCTCGTTGGCGTAATCAATGACATTCATCAGGCCTTCCTGCTGCCACATTCTGAAATACTTGTGTTCTCTCAAATAATCAAAGGCTTTGTCAGCCTCCGCTATCAGTCCCTTGATGTCGTAAACTGGAAGGTCATGGTGTCCCCTGACCACAATTGCCTTGAGGTTCTTGGAGCCCATGATGGCACCGAAGCCTGTCCTTCCGGCATTACGACCCCAGTCAGTATTAACACAGGCAAACTTCACCAGATTCTCACCAGCCGGGCCGATAGTGGCTACATGGGCGGTGTGGGTATCCAGACGTTCCCTGATGATGCCTTCAGCTTCCAGGCAGCTTTTCCCTTTCAGTTTGGGCATGGGAATAATGGTGACTTCACTGTTATCAATGAGAAGGACAGACAGTTCCGGCGCTCTGCCGGTAATGGATAGAACATCAATTCCCGTCTGCCGGAGTTCAACACCGAA
>CAYWAU010000057.1:0-10795 GCA_964456395.1 uncultured Dehalococcoidaceae bacterium
CTGAAAAAAGGCGTTGACTCACAGAAAGACCAGTCGTATTTCCTCTGTCAGCTTACCCAGGAACAGCTGAGCCACACCCTTTTTCCCATCGGCAATCTAACTAAAAAAAGAGTAAGAGAAATCGCCAACGAATTGAATCTTCCCGTGGCGGCCAAGCCGGAAAGTCAGGAAATCTGCTTTATCCCAGATGATGATTACTCCGAATTCCTCAAGGGTTACATCCCCCGGTCAGCCAGGCCGGGACCGATACTTGATGAACTGGGAAATATTCTGGGGAAGCATCAGGGAATCATGTCCTATACAATAGGCCAGCGTAAAGGGCTGGGCATAGCCGCCGAAGCGCCGCTATATGTGACCGCTATTGAGCCTGACCGGAACGCCGTTGTGGTGGGCACCAGAGAGGCAGCCTACGGCAGTGAGCTGGTAGCCTCCGACCTGAACTGGATAGCCACAGACAGGCCACAGCACCCCGTCAGGGTAAGAGCCAGAGTAAGATACCGCCACCCTGAGGCTGAAGCCGTGGTAACTCCTCTGGATGAAGACAGTGTTTACGTAGAGTTTAAAGAGCCTCAGCTGGCTATCACCCCCGGGCAGGCAGTAGTCTTCTACGACGGAGATACTGTCGTTGGCGGCGGGAAGATAAATTCCAGGGGTTAAATATGGAAGACAGAATCCTGACAAATATTGAATACACCAGGATAAATGCCGGAGTCACCAGAGCCAGCGAAAGAACAGTCAGTGAAATCGGCTTATCCATTCTTGTAAATAACCGGCATTTTACCACGGCGATGATAATGGCTACGATGGAAAAGGAGTTCGTCATCGGGCATCTCTTCACCCAGGGAGCCATCAACAGTATTGCCGACATAGAGTCAGTAACCATAAAAGGTGATACCGCCGAGGTAACATTGCCGGAAATAAAGCATAGCGATAAAGGTACGCCGACGATATTCTCCGACTTAAAAGTTTGTAAAGAAGATATATTTGACAGCGTCAAAGCTATTCTGAAGTCCGAGTTATTTATCGAAACCGAGGCGGTACACTCAGCCGGACTGTTCCGACCGGGAGCCGAAGCTATCTGCATCGCCGAAGACATTGGCCGGCATGATGCCCTGGACAAAGTAATCGGCTACGGGTTGCTCAACAATATTGATTTCAGCCAGACACTGGTCGCCTCCACGGGGCGACAACCAGCCGAGATGGTCCGGAGATGCTGTCAGGCGAATATCCCGATAATCGCCACCAAGGCAGTGCCCACCACCCTGGCTATTGACATCGCTAAAAATGCGGGGCTGACCATTGCCGGGCTGGTAAGGGGCAATACCATGATAGTCTATACCAATCCAGACAGGATAGAGTGATTTTATGAGCCATAGTTACCCAAGCCAGGCAAAGCTGGCGGAAATATCAGTTTCAGCCGAATGCCGGAAATTGATAAACGGACATTTCACCGAATCGGAGACCAAGGTAGTAACCGAAAAAGAGATGCCCATATTTGTCAACGGAGAGCATCTGGTAACGGCATCAATAACTCCAGCCATGGAAAGGGAGTTTATAACCGGTTATCTATTCGGACAGGGATTTATAGACAGGACAGAAGAACTGGAATCAATAGACGTGGCAGGAAATGCCGCCAGAGTGACGGTGAAGGATACCCGAAAAATTTCACAAAGAATTGCCATGACCGATTATCGTATTGTCTCCGGAGGGGGCAAATCGGTGTTTTTTAACGGAATGAGTCTGCCGAGAATACGAAGTCGGATGAAAACCGACCGACAAGAGATATTCAAAGCGATGAACACCATCCTTGAAAAAGCCGAGATATACCAGAAAACCGAGGGAGTGCATGCTGCCGGTCTGTTCACCCCGGCAGCAGTTCCCATCTGTATAGTCGAAGATATCGGCCGGCACAACACGCTGGATAAGGTGATAGGCTATGCCCTAATTAACAAGATTGATTTTGATAACACGTTTTTAGTCTCAACCGGTCGGATGGCTTCCGAGATGGTGACCAAAATCTGCCGGGCAGGAATCCCTGTCGTGGCTACCAAGACCGCCGTAACCAAGACCGGACTTGATATTGGCCAGAGATGCGAATTAACCATCATAGGATTCGTCAGGGATACCGGTACACAGATTAATACCGATATGGAGGTAAGAATCATAAAAGAACCGGGCATGAAGATTTACACAAATGCCGAAAGAATAATCTGCGGATAGAACCAAACAGAGGAGCCAGGCAAGATTATGGATAATAGTAGAGATATATCTTTAGCTGAACAAATTCTGAAATTGAAAAAAGAAAGGAACGCCATTATCCTCGTCCACAACTATCAGCTGAGCGAGATTCAAGAGATAGCCGACCTATTGGGCGATTCTCTGGAACTCAGCCGAAAGGCGGTTGAGACCACCGCCGAGGTAATAGTATTTTGCGGCGTTCACTTCATGGCGGAGACAGCCGCTATCTTCAATCCAGCTACGAAGGTGCTCTTACCAGATATGAACGCGGGCTGTCCCATGGCTGACATGATTACCGCGGAACAACTGAGACAGAAGAAGAAGGAGCTACCGGGAGCTACCGTGGTCACCTATATCAACTCCACCGCTGAGGTCAAGGCGGAATCGGATATCTGCTGCACCTCAGCCAACGGGGTCAAGGTTGTGGAAAGCCTGGATAGCGAAGAGATACTGTTTGTCCCTGACCAGTACCTGGGCCACTATATTGCTACCAAAACCGGCAAGAAGATGACCCTCTGGCCCGGCTACTGCCCCGCTCATGCCCGGATACAGCCCGAAGATATCATCAGACTTAAACAGGAATATCCCCGAGCCAGAGTGGTGGTCCACCCGGAGTGCCGCCCCGAGGTTATCGCCCTTGCCGATGAAGCCCTGAGCACCAGCGGCATGTGCCGTTACGCCAGCCGGGAAGACTTCAGCGAGATGATTGTCGGCACCGAAATAGGAATTATATATCGACTCAGAAAGGAGAACCCGGGCAAGAAGTTCATCCCGGTCTCCGAGCAGGCAATCTGCCCCGATATGAAGTTAATCACGCTGGAGAAAGTCCTGAAGTCTCTGGAGGCGATGGCACCCCAGGTGAAGGTCCCGGAAGCAATCCGCGTCCGTGCCAAGGCAGCCGTTGACAGGATGCTGGCGATAGTATAAGAAAATGGACCGGCTGGATAAAGAGGCAGCATAAAGTCTGGAGGTAATCAGGGAACATGCTTACCAGAGACGAACTGGAAAGGTATGACCGGCAGATAATAATCCATGGATTCGGGGAGGAGGGGCAGGCGAAGCTCAAGCGAGCCAGGGTCTTTATCGCCGGTGCCGGCGGACTCGGCTCGCCGGTATCAATCTATCTGGCAACCGCCGGGGTGGGAACGATAAGGATTGTTGACCATGATAAGATTGAACTCAGTAACCTGAACCGACAAATCCTGCACTGGGACGAGAATATAGGCATGGAAAAGACGGATTCGGCGGCAGAGAAGCTCCAGAAAATAAATCCGGGCGTCAAAATAGAAGCCATAGCGGAAACGATAACCGAAGCCAACATATCTCAACTCGTCGATGAATGCGACCTGATAGTAGATGCCATGGACAATCTGCCGACCAGATATCTGCTGAATAAGACGGCTTTAGAGAAAGACATCCCGTTTTTCCACGGCGCCGTCTATGGTTTCGAGGGCAGAGCCTTAACCGTAATACCGGGCAAAACAGCCTGTATCAACTGCGTTTATCACGGGGCTACCGTCCCCAGGGAGAAATTCCCGGTCATCGGTGTGACTCCGGCGGTTATCGGTTGTATTCAAGCAGCGGAAGTAATAAAATACATCGCAGGACTTGGTGAATTACTGACCAACAGACTCTTAATCTATGACGCGCTGGGAATGACATTCACCGAGCTCAAAGTCAAAAAAGACCCCAACTGCGAGCACTGCGGAAATCTATCTAGATAGGTGAGCAAGCATGAGCGTGGAAATGCACATTTCTTCATATTTCACTTCATATACCAACAACCAGCAGGTAGCCCAGGTGAACGGAAGAAACGTTGATGAATGCATTAACGACCTGGCGAAACAGTTTCCTGCTCTCAAGCAGGCGCTATTTGATAAGAAGGGCAAGTTGTACCATTATTATGATGTTTTTATTAATGGAGAAAGCGTCTATCCTAATGTACAGGCGGCACCGGTAAAGGACGGCGATAAACTTAACATCGTGTGGATTATCCAGGGTGGCTAAGATAAGCCGCCGGCGCCGGCCGATTACTTTTTGTAAATTCATATCGGAGGTTGCACCATGTTTAAAACCTGGGTTACCGAGGAACTGGGCATTGAGTACCCCATAATCCAGGGAGCCATGCACTGGCTGTCACGAGCCGAGCTGGTGGCGGCGGTCTCTAACGCCGGCGGACTGGGCATTATCACTGCCGCCAGCTTCTCCAGTACCGAAGAGCTCCGGGAGGAAATCCGCAAAACGAAAACCCTTACCGATAAGCCCTTTGCCGTCAACTTTACCATCATGCCGACCAGGCGCCCGATAGTATGGGAGGACTATTTCAACGCGGCGCTTGAGGAAGGCGTGAAAATTATTGAGACATCAGGGCGAAGCCCGGACCCGTATATGGAATTCCTCAAGTCGGCTAAAGTGAAGCTCCTGCACAAGGTAGCCAGAATAAGGGATGCCCTGACGGCACAGAGGCTCGGCGTGGATGCGGTAACCATCGCCGGCTATGAGTCCGGGGGGCACCCCGGGATAGAAGACGTGGGGTCTATGGTGCTCCTCCCCAAGGCGGTTGACTCGCTAAAGATTCCGGTTATTGCCGCCGGCGGCTTTGCCGACGGCAGAGGTCTCGTCGCTGCCCTGGCTCTCGGCGCCGAGGGTGTCACCATGGGTACCCGTTTTCTGGCCAGCCAGGAATGCTGGATTCATCCCGGAATCAAGGAGCTGCTGCTGCAAAGCAAGGTAACCGACACTATAATGGTGGAGCGCTCCATCAGGAATGCCTCCCGGGTCATAAAGACCGATTTCTCACAGAAGGTGCTGGAGATAGAAGAAAAGGGAGCCACGCTGGAGGAACTGCTGCCCTGGCTGGACGGACTCCGGATAAAGAAATGCTATGCCAGCGGCGATACCAGCGATTCCCTCATTCACTGCGGACAGGTGGTGGGGCTGATAGACGAGATACCAACCGTCAAGGAGATTATTGACGGCATTATGAGAGAGGCAAGGGAGGTTGTGGGGAGGCTGGGGGGATAGGGATAGCCTTACCCACCCCTATTCCTCCCCCTCAGCCACTTCTGCTTCTGCTCAAAACGCGTCTGTTCGTCGGTGGTCTGGTAGCCTGCCCGAAAATCGTCCCGGAAGGCGTTAAAAGTGCCGTCCAATATGGCGCTCCTGAGCTTCTGCATCAGGTTGCTGATAAAGCGCAGGTTATGAACGGTAGCCAGCCGGTAAGCCAGCAGCTCCTCGCTCCGGAACAGGTGACTCAGATAGGCGGCGGAGAAGTTGCGGCAGGTATAGCAATCGCAGTCAGGGTCAATCGGCCCCTCCATCCGGCTGAAGGCGGCATTGCGGATATTCAGCCGTCCCCGCCCGGTGAAGAGAGCGCCATTGCGGGCGACGCGGGTGGGCAGGGCGCTGTCAAAGATGTCAATGCCCCTGGCGACCCCCCCCACAATGTCCTCCGGCGCGCCCACACCCATAAGGTAGCGCGGCTTGTTCTCCGGCAGCAGGACCGCCGTCTCCTCAACCATAGCCAGGGTTACCTCTTTGGGCTCACCAACACTCAAGCCGCCGATGGCATAGCCGGGAAAGTCCAGCGCTGTCAGGTATTCCGCCGACTGTCGCCGTAGCTCTGAACTGGTGCCCCCCTGCACGATAGCATAAAGTGACTGGTCACGGCGCTGGTGGGCGTAAAGACACCTCTCCGCCCACCGGTGAGTCCTCGCCATCGCCTGCCGCACTTTTTCCGGGCTGTCACCATAGGCGGGGCACTCATCCAGGACCATAATCACGTCGGCACCAAGCGCTTCCTGATACTGAATCGCCAGCTCAGGCGTCAGATAATGCTCACTGCCGTCAATATGGGAGCGGAATTTAACCCCCTCATCGCTGACCCGGCAGAGCGGTGCCAGACTGAATATCTGATAGCCACCGCTGTCAGTCAGCAGGGCACCGTCCCAGGCCATGAACCGGTGCAGACCGCCCATTTTCTCAATGACTTCAATGCCCGGCCTCAGATAGAGGTGATAGGTATTGGCCAGGACCATGTTAAAACCGACAGCCTTAACTTCCCCGGGAGTCAGCGTCTTGACCGCAGCCTGGCTGCCCACCGGCAAAAATACCGGCGTTGGCACCGTGCCGCGTGCCGTCATCAGCTCCCCGGCGCGGGCACCGTGACAGGTCGGCATTAAACGGAAATGATTTTCCATCAACTTTTTACCCTGTTTATCCACACAATACCGGCAAACCTGTGTCAGAGGTATTTAACAATCCCCTATATCAAACGTTTGGCGATAATGCTGCGGTGTACCTCGGAGATGCCCACATATATCTCGGTCATCTTGGCATCGCGATAGAGCCTTTCCACCGGCAGGGTTTTCATGGTGCCGTAGGCGCCGTGAACCTGCATGGCCAGTCGGGTCACCTCTACCGCTACCTGAGAAGCGAAGAGCTTGGCCATGGAAGACTCATACTGAATGCTCAAACCCTGGTCACGGAGAAAAGCCGTCCGGTAAGCCAGCCAGCGTCCCGCTTCTATTCTGGCCGCCATTTCCGCCAGATGCCCCTGTATGGACTGCATCCTGGCAATGGGGCGCCCCATGGCTTTCCTCTGCCGGGCATAATCAAGCGAGAGTTCCAGCGCCGCCTGTGCCACCGCCACTCCCTGCACAGCCACGCTCAAGCGCTCCACGCTTATCGCCTCAAGTAGAATGTCAAAGCCCTGCCCCTCTTTACCGAGCAGGTTCTCCTTGGGCACATAGACGTCATCAAGATACACCACCGATGTCCCCAGTCCCCTCAGCCCCATGGTTTCACAGGGTTCACGTATGGCAAATCCCGGAGACGATGCATCAACGATAAAGGCATTCAGACCCTCCCCCTCCCGTCGGGCAAAGAGGAGCACCACATTCAGCGCCGGTGCCAGCGCCATAAACTGTTTCTGCCCGCTGATAACGTAACCGTTACCGCTCCGGAGGGCCATGGTGGTAATCGCCCTGGGGTCCGAGCCGGTCTCGCTTTCGGTAAAACCGATGCCGCCGAGCCACTGACCCTTAGCCAGCGGCACTAAAAGTCTCTTCCTCTGCTCCTCAGTGCCAAAACGGAATATGGCTTCTTCGGGCACGGAGTTTACCGACATAATGGCGCCAACCGTCACTGATGACTGACATAGCTGCTCCAGCACCAGAACATAGCTGGTATATCCGGCGCCACTGCCCCCGTATTCAACCGGATAGGGCAGCCCCTGGAAGCCGCGACCACCTATCTCCTTCGCCAGGTCAAAGGGGAACTCCCCGCTGCGGTCAATATCAGCCGCCCGCGACATTACCTCCTTAACGGCGAACTCCCTGGCCAGCCCCTGTAACATCTTCTCCTGTTCACTTAGGTTAAAGTCCATTTTACCTCTCCATAAACCTTATCCCAGAAGCCGGATATCCAGGCACATGACCAGGAAAATCAAGCCCAGATAGGGAAAGGCTGATAATCTGTATAACCGCCAGGCATCTCTGGCAGTATGGGAAATCACCAGGCGGGAGCCGGCATAGACCATAACAACGCCCAGTATATTGGCCAGCGCCAGATAGAGCCAGGCGAAGTGTCCGATAAAGTAAAGAGCGATAGAAGCCGCATAAAGCACCAGAGAAAAGACCAGCAGTACCTTCACCGAATCCTTAACCTCCAGGCTAATGGGGAAGTAATTCAGCCCCGCCTGTAGATATTCATCCCGATGAGCAATATTAACACTCCATACGTGCAGCGGCAGCCAGACAGCAATTAAAATACATAAAAGCAACAACTCCCAGCTCACCGCCGGCTTAACAGCCAGCCATCCCATCAGAATCGGGGCACAACTGGCGAGCACACCCTGAGGATAAACACAGGTCACCTTCTTGCGCCAGGTCGCCGCCACCAGAGTACCGAATAAATCAGCCAGGAAGGCAAAAGGGTGCAGCAGCCATGACAGAACCAGGCCAATAAGAATAAAGCCTATAATTAAAGGCAGCACCCTTCCGGGCGGATAAATATTCCTGGAGGGTAACACCCGGCAGCTGGTGCGCGGCATCCGGGCATCAATGTCGCGGTCTAAATAGTTGGTCAAGCCGTTGGCACCCGCCGCCGCCATCAAAACCGCTACCAGAACCAGGATAAGTTTTGGAGATAGTTGCCCTTCACCAGCGATGATAGCCGAACAAAGACCAATAAAGGCTAACAAAACGGTGGGCAGAGGCTTGAGTACCTCCATATAGTTGCCAGCTCTACTGATTACCACACCCCTCTTTTTAAAAACCAGAACATATCCTGGCACGTTATGAACATCGCGAGCTATAAGGTGATATAAATACAATACAATTATACACAATATGCCAACCTCAGGCTAGAATAAGAACGAGAGTGTTTATTAACCTCTCCCCATTTTAACCTCTCCCCCTTAATCCCCCTCTCCAACCAGTAACATGAACCAGACCGAAAGATTAGTTTGGTTGGAGAGGGGGAGGGGATTTGAGAGGGGCTGGCGCCCCTCTCCGCAGGCTACTCCCCGTTGGGGGGAAGGGGTAAGCTGTAGATAGAGATTGCTTCGTCGCTTCACTCCTCGCAATGACATCTGTGGAGGGGGAACTACGGGATAAGCCGTGGATGCCGCGAGGGCGGCAGGGTGGGAAAAGATTTGCACCGAGGGGGACACGGGGGGTGAGGTAGATAAATAATAGTGCTATAATAATTATGCGGCAAAGTAAATACTGAGAGGAGAAAACAGCCAATGGATGAATTAAAGGTATTTACCGGCAATGCTCACCCGTCTCTGGCTCAGGCGATAACCGAATATCTGGGTATACCTCTGGGCAAGTGTGAAGTATTACAGTTCAGTAATGAAAATACCTTTGTTCGTATTCTGGAGAATGTCCGCCAGCGGGATACCTTTGTGGTTCAGCCCATCTCCTCTCCGGTCAACAGCAACCTGGTGGAACTGCTCATTATGCTTGATGCCCTGAAGCGGGCTTCCGCCGGTCGGATTACGGCGGTCATCCCTTACTATGGCTACGGGCGCACCGATAAAAAAGACCAGCCCCGGGTTCCCATCACGGCCAAACTGGTGGCTGACCTGCTGACCGTGGCTGGCGCCAACCGGGTGCTGACGGTGGATTTGCACGCGGCGCAAATTCAGGGATTCTTTAACATACCGGTTGACGAACTGACGGCACTTTACGTACTGGGCGATTATTTTACGGGAAAAACCTATGATAACCTGGTGGTAGTCGCCAGTGATATAGGTGCTACCAAACGAGCGCGAGACCTGGGAGCCAAGCTTAATGCCCCGCTGGCTATTATGGAAAAAAGACGCCTCGGCAATGAGGATAGAACCGAGACGCTGAACGTAATCGGTGATGTAAAGGGCAGGATAGCTCTCACCGTGGATGACGAAATAGACACGGCTGGCTCTCTGATGGGGGTTGTCTCTACCCTGCTGGAGCGAGGTGCCACGGAAGTATATTCCTGCTGCACCCACCCCATATTCTCCGGCCCGGCGGTACAGAGGATAACTACCAGCCAGGTGAAGGAGGTAGTGGTAACCGATACCGTCCCGGTGAAAGACAGTAAAAAACTGGACAAGATAACGGTTTTGCCAATAGCGCCACTGCTGGGCGAAGCCATACGCCGCATTCATACCGGACAATCCGTAGGAGCCATGTTTGAGTAAGAGCGAAAAACTGGTTGAGGTCTATAAAGCCAACAGTGAAATGGAGGCACAGGTAATTAAGAGCTTACTGGAAAGCTACGATATACCCTGCTTTCTGAAGTCGCACGCGGCGCCTTCGGTGCACGTGTTTACTATTGATGGGATGGGTGAAGTTAAAGTTATGGTCTGGGACTCAATGGCGGACAGGGCCAGGAAACTAATTAAGAGTGATAATCATGTTTAAATTCCTGGGCGGATTGGTAGATTCCAATGAGAAAGAGCTGAAGCGGCTACAGCCGAAGGTAGAACGGACAAATGAGCTTGAGCCTGAGTTTGAGAAACTCGGTGATGCTGAGCTTCGTGCCAAGACCGATGAGTTCCGTGCCAGACTCAAGGACGGCGGTATGCTTGACGAGCTTCTCCCCGAGGCTTTTGCCGCCGTCCGCGAAGCCGCCAAACGGACGATAGGTCAGCGTCATTTTGATGTGCAGTTGATGGGCGGCATCACCCTGCACCAGGGCAAAATCGCCGAGATGAAGACCGGTGAAGGTAAGACTCTGGTGGCTACTTTGCCCCTCTACCTTAATTCTCTTACCGGCAATGGTTGCCACCTGGCTACGGTGAATGACTACCTGGCGCGGCGCGACCCGTACTGGATGGGAACCATCTATCATGCTCTGGGGATAAGTGTTGCCAGCATTTACCCGATGCAAACCCCGGATGAACACTCTCCCGCCCTACTCTATGACCCGGATTACGACTCCGGGGACAGCCGCTGGCGGCATTTCCGCCCTATTTCCCGACAGGAAGCCTATAAAGCCGATATTACCTACGGGACCAGCAGTGAGTTCGGCTTTGACTACCTTCGGGATAACATGATTGCGAACCTGT
>CAYWAU010000058.1:0-10738 GCA_964456395.1 uncultured Dehalococcoidaceae bacterium
TGATAACTATGATTCCTTTGCCTATAATCTGGTTCAGTATCTGGGTGAGCTGGGCTGGGAGTCTGTGGTCTATCGTAATGACGCCATAACTCTGGAACAGATTGAGGCTATGGCACCAGGCCATATCATCATCTCTCCCGGTCCCTGTACTCCGCTGGAAGCCGGGATTTCCAACGATGTAGTCCGTTATTTCCGGGGGAAGATTCCCATTCTGGGGGTATGCCTGGGACACCAGTGCATCGGCTATGTGTATGGCGGAATGATTAGGCGGGCCACTCTCCCCATGCACGGCAAGGACTCACTCATTTACCACGATGGTGAAACCGTGTTCAGGGGTCTGGAGTCTCCCCTGGTGGGGGGACGTTATCACTCTCTGGTTGTCGGTGCCGGGACCGTACCGGCCTCTCTTGAGGTCTCGGCGGAGACCGGGGACGGGGTAATTATGGGGGTTAGAAACCGGCGGGACGTGGTGGAGGGAATCCAGTTTCACCCGGAATCCATCATGACGCCGAGCGGTCATGATATATTGTCCAATTTCCTGAGTTTACCGAGGCCCGAATAAGGGGGAATTAATGGAAGAGACTGTTTACCTGAACGGTTCGCTGGTACCCCGCTCACAGGCACGCGTGTCCGTCTTTGACCATGGTTTCCTCTACGGATACGGCCTGTTCGAAACGATGCGTGCCTACCACGGCAAAATCTTCCTCCTGGAGCGGCACATAAAGCGCCTGCTTGGCTCGGCTGAGGCTATCGGGCTGGCTTCCGGTCTGGCTGGCATCGACCTCGCTAGTGCCTGCCTGGATACGCTCAGGGCTAACTACCTTGAGGACGCCCGCCTGAGGCTGACTGTTTCCCATGGCGAGGCAGACGCGTTCCCGTGGTCAGGGGCAGGTAGTACGCCTACCGTAGTGGTCACGGCCAGACCGTATATACCTTTGCCAGCAGAGAAATACGCCCGGGGTTTTAAGGTCGGATTATCCTCACTGGTTCGTTGCCGGTCTCTGATATTCAGGATTAAGTCAGCCAATTATCTGGTCAGCGTGCTGGCGAGGATGGAAGCCGCAGCCGCCGGACTGGATGAGGCATTACTGTTGAACGACCGGGGGTTTATTGCTGAGGGCGGCAGCGGTAATGTCTTTTTCGTCAGGGCTTCCGGTCTGCTCACGCCTTCCCTGGAAAGCGGCATCCTGCCGGGCATTACCCGTGAGGTGGTAATGGAGCTGGCGGATACGCTGGGTATAAATGTCATGGAGGGTGATGTAAGCCTGGCTGACCTGGAGCAGTTTGATGAGGCTTTTCTGACCAATTCGGTGATAGAGATTATGCCGCTGGTATCGGTCAGGAAAGAAGGGGGACAGACTTTAACCATCGGCTCGGGAAAACCGGGCGAAGTCACTCAACGGCTGATGGCTGCGTATAAAGAGAGGGTCGCGGAAGACAATTAATTAGAGAGTGGTTAATTATAGTCTGGTGTCATTCCCGCGGAAGCGGGAATCCAGTGGTAGTAGTCTGGATTCTCGGGTCAAGCCCGAGAATGACATTATTAAACAACCTCAAATCAGTTTATCGTATGCTCTACCAGAATTCAATCTGTGATATGTGCTCGGTTTCCTTAATGATTTGGCTGATGTTATCCTGGGTTGCTTTATCGGTAATCGGCGCTACCTCCGATACGGGCAGGCCGTCTTTATTCATCTCCGTCTGCCACCTGATTATATAGCCGGGCACCAGCGCGTAACTGAAGTCAGCCACGCCGCAGCAGGAAGCATCAACGACGGCTTGACTGATTGCGTATAAAACCTCCCGGCCGTTGTATTTCAGCCTCACTTCTTTTTGCGGGGTATAATACCCGGCCACAGCCTTGATATCCTGGTTCAGTTCAAGATGAGTGTACTTGGTCACCTGTCATATCTCCGGTGCTGGGGGAAAACTGCCAGTGCTTCGAGTCCATTCCATCGGACGTGCTTTATTTATTCACCAATCATGCCTCTAGGGGTAAATCGCCAGCATCTCAAGCCCCGTTGTTTCCGGCAGGCCGAGCATCAGGTTCATGTTCTGGACAGCCTGCCCCGCCGCCCCCTTAACCAGATTATCAATGCAGCTGATAACAATAAGTCTCCCCGTTCTTTGGTCAATGGTGGGGTGTATCAGGCAGTCATTACTCCCCCAGGTATGTTTGGTGTGGGGTGGGGATGCTACCACCCTGACGAATGGCTCATCCCTGTAGAAGCCCCGGTACAGATTTATCAGTTCTTCTTCGCCTTTTTTGTCAACCGCAATCTTGCCCGATATCAGATGGGCATAGGTGGTGGTCAATATGCCCCGGGTCATTGGCACCAGATGGGGAACGAAGGTTATTGAGGGTATCTGCTCCGGGTTGAGCCGTTTCAGTTCCTGAATTACTTCGGGCAGGTGGCGGTGACCACTCAGGGCATAGGCGGTGGCATCTTGATTGGCTTCAGAAAAGTGGGTGGTCAGGCTGGGGCTTCTGCCAGCTCCGGAGAGGCCCGACTTGCTATCAATAATGATATCGGGCTCAATCAGGCCTTCCTTAACTGCCGGGGCAAGCGCCAGGATAGCCCCGGTGGGGTAGCAGCCGGGGTTAGCCAACAGTTGTGCTGATTTAATCTGAGACCGGTGCAGCTCGGTCAGTCCGTAAACCGCCTGTTCCAGCAATTGCGGGGCGGGATGGGTGAAACCATACCACTGTGGGTATTCGGCAGCGTCCTTGAGTCTGAAATCAGCACTGATATCCACTATCTTGATGCCGCCGTTGAGCAGCGGTATGGCCTCTTTAGCGCTCTCCTTATGCGGCAGGGCTAAGAATGTCAAATCAACCTCTCCAAGCTTGGATTCAATAGTCAGGCCGGTGCCGTTCAGGTGGGGAAAAACCTCGCCCAGCTCCTGACTGGCAGCGCTTCGCCCGGTGACTGAGGTAAGCTCTACCTCCGGGTGCTGGTGCAGCAGGCGTGCCAGCTCAACGCCAGCATAACCGGTAACATTGATAATACCGACTCTGGTCTTACCCATATTATTTTGAATCCTCGTTTATTTAATCTTGGTTTAAAGTATAGCACAAGAGTCACTCAAATTATACTGAGAGTCTAAAAATTGGTATGGCTATCTGTTTTCCTGCCCCTGAATACCCTTTATATCTAAAGAATTAAGATTTTGTGTGTAAGAAATTTATCGTTTATTCGTGTGAGCCTCTTGACATGAGCGTAACAATAGTTTATTGTTTATAGCAAATACCCGGAAGGAAGGAGGAAAGTATGCAAGCATATTGTGTAAAATGCCGCGCCAAGAAGGAAATGAAGGATCCTAAAGCCATTACTATGAAGAATGGTAAGCCGGCGACGCAGGGAGTATGCCCGACCTGCGGCACCAAGATGTTCAGAATCGGCAAGAGTTGAAGCCGGTAATTTAAAGGGATTTATATATAGACAGGGCTGGATATTTTCATATTCTGAATATCCAGCCTTTTCGTTTGCGTTATACGGGGTGGGGAATTTGCTGGCGGTTATTTAAGCGGAGTAGTATCAACGACGAACTTTTTAACAAGGTCAGTCGTATTCACCACATTTAGTTTCTGGAAGATTAAGGAGAAGCGCTCTTCCAGTTCCCTCATTATCTCAACGAGATTAGGCTCGGGGAGGTTCCACAGTTCTTTCTTGAAATCGCCAAAAGCCCTCTTGCGTGTTTTATACAGGAATTGTTCCTCTGTCTCCTCCGTCTTCCTTTCCTGGCTGTATTTGGCGGAGAGATGTTTGTATATCTTATCAAGCAGGTCTTTGGGGAAATGCGGGCTTTCGTAGATGAGGTTCTGAAATCCGGTGGCCAGATGTACTTCTACGGTGCCAGCCTGCGGGAAAATGTCAAAGGCTTCGTCGGGCAGGGTAGAGGCACCATGCTGTACCGCCCCGCCCATGCCGTATTCCTCACGTGCTAATTTGGATAGCTCTTCCAGTGCCTTGAAATCAATGCTAACCTGGGCGATTGAACCGTCGGGCAGGACTACGCCGCCATGTGATGTCCCGGTTTGTATGCTGATTTTGGAGATTCCCCTGATATTCGCACCCAGCCGGCTGAGATAGACGTCCATATAGGCTCTGAGGTCACCCGCTGTGCTGTTGCCTTTGCCTATTTCACCAATCTCACCACCTACGGAGACGGTGGTGCCTTCGGGCTCAATACTGCGTATAAACTGGGTCATCTCGGCGGTGATTTGGGAATTCTTTTCCTGCTGTTCCTCAAGGCTTGCTTTATCTAAATCAACCAAAGTAGAGGCATCTATATCAATGTTCAGAAATCCGGCATTTATTGCCTCCTGTATCAGCTCCTTGATGTCTTTTAATTCGGCGTCCGGGTCTTCTCTATACATACGCCGCCTGACCTGGAAATGGTCTCCTTGAATAAAAATGGGTCCCTTGAACCCCTCCCTGATGGCGGCTGCCAGTATGCAGGTAGCATACTCCCCCGGCTTCTGCAGGGTATAGTCTATCTCGGAGCGGGCAATCTCAAAGATAAAGGGACCCACCCCGTCTTTCATGGCTGCCTTGAAAACAGCCCTGGCAACGTGATAGGTGATGCCGCGGATATTTATGGCGGGCACGGTTATATTGCTATAAAGACCTTTGCCGGCAGCTTCATAAAGACCCTGTATGCTGGCGGGAAAGGTGCCCCGGGCGAGAGCCATCTCTCGAATTATTCGCTGGTGCTCTTCCCTGAGCTGCTTGCCGGAACCGAAGACAGCCAGCTCTACCAGGGTGTCAATATTATTATTCTTAACTTTAACCTCGTCTAATCCGTTTGGCATGTTTCCTCTAACCATTATTCAGAATAGAGCGGCGTCCATTATACCGGTCGGTATCATACTGTGTCGCCGTGTCTACCAGGTTTAATTTTCCATAGATATTTTCCAGCGGACAGTAGCCAATCCTGCCATTTTTGACGCATACCATCTTGCCGTAGTTATTCTTCACAACTAAATCAACGGCGGCAATGCCGAAGTATCTTCCCATCCTTCGGTCATAGGCGCACGGAGCGCCGCCGCGCTGCAGGTGACTCAGGTTCACGCTTCGTGTCTCCAGTTTGGTGCCCTTTTCGATTTCCTGGGCTACAAATTCACCGATGCCGCCGAGGGCTTTGTGACCGAAGCTGTCCTCCCCTTCTTTTTTGACAACCTCGGTACCGCCAACTGGTTTGGCTCCTTCAGCCACCACGATAATTTCATACCTGGTCCCGGCTCTTCTTCCCTCCAGAACCAGCTCATTAACTTTCTCCATGGAAAAATCATATTCAGGGATTAAGATGATATAAGCCCCGCAGGCTTCCCCGCCTTCTAAAGCCAGCCAGCCCGCCGTCCTCCCCATTGTTTCCACCACGAATATTCGTCTGTGCGAGCCAGCCGTGGTTCTCAGTCTGTCTACCTCTTCGGTGATGACGTTCAGGGCGGTTTCGTATCCCAGCGTGTAGTCGGTTTCGGGAAGGTCTTTGTCAATTGTTTTGGGGATGCCGACAACGTTGACCCCTTCCCTGGACAGTCTGGTGGCGATGGCCAGGGTGCCGTCGCCGCCGATGGCTATCACCGCTTCCAGGCCAAGTCTATCTATATTTTCAATTACTTTTTTGGAGCAGTCGTTTTTAGGGTCATAGGGGCTCAGCCGAGAAGTTCCCAGCATGGTCCCTCCGTATCTATCCCAGGTCCTGACTATATCCGGATTCAGGGGTGTTATATATCCCTGTATATCCGGACTGTCCGGGTCAATATTTACCAGTCCCTTCCACCCTTCCCGAATTCCCAGGACTTCGTAGTGGACACCCCTCTCCCACTCAAGTCGTTCGTCCATGGCAGTTTTGACCACCCATTTGAGGGCAGGGTTCAGCCCGGCACAGTCGCCACCGCCGGTCAGGACACCTATTCTACTCTTTTTCATGGTATCGTAATTATAAAATTAGTATGGCTTACTGTCAATGAGGAGGGTGCTTGATGCCGGTGAAGCACCGCTGGCTAACAGTGATAAAGCCTAGGTTCTCCGTTTGCTCATTTTGAACCAGGGGTGAAAGCTGATTATGGAGTCGCTAGGCATCTTGCGGTGCGCGTCTCCGCCCATGGCCATGTCCATCGCCATGAGATAATCGGCAACCCGGTCTGGCAGGAGGAAGTGTTCGCCGACGTATTCCTTGCCTCTTTGTCCCAGTGCTTCGGCAGCTTTACGGTTTTTTAACAGGTTTATTAACCTCTGCCCCGTTTTTACCGGGGTCTCATAGAAGTAACCGGTATCGCCATCTCTGAGTTGAAGTGGAATGGCACCAACATTAGCTGCTATCACCGGTTTTGCCTTCCAGAGCGCCTCGGTAATTACCAGTCCGAAACCCTCTCTGGTTGACGGCTGCATGATAACACTGGCTGAGCGCTGGAGGGCATTTATCTCCTTCCAGTTTTCCAGGCGGTTTGCCAGCGGGAGATTGAGGATGTGGATGTCCTCGTCATTCTTGGTGTCTTCGTAAATCTTGGCCAGAATTCGTTCTCCCTCCGGGTCATCAGAAGCCATACCGCCGGCCATTACAAGCTGGCATTTTTGCTCCTTTCTGGCAATGCGGTAAGCGGCAATAGTCCTGTCCAGTCCCTTCCAGGGGTCGAATCTGCCTATTTGAGCGATGATTGGGATGCTGGTGTCTATATTATATTTGGCAAGCACCTCGTCCATCTCTGCCTGGCTTAACTCCCGGTTTTTCTCGGAGAGGGGGTCAATGAAGGGGGGTATTATAAAGTTGGGCAGAGGCCAGCGCGTAACTACGTAGTGAGCTGCCGTGAATATGGCGGCATCGTATTGTTCTATCCACGCGGTCATGAAGTCCCATAGACCGGGGTTGGCATCCATGGGCATCTCCTCGATATCTATGTGGCATCTCCAGAGCCAGGTCTCGCTCGACTTTTTGAGGTGGCGCGCCAGGCCAAGTGGCTGCGGGTCATTGACCATAACGATATCATAACTATGGTCGACAATGTGGCTCCGGGCGCAATCGGCAATAGTTGAGTAGTAGGCTCTTTCCATATCCTGGGTAAAGGTTCCCTTCATGCCCTGCAGCAGGTTATGCAGACCCTTGGTGCATTCAAAGAATTTCTCGTTACCGCTTATAACCTTCCACTCAGTCTCGACTCCCAGATTGTTCAGGAAGGGTACGGAGCTGTAAAGCATCTCGGCGACGCCACCGCCCTGGGCAGTGGCGTTCAGTTCCAGCACCTTGAGTCCTTTCATTCGTTCGGCGGCTCGCTGTAATCTTTCCATTCTCTCGTCGCCCAGAATTGGTGCGTAGGCTTTTACTGGCGGTGCGGAAAAGGGGCAGAAGTTCAGCCGCTTGCTGTAAATAACACCCTCTGTCGGTGGGGAAGCTAACTCGTATGGTTTCGTCTCCTGAGATTGTCTCTCTGTCTTCACCTTACCATTTCCCTTTTTGTTAATTTTTGGTAATTTTACAGCTACCGCCATTGGTTTGCCTCCTTCTCAAACTGGTTTGCCGATATGGTTTTGTTCAAGGGCACTGTCTATTAAGATGATGGATAGCCTTATTCCTGGACATTATTCGGGTTACCGCGTTTCCCAAAAAATAAGGCTAATAAAGTTATAATAGGAGAGTTGACAGAGAGGGGCAAGGGTGTAAACACTTATCCTAGCTCAGGGATAGCAAGTATTTGAATTAGGCAGAGATAAAGCCCATTGACTGGACTTATCAACAAAAAGGGAGTAAAATTTAATAAGTGATGCAGGTCTAAGAAGTGAATTATATGTGTTTAGCGGTTGCAGCTATATCATTGCGATGAACGAGGAGCACTGTGCTTGCCAGAGCCAGTGCTCCCTGAGTTAAGGAGGTAACGACTATGCAGTCAAGCCTTATCGGTAAAATCGAAAAAGCCAAGCGCTATGCTCAGGAAACGGACCGGGTTACCTTCTGCGACTTCTCTATAAAGTTCCACGGTGAAAATAACGATTATGATACCAGTTATAAAGACGGCAAGTGGCACTGTTCCTGTAGCTTTTTCTCAAGCTGGGGACTCTGCAGCCACACTATGGCAATGGAGAAGATTCTGGCCAATATGCTCCCTCCGGAAGCACTCACAACACAGTCTGATGCTTCCGGTTGAATGACCACCCGGCAAACTATGCTGCTGGCGAAGATTCTCTAGCTGGTAATTGCCTCTTATGTCTGTCAGTCTGTCATGGTGAAGTACAGCCCGGGGGAGGGCGGGGTGAATTTTGTTGAAAAGCTGGCAAAGGCCATTCAAAAGAACCAAAGCTTGCTCTGTATCGGACTTGATACCGACCCGGCACTGATGCCGGACAGTACCGGCACCTTTGAATTTAATAAGGCAATCATTGACGCCACCGCCGACCTGGTATGCGCCTACAAGCCGAATCTCGCCTTTTACGAGGCTCTGGGAATTGATGGGCTTGACGCCCTGAAGCGTACCAGAGATTACATACCTGAGTATGTACCGGTGATAGGTGATGCCAAGCGGGGCGATATCGGTAATACGGCTAAAGCCTATGCCAGTAGTATTTTCTCTTACTTTAACTTCGATGCCACGACGGTGAACCCTTACCTTGGCTTTGATTCCTTGGAACCTTTCATCCAGTATCGTGACCGGGGTATATTTGTGCTCTGCCGCACCTCAAACGCCGGTGCCGTTGATTTTCAGTCCCTCCCGTGCGAAGTAGATGGTGACCGTAAACTGCTTTACGAAATAGTCGCCGAGAAGGTCAGCCAGTGGAATACCTACGGCAACCTGGGGCTGGTGGTTGGGGCCACCTATCCCGAAGAATTGAAATTGATGCGACAGAGATATCCGGATATGCCGTTCTTGATACCCGGCATTGGTGCACAGGGTGGGGAGCTTGCCAAGGTAATAAGCTACGGGGTTGATGCCGGGGGAGAAAGAACGATTATTAATTCATCGCGGCAAATACTGTATGCCGCAAAAAAACAGGACTTTGCCGAGGCAGCCAGGCAGGCTGCCGCGGAACTGAGAGACCAGATTAATCACTTTTTATCCAATCCCGCTTCTTAACGGTGACCTTAGAATAGTCGTGGAGATTAAGCTCGGTGACGTGGTCCGGCTCAAGAAAATTCATCCCTGCGGCAGCTACGAGTGGCAGGTGGTGAGGCTGGGGGCTGATATAGGACTAAAATGCCTTAAATGCCACCGCCGTGTCCTCCTGCAAAGGAGTGTCTTTGAGCGCCGGGTCAAGGATTTTGTCTCAAGAGGGAGCTGACTTCACGCACAAGGGTTCATTTTATTTATCGCGGTATTGACAAGGGTGTTAATTCATTGTATAACTTGGCTATTGGAACATAGCAAAATGGAGGTGAAACATGGCAAGACCACAGACAATACAGCCGGGCTACTGTGTAGCCGTAAGTCTGGTGCCGGAAACTGCGCCGCATAGTTGCTACGTAGGGTTGGTGGAGGTTGTGGACGAATATGGTATCAGGGTAGACCTGGTCCATTGGGATGATAAACTGGATATGCTGGGAGGATACACCGAAAGCCTTTTTATTCCTTGGGTGAACATCAATTCAATACTAGTCAGCACGGAGAAACAGCCGACAAGGCGCTTTATGACGGATAGAGCCCCTAAGTGGCAGGCCCAGGTTGAATCTATACATAAGAAAGGCAAAACCACGGAAGGGCAGGTAATTAATAAAGCTTTAAAGAGTCCCAAACGGGCAAAGTAAATATACTTCAGCGGTGTATCTCAGACAAATACATGGACTTTTCCGCGTCAACCGGGGTCTTCCTTGCTTAATCCGCGCTACCGGAGCTTTCCTGGATAGCGTGGTGTCTTCCACCTTGATATAGAATACTGGCGATAGTCTGCGCCAGGCGATGGGCGCTCATGGGTTTGATAAGGTACTTGGTAGCCCCCATGCGTAACGTCCTCTTTCGCTGTAGTGTTTCGGCTATAGCGGTGAGTACAACCACAGGAATCATTGAGAGTTCCGGATTGCGTTTTACCTCTCGTAATACTGACCAGCCATCGCGCCCGGGTAACCGTAAGTCCAGCAGCACCAGAGCCACGGGGTACTCTCTGATTATTTCCATTCCCCTCTCACCGTTATTGGCTGTAAGGACCTGGTAACCTTCAAGTTCAAGCACCCGGGCGGCAAAGTTCTGGATGTCAGTCTCGTCCTCTATAATCAGTATCGTCTTTGCCCCACGCTTCTTTACCATGACCTGGGTCTCCGTTATCTCTGGGCAATGTGAACGACCTTCTGGTTCGCTATCCTCCTTTACTTTAAGAGGAGTGTGATTAAATGTAATGTCATCCCTTCAATGAACAACTTTACTGCCTCAATCACAGCGCTGGCTCGGCGCACCTCCTGCGACTGGCGAATAATTTGCTCTGGCGCATTTTACTAATTGGTATAATAATACTACTGTGCATATAATATGTCAAGAGCTAAGCCATATGACAAATATATAGCTATAAAATTAAGTTATATGTTGTATTCAGAAGACAATAGAAGACAAATGACAATATACAGGTCGGGTGGTAGGGCTGAGGCAGTCAAGCAGGATAATAACTGGCTCTATTTACGGGTGGTCTTGTCAAGATGACGGGTGTGGTGCTATGATGAGAAGCGCAAGAGAACCAGGATGGAGAGCCAGCGGGGTTAGTCTTGCCAGCGTAGCTCAGGGGTAGAGCAGCGGTTTCGTAAACCGCCGGTCGTCAGT
>CAYWAU010000059.1:0-10615 GCA_964456395.1 uncultured Dehalococcoidaceae bacterium
AGGCTGCGGAGCGCTTTACAGGCCTGGGTCCCGGAATAATCAAATTCGCATGCCTGCCCGATAACAATTGGCCCGGAACCGATAATCATTACCTTCCTGATATCATCTCTCTTAGGCATAGAACTATCTCCTCAACTAGACCATCATTAAGATACATAATAGGATAATTGTTGCGGCCTGTAAAGCCATGCAGGTAAACGGGATTTATAGAGGAAAGGCTTAATCGGATATTCTGCAGTATTGAGTCCTGCCATAAAACCCGGCAACAAAAAACCCTTTCCCGGCAGGCACCTGCCAGGAAGGGGATATTTATGATGCTTGTTCCGCATGTTTTTGCCAGGCTTACAGGCACTATTCAACCGGGACCAGAGGGCTATACATACCAGCCTTGAGTATGACGTATCTCAGCGCCAGACCACCTAAAATGGCAAATACCGCGGCAATAGCGAAGGCTGCGGATGTAGAGGTAACGAACAGTATGATGATTGGAATAATGATGCCAAGTAAAACCACCCCAATCCAAAAGACAGGGGCGATACTCCCCCGGAGCACCCTCATCACCGAGTCGCGGGCTGCCGAACTTTCATAGGTAGTAATCCAGAGATATATCGCCATGAAAACGGCATAGATGACCAGCACTACCAGCATAATATTGGCCATAGCCATGCCTCGAGCGGCGTCTTCACCCAGACTGGTCAGCAGAAGTACAGCCAGTCCGCCGGTCAGTCCAGCGATAACAAAGAGTATGGGGACGATTGCCGAGTTCCATAATTTAATGGCACCGACATAGCCCACGACAAAGCCGCTATATATGGCGACGCCAAAGGCCATGATACCAGCCAGTACCTTGAATACGGTCTCGGCTGTTCCGGGAAGCCAGTAAGACAGGGCAAGCTGTATGGCAGCACAGCCAATGAACAGCGTTATAAAGATGAAGCCGCGAGCAATCCAGGAAGTCTTGGGCTTAAGAAGCATCCTCCAGAACCTTAGAGGTTTGCTCAGGTGCGCCATATCTGTCATACCCATGAGACAAGCCGCAAGCCAGGCTATGAACATACCCAACATGCTATCGAAATATAAAGAAGCCAGATATAGACCGCCGCTGATACCCCCCAGGAAGAAAGCTATGGCAATTAAGACCCCATGCCCTTCTATCCAGTCCCTCTGAGGCGTATACTTTACCATAAACTCATACGGTCTTGTCTGAATCATCGCCCTAGACCTCCTCGGTTGATTAATTGATTATTCAATATAGTATATTGATGGTTCCGTACCATATTCCGGGTGAAAAGGTTTCCCTTTCTTTTCCTTGATGAGCCGGTTAATCTCGCTGTAGGGGTCATCAAGGTCACCGAAGTGCATCGCGTTCGTCGGGCAGCTGATAACGCAGGCGGGGGTGGCATCGCGGTCCACGCCCGGCTTTAAACCTTTGGCCAGGCCGGCATCGATTCTCTCCATGCAGAAGTTGCACTTCTGCACGATACCTTCCTGGTGGGGGTATAATACCTGCCCGATTTTCTCATGCTCGGTTAGCCCCTGACCCGGGAAATATTCCTTATGCCCGTCTTCATAGAACGTCCGCGCCTGATAGGGGCAGGCAATCATGCAGTACCGGCAGCCGACACACTTGTCCTCGTCAACCCAGACAATACCGTCTTCACGCTGCTGCGTGGCCCCGGTGGGACAAACCTTGACACATGCCGGGTCGGCACATTGATTACAGCGAACGGAATATATGAGCTTGTTGACAGCCGGGTACTTCCCCGTCTCTGATATCAACACCCAGCTCCAGAAAATATCAGGCGGGAGGAAGTGCTCTGCCTTACAGGCAAGCACACAGGCGTAGCAGCCAATGCACCTTTTCTGCTCTATAACCATTCCCCATCTCATAGCACTTTGCCTCCTGCTCCTTCGTACTCTACTCTACGGTCGACCTTGTAAACCTTAACCGTAGCTGCCGTCTCCTGGCTAAAGGATATCGGGCAGGCATGCTTGAAATCTGACTCCAGCAATATATTGAAGTTGGTACCTTTACCATAGGCAACCGGCGCTCCCTTAGCCCAGGCGCCGGAGCAGGCAGCTATGGCTACTGTCTTGGGATGCTGACCCTGCATTGTCTTTAAAGTACCTGTTACTCTCCGTCCTGTTGGCGACTCCAGGCAGATGAGGTCGCCATCTTTTAACCCCTTACTCCGGGCAGTATCCGCATTCATGGTAATATTGTAGGTGTATGGACTGAGTCTGCTGACCTCGTCCAGCCAGGGGACTTCCATAGTGCCGGTGCCGGTGTGAAGTATATCGCGATAGGAGAAGCTATACAGGTCGTACTCACTGTTCTCCTCCTTGGCTACCTGCGGCTTAAAGTAACTTAGCAAGGGGTCAAACTGCTCCCAGTCAAGCTCCACCCCCGCCTGCTTGGCATATTCCATAATTTGTGGCTTAAGCTCGACTATATGCTCTTGATAGACAGGCACCCTGGTATCTATATACCACCTCCAGTAAGCCTCTTGAACCTGCTTGGGCCAGTTGACGGCACCATTCTTGGTGACGTATTCCAGGCCATGCTCCGGCCCAAAATAAAACTTAAATGCCCGGTCCATCAGCTCCCTGTATGAAATCCTTTCCTCAGGTTTTACTATTACTGTTACCTTTTTGGGGTCAATCGCATCTAGCCCTCTGACACTGGCCAGGTCACCGCTTATCAGCGCCTCACCGCCAAAGCTGGACAAATAGACATTATAATATTTGTTCATCTCCTCCCGCATGCCAATTCTATCGGCAAGGTCCCAGAGAATTTCTACCATCTGCCGTCGCTCATACTGAGGCTCAACAACAGGCTGTTTGACCGGGAAGCTCCAGCCCTCCATGCCTATCGGCCAGTTGAAGAAGGGACCGTGTAATTCCCAGATTCCCCAGCTCTCCAGGGAATGGCAATCAGGCAGTACGATATCGGCAAATCCCTCGGTAAACTCGTTGTGGATGGTATTAATGGATACGATGAACGGAATCTTCTTAAAGAAGTCCGCCATTATTTCGCGGTTCTGAACAGTGCGAGCCATATTGGCGGCAAAGACCATCATCATTTTTATTTCGTAAGGGCGGCCCAGTTTATCCCAGTATTTATCAAAATCAGAGGTCATCGGCTGGGGAGAAAATGAGGCAGTTGGCACCAGCTCCTTGAAGGTAAAATCATTGGGTACCTTGGCTTTTTCTACCGGCCAGGGCTTATGCTCCATAAAGCTTCCCGCCGTCAGCATACCGTCTTTACACGGAAAAGGTATGACCTTAAATCTACCTGTTGCCGGATGTCCCAAGACCATCGGCGGCCAGCCCAGGGTCCCGCCGGGTACGTCCATGGCGCCCACTATGGCGTTGAGCAGGCATAGCGCACAATAACTGTGTGCCGAGTTGGTATGCCCCTGCCCGCCACGGAACATCGCTGACGCTACCGGCCTGAAGGGAAGCTTCTCTCCCTGAATTTCAATGGTGCTGCCTACCATGGCCGCCTCGCCAAACTCGGTGGCGATGCGACGAATCGTCTCTGCCGGGACAGTGCTCTCCTTGGAAGCAAACTCTGGTGTGTACTGTTTCACGTGTTCCTTTACCAGCTGAAATGACGGCTGGCACTTGACTCCGTTAACCTCGTAATTGCCCAGAAGGGCATAATCGCCGATACTGGGGTCATCAAAGGTCTTGGCTTTGCCGGCAGCTTCGTCCCAGACCATGGGCTTATCGGTCTCTTTATCTCGGACATAGCGCCCATCGGGTCCAATGAGGTAAGGCCCATTGGTCTTCTTTTTCAGAAACTCAACATCATATATCCCCAGCTCATTCAGGAGGATGTTGACCATAGCCAAGACAATAGCCCCATCCGTGCCCGGCAGGAGTGGTATCCACTCGGTTGCCTTGCCCCCGCCGAAGTTACATATGGGGTCGAAGACAACATTCTTCATGCCCCTGGCTCTGGCATCAGCAGCTAGTCTCATATTGAAGCCGAGGGAATGACCCGAGCCGGTTCCCTTATTGGAGCCGAATTGAATAGCATAGTTGCAATACTTGAAGTCTGGGACTATGGACCATGAAGCATGATAGAGACCGGCACCCATATGAGCACCACTACCGCAGTGAAGCCCGGCACCACCAACATGCCAGTTCTTGGTGCCAAAAACAGCCCCAAAGACGCCAAAGCCCAGGGGAAGATTCGGCCCTCCCGCGCCTGAGTTTGGACTGCCGCCGTGCATAAGCTGATTGGGGTTCTCAGCCCGGATTTTTTTGAGGCGCCCGGCTATCTCATCAAGGGCCTCATCCCAGGAAATCCGCTCCCACTTGGGGTCAGCGAAAATTCCTTTCTCCGGGTTAGTCCTTCTCACCGGGTAATTTACGCGATTGGGGTCATAAAAGGCCTGTATCATCCCCTGGGCTTTACCACAGACCCCTCCCCGCGGACCGAAGTCGTTGTCAGGCTCACCCTCAATCTTCACCACGACCCCGTTGACCCGGTGGGCGCGTATACTGCATGAGGCATAGCAACCTCCGCAGGTCGTCTTAACCCACTCATCGTCCCATATCTCTGGGTTACCCTTTACCGACATCCCCGTTACTGACGTAGCCATACTGTTAAACCACCTCCTTACCTCTATAAATTACTATTTTGTAATACTATCAAAATCTCTGGGAAAATGCAAAATAGACGGCGTTTCGGCATCATTCTGGACTATTATTAACGTTTATTAACTGCGGACATGCCACCTCGGCTATACAGAATTATGGATTCTGTCTTTATTTGCCTATATCACAAAGAGCCTTAACGAGGGCGTACCTCTCGTTGACTGATTGTTGAAGCTTGTCTAAATCGTCTTCTTTTAAATGGGAAAATTTACGCATCAGCTTGGTTAACTCTTGAACAGGCCTGGGGTTAGCCACCTCATGGGTTAAGCGGAACTTACCATTTTCTGCCTCCCACAGCGGGAAATAGTTGGTTCTCACGGCGGTGCGGCACACCTGAATGGTCATATCAGGGTCTATGCGCCAGCCAACAAGGCAGGGGCAGAACACATGAAGATAAACAAACCCTTCTTTCTTCTTTTCTTTTGCCTTGACCAGCTTCTTGACGAAGTCCTCCAGGTGACTCGGACTGACGGTAGCCACGTAAGCAGCACGATGCATAGCCATAATGAGGGGCATGTACTTGGACGCTGTTGGCTTTCCGCGGCTGGCCACACCAACAGGGGTCGTGCTGGTAGCGGCACCCAGAGGAGTAGCGCTGCTTCTTTGATTGCCGGTGTTCATGTACCCTTCGTTGTCATAGCATATGTAAATTATTTTCTCGTTTCTCTCAGCGGCGCCACTAAGGGGTTGGAAACCAACATCGGCGGCACAACCATCGCCAGTGAAGCAGACGATGGTTGTATCTATGCCCACCCTATCATAATACCTGGCAAGACCGGTGCCGCTTGAGGCGACTCCGGTCATGGGACAGGCAAAATAAGCTACTCTATGCCAGGCTCCAACGTTCTGACCATGAAGAACCGGGGCTGAGCAGGAGGGTGTACCGACAAACACCATATTTTTCCCCAGAACTTTGGGCACAAACCTGGCGATGAGCTCCAGAGGACAGCCAGCACACCAGGCAACACCTCCAACAAACTGATCTTCCTCACAGAAATAGTCAAAAACGCGTGATTTCTTCTTCGTTTTTTCTGCCATTTTTCTTTCCTCATTCCTCCAAGGGTATCCAGGTCACCTCCTGGTAAGGCTTGCCCTGTGCGGCGGCATAGACTTCATCTATCACTCTCTCTATATGCGGTATGGTTATATCCATATTGGCCAGGCCATCAATATAGCCAAGTATGGGCACAGAGCCAATATCCTGGGAAAGAGTTCTCAACTCCATACAAATGGGACCATATTTCCAGCCGAAACAAATGCTCCGGTCAATCACCCCTATTGCCCCCTTTCCTTTGAGGGCTTCAACCAGCCGCTCAACAGGGAAGGGACGGAACAGTCTCAACTTGACCATGCCCACTTTCAATCCCTCTGCCCTTTTAGCATCAACCACTGTCCGCGCTGTGCCAGCGGCGCTTCCGGAGGTCACCAGCAATATCTCAGCGTCCTCGGTGCGGTACTCCTCAATCTGGCCTCCATAGTATCGCCCGAAATACTCCCCGAACTCCCCGTCTATCTCGTCTACCTTCTTCAGCACTCGCTCCAGAGCCATACAGTGCTTATATCGGGCCTCAACATACCCCATCTCCATACCGTGGGTACCGCAGCCTATGGGCTGCCCCGGAATTAACTTGGTCCGCTCCGGCTGCTGTTTCAAAGGTGCCAGGAACCCGTCAACGTCTTCAATGGCTGGAATTTCCACTGCCTCGGCAAGGTAGGAAAGGTAAAAACCATCATAGTTTACCATCACCGGAAGCTGTATATCATAGTCCTCAGCCAGCCGGAAAGCCATGATAATCTGGTCAATAATCTCCTGGTCGTTTTCCACTACCATCTGGACCCAGCCGGAGTCCCTGGTAACAATCATGTCTTGCTGCCCGCCGGCAACGGATTGAATACCCGTTGGCTCCCGGTTGACATTAACCATCACCACCGGTGCTCTATAGCCGGCGGTTTCAAGCAGGGCATCATACATGAATACCAAACCCCAGGAAGAAGTGGCCGTGAAAGTGCGCGCACCAGCCATGCTGGCAGCCAGGACGATGTTCATCGCCGAATTTTCCCCCTCTACCTCTACCATCTCAGCATCCAGGACGCCGTCGGCGTGAAATGCGGAGAGCTGCTCCACCACCTCGCTCTGAGGAGTTATCGGATATGAAGCCACCACCTCCGGCCGACAAAGCATAGCCGCGTAGGCGGCGGCAGCATTCCCGGTGATTACCCTAATCTGACCTTTTTGAGCCTTCATCGGCAAATTCTCCTTCCGGAACCATAACAAAGGCACCTCGCGGGCATTCCTTGGCACAGATGCCACAACCTTTGCAGAAATCAAGATTGGGTGCGAAATGGTCCCCCATGTCTTTCATGCATTGCGGTGGACAATAGAGGGCGCAAAGGCCGCAATAATTACACTTCTCCTTGTCCAGTACCGGTCTTGCCGTCCGCCAGCTTCCCGTGTCCAAACACAGCAGCAACTCATCAGCATTGGACCAGGCACTTTCGGTCTTGAAAATATTTTTATGCTTAATTACCATCGGATTACCTCCACTTCGCGGTATCCCCTCTCAGCACTCCGAAGATTTCTCTGAAGAATATCGCCTCTGAGATAATCTCCCAAGCAGGATAGCAGGGACTGCAAATCCAGCCATCTGGTGGCGGCGGCAAAAGCGCCAAGAAGGCAGGTGTTCGGAATATCACGACCGATTTCATCAACGGCAATCTGGGTAGCGTTTACCACACCACCTATCTTCAGATTGTCGTTAGGCTGGCTTTTAAATGGTTGAGAGCTATTTAGAATTAGAACCCCTTCCGGTTTCAAGCCGGTAAACAGCGTGGGTAGCTTCAACAGGCCGGGGTCAATCACTACCAGGCAGTCAGGAGTGTAGATTTGAGTTTTTACCTGAATGGGTTTGTCATCAATACGGGTAAAAGCCACCACCGGCGCTCCACGCCTTTCAAAACCATACATGGGAAAACTAGCCACAAACTTACCCTCGGCCACGAATGCGCTCGCCAGCATCCGAGCCGCCATTACGGCACCCTGCCCACCTCGTCCGTGAATCCTTATCTCTTTCATTACCATCATACTCCAGTATAATTTCTCATTTTATATAAGATGCTCAACGATTAAAGAGCGGTAAGACAGACAGTGTAATTATGACCAAGCTCCTATAAGTCAGTATAGAATACCCGCCAGGGTATGTCAAAAGCGTATTTACTCTATAATGAATGCTGCCCTTTCACCCGTCTGACCAAGCGGCTTCTTGATGGATAGTATAAAAAACGCTACCATCAGGCTTCAATCCGGGTTAAAACCTTGCCAATTGATAGCCGACTTGCGTATAGTATGTATTGTAAAGATATGTACCCGGGAAGAGGAATGCGCTGATGGATATGCAAGAGTACTGGAATCCGATTCTGGAAACCCTGCCTCGTGAGAAACTGGAACATCTGCAATTGAAGAAATTCCAGGAAATTTTTAGCTGGGCTTATGAACATTCCAAATTTTATCGCCAGCTATACAGCGACGCCGGCATAGAACCCGGCGATATCCGGAGCTTCGAGGACATTAGGAGGGTGCCCAAGATAGAGAAAGCTATGCTGAGAGATATTCAGGGCAAGGACCCGTACCCGTATGGAGATATTTTATGTGTACCCCTGGAGTCGGTGACGGAATATCACCAGACCAGCGGCACAACGGGACAGCCGGTGTACCAGGCTGATACGTGGCAGGACTGGGAATGGAGCGCTGAAGCTTTTGCTTACGCATTATACGCTCAGGGATATCGGGACTGTGACCGGTTATTCTTACCCTTTGGTTACAATATATTTATTGCCTTCTGGGGCGCCCACTACGCGGCGGAAAAGCTGGGCTGCGAGGTAATCCCCGGCGGTGTCTTAAATACCGAGGCACGAATATTGAAGATGCAGGAGCTGAAGGTTACGGCGATGGGAGCCACGCCAACTTACGTGCTGGGTATGGCCGAGACAGCCAAAAAAATGGGCATTAATCCGACCACTGATTTATACATTAAAAAAATCACGGTCGCCGGGGAACCCGGGGGCAGTATTCCGGCAACCAGGAAAAGGATGGAGGAGGCCTGGGGAGCCAGGGTCTATGACCAATCAGGTAGCACGGAGATAGGTCACTGGGGTATGGAATGCCGTTATCAAAACGGCTTGCATGTCAACGAGGCTTTCTTCCTGGTTGAAATCGAAGACATTGACACGGGCGAGCCCATCAACGAGCCCGGGAAGAAGGGCAAGATGGTGGTAACATCCTTCAACCGCATGGCCCAGCCATGTATCAGATTTGACGTCAAAGATATTATTCAGTGGAATCCCCAGCCATGTGAATGCGGGCGAACTTTCCGACTGCTTGACGGCGGTATTCTCGGGCGGGCTGACGATATTACCAAGGTGAAAGGAGTCCTGCTGTCGCCGACGGCGATTGAGGAAGTGGTCAGAGACATGCCGCAGTTGAGCAATGAGTATCAGGTGGTGGTGACCAAAAAGGGTGATATCGACGATATTACCCTGAAGGTGGAGTTATTACCGGAATCTAAAGATAAGGCTGACGCCATCAAAGCGATACTGGTGGACCAGCTGAGGCTGAAGACCAATCTGGGATATAATATAGAATTCCATAAGTATGAAAGTCTGCCCAGGTCTCAGGCCAAGTCCAGGCGGTTCCAGGACTTAAGACAACATTAGGAGTAAGGAAGTGGCACAGGAATACGATATTAAAGGAATGGCCGAAAAAATTCGGGCTCTCAGGCAGAATGCGACGGAGCTAAAAGCAATGTCAGGCGGGATTCAGGCCGTTGACCGTAATGTTGACCGCATCCTAGCCAGCGTCAAGATGCTGGAAATAAGCGTGGTAGACGCGGTTGACGTTTTGCGTGAATAAAGACCGCCATACTACAGGCCAAAAAATCTGAGAGCATTTTCGGTGGTTACCTCAGCCAGTTGAGCCTCACTCATACCTTTTAATGCCGCGGCACCCCGTAAAGACCTGACAACATCGGCGGGGCTTGATTCATACTCAAATTCTCTTCCCCGCCCGTACACCACCGGCGCATCCGTTTCCAGGAGCATTCTCTCCAAAGGGATTTCCTTCACCGCTCTTCTGTGCTCTTCATGGTATTCAACGGCGGGGGTCGCCGAAATAAAATAGCCCTGACTGACTATGTCCCGTAAAACGCTGGATGTTCCTGTGTACCAGTGGAACACCGCTTTTTCAAGCTGTGCCTCTCTAACTAAATCCAAGGCGTCACGCCACGCATACCTGGAATGGATAAGCGCCGGCTTCCGATGGACTCTGGCTATCCCCAGGACTTCCTTTAGAACATGCTTTTGCAGGTCCTTATCCGCCCTGGCTCTCACCTTTTTATGATAATCAAGCCCTACTTCCCCGATGGCTACCGCTTTATCTACATGCGATTCCATGAACTCCAGATTGGCGTCTATATCCGCCCCGCCTACACTGGCGGGGTGAAAGCCCAGCGCCGGGTAAACGAAATTTTCGTAAAGCTCGGCAAGTTTCAGGGTCTTTTCATTGGTCTCTAAATCAGAGCCGACCGCCACTATCGCGATAATGCCTGCCTGCCTGGCCCGGGCAAGGACCGACTCCAGGTCTTCTATTTCTTCCAAATGAGCATGGGTGTCAATCAGCCGGTACATTACAACACTCCTAGGCAAACACCGCCGAAGGTTTCTCCTGGAAGGGGTGTGTCCTCAATACCAGTGAAAACAGGAACGGATAGCTTGCTTTCAAATGCTGCACGTAGTCCAGCCACTCACTGGCCAGATGGTCGTACATGCGCTGGATATCAACAGCTAAATGCTCAAGGTCGCTCTCCGGCAAGTCCTTTAAAGAGGGCCTGGCTTCAAGCTCCTCGTCAAGGTGGGTGGTTGCCCAGAGCAAATCGGTAAAGCGGTCATGCTCCAG
>CAYWAU010000060.1:0-10574 GCA_964456395.1 uncultured Dehalococcoidaceae bacterium
GCCGGGGTACAATAATGGTCCTGAGGCAGTGAGCGAGCATCCCTGGGACATGATAGTAATGGTGTTCAATACTCATCCTATTGCCCCATCAGGTTCTAGGGTATTCTTCACCACCGATGGCGGGCTGAACTACTGGGGTTACTCCAACCCGGAAGTGGATGAACTCTTCGAAAGGGTCAGGTCGGGAGAGGCGCTGGACAAAGAAGTGCGAAAGGAAATATACGGGGAAATAAGCCGGATAATAGCTGACGACCAACCGGTGGTCTTCCTCACTTTCCCCAGAGGTAACCACGGCTTCCGGGCTAACGTAGTGGGGATTGATGTCGGGATGAGGTTAACCTGGAACTACTACAAGTGGTATTTTGCCGAGCCATAGATTCTTCCTGATGGAGCAGGCCTTTGAGAAGGGGTGGCTTACAGTGGTACATAATCAGAAGGCTTATCTACGCCGTAATCATCACCTTTGGCGTGGTTACTATTACCTTTATCCTGTTGAGGGTGGGCCCCGGTTCCCCGGCAGATAAGTATTTGGCAAACATGTCTGCCCGAACGCAGGACCCATCTCAAGTAATAGCCGCAATTGAAGCCAGATATGGTCTTGATAAGCCAATTTATGAGCAGTATGCCGACTATGTGGTCAATCTGGTTCGCGGCGACTGGGGTTGGTCATTCAGCACCTCCATGCCGGTCATGAAGCTGATTCAAAGGCACTGGGTCTATTCCTTCCAGCTTATCTTCCTCAGTATGCTGTTTTCCGCCATCCTGGGCATCTTAATCGGTATATACTCGGCGATAAAGCAATATACCAAGACCGATTACCTGGCTACTTTCTTCTCCTTTATTGGCATATCCATTCCCAATTTCTGGCTGGGCATAATGCTAATCCTGGTATTCTCGGTGCAGCTTGGTTGGTTCAAGACCTACTATGATACCGGTCTGCCCATGTTTTCACTGGCTAACTTGAAGGCTCTCGTCTTGCCGGTTATTACCCTGGGTACCGGGATGATGGCTGGCTACACCAGATATGTCAGGTCGGCCACCTTGGATAATTTAAGAAAGGATTTTGTGAAAACAGCCAGGGCTAAGGGCTTGCCCGAAAGGACAGTCATCGGCAAGCATGTCTTCAGAAATGCCATTTTGCCCATTATTACGATAATAATGTTCGACCTGAGTGGGGTCGTCTTTGGCGGAGCTTATCTGACAGAGATTATTTTCGGCATACCGGGGCTGGGAAGAATATCATTTAATGCCATCTTTGCCAACGACTACCCTGTTGTTATCACGATAACTCTTATTGGCGCTATAATAGTACTCCTTACCAACCTGGCTACTGATATCGTTTACACCTGGCTGGACCCCAGAATACGTTATGACTGAGAGGCAGGATGATAAGGCAAATCAGCAATAAGGTCGGAGGGCTGAGGAACCTGGTAGTTATCAGTGCCCTTCTGGTTCTGATTCTGGTCTTCCTTCTGGATATCTACTTGGCAGAGAAGATTCTAGAACCTCTGGAGTACTTCTACCTGCTCTTTGCTATCCTGCTCATCGGCTACGGGCTGTACCCCTTGTATACCAATAGGCGGTTGACCAGATATTACTGGGAGAGAACGAAAAGGCACCGACTTTCCGTCTTGGGACTGGTATTTATAGCATGTTTGATTGCCGTAGCCCTCGTTGGTCCTTTTTTCACCCAGGACCCCACCGAGGTCAACTTCCAGGAGAAAAACATACCCCCGGTGGGGTTCACCATGCAGCAATCAATATATGACCTGAAAACGGGTGAATTTGTAACACGTGAGATTCCGGGCACCTGGCGGCACCCTCTGGGTACTGATGACAAGGGTAGAGACATGCTGGGCATGCTCGCTTCCGGTGCCAGGGTCTCTTTGCAGGTGGGCCTGCTGGCTACAATTATGGCGATACTTATCGGCACCATCATGGGCGTGCTGTCTGCCTACCTGGGAGGCTGGGCCGACAATGCCCTGATGAGATTCACCGACATAATGATGACCTTCCCCTTTTTCCTGCTGCTGGTATTTATTATCTTTATCTTCGGGCCTTCTTTAGCCTTCATCATTCTGGCGATAGGACTCACCGGCTGGACCGGTACCGCCAGACTTGTCAGAAGTGAGGCTCTGTCGCTCAGAACCAGAGATTTTATCATGGCATCTAAATGCCTGGGTGCCAGTGGTACCAGAATCATATCACGCCACCTCATCCCCAATGTTATCAGCTCCGTTATCGTAATTGCCACCTTATCCATACCGGGTGTTATTCTGGCGGAAGCGGCACTGAGTTTCATTGGATTGGGCGACCCTACGGTTACCAGCTGGGGAGTGGTTTTGCATGCCGGGCAGCAAAGCCTGGATACCGCCTGGTGGGTAGCTGTGGAGCCGGGATTCATACTTTTTCTGACGGTTCTGGCGTTTAATTTTTTGGGAGATGGCATCAGAGATGCCTTTGACCCCAGGAGTCAGCTTTAGGAGCCGCGGTGACCGATATTATATTGGAGATTAGAAACCTGAAGACTTACTTTTTTACCCGCTACGGTGCGGTAAGGGCAGTTGACGATATTAGCTTGGGTCTTGGGAAGGGGGAATGCCTTTGCCTGGTAGGCGAGTCCGGGTGTGGCAAGACCGCCACCGCGTTGTCAGTCCTGCGCTTGATTGACAGTCCCCCGGGTAGAATAATTGGCGGGGAGATATTATATCACGGCGAAGATTTGTTAGATTGTACCGATAAGAGGCTGAGGCAGATTCGCGGTAACAGGATAGCCATGATATTTCAAGACCCCCTGTCTTCACTGAATCCCGTGTTCACCATCGGCGACCAGATAGTTGAGCCGATAAGGTTACACCTCGGGCTAAAGCCGAGGTCGGCTGAGGAGAAAGCCATTTACCTCATGGAGCAGGTGGGCATCCCTCGAGCGAGGGAAAGAATAGAAGACTACCCGCATCAATTTTCTGGTGGCATGCAGCAAAGAGTAATGATAGCGGCTGCATTATCCTGTGACCCCGAGATTCTTATCGCTGATGAGCCTACTACCGCCCTGGACACAACGATAAAGGCACAGATTTTGGATATATTCCAGGAATTGAAAAAGAAAAGGGATATGTCCATTCTATTCATAACGCATGACCTGGGCACCGTAGCCGGAGTTGCCGACCGGATTGTAGTGATGTACGGGGGTAGATTGGTTGAGGCTGGCACCACCCTGGATATATTTGACCACCCTAAACATCCCTACACCCACGGATTACTTAACTGTCTCCCCAAGATATCGACTCATAGAGACAGGCTAACACCTATTCCAGGAACGATATCCAGTCTGATTGACCCTCCGGAGGGCTGCATCTTTTACCCCCGTTGTGAGCAGCGGATGCCCATCTGCAGCCAGGAAAGACCCGTGGAGGTTACGGTCTCTAGAGGACATGTTGTCACTTGCCACCTTTATTCATATGGGAGACATCAAAAAAGAGGATAGAGTCGTAGAATGAGCCAAAGACTGATAGAGGTCGAAAACCTGAAAAAGTATTATCCAGTTACCGCGGGACTGCTTTCAAGTCACGTTGCTGATGTCAAGGCAGTGGATGAGGTTTCCTTTTATATCATGGAGGGAGAGACCCTGGGCTTGGTCGGAGAATCTGGATGCGGTAAGTCAAGCCTGGGTAGGACGCTTCTGAGATTGGAAGAGCCGACAGCCGGAAGAGTCTTTTATAGAGGCAGTGATATTATAGGATGGGATAAAAAACAGTTAAAGGAGCTAAGAAAAGAGGCTCAAATGATTTTCCAGGATCCCCAATCCTCCCTTGACCCCAGAATGACCATCGGTGATTCAATAGGTGAAGCGTTGCTTATCCACGGTACTGGCAGTGAAAAAGAGAGGCTGGCAAGGGTTGAGGAACTGCTGGAACGGGTAGGTCTGGAACCTGAGCATGCCGCGAGGTACCCCCACGAATTAAGTGGCGGACAGAAGCAGCGCGTTGGTATCGCGCGAGCCCTGGCGGTAAACCCGAAACTCATTGTGGCTGATGAACCGGTTAGTGCCCTGGACGTATCAGTCCAGGCTCAGATATTAAACCTGGTTATGGATTTACAGCGCGAGCTTGGCTTGGCTTATTTGTTCATTGCCCATGACCTCTCGGTCATAGGGCAGGTTTCGGACAGGATTGCGGTAATGTATCTGGGGAAAATAATTGAATTGGCCGATAGAACGGAATTATTTACTCACCCCCTGCATCCATATACCGAGGCGCTGCTATCAGCAGTCCAGGCTCCTGACCCGCACCAGAAGCGGAAAAGGATTATTCTAAAAGGCGAGGTTCCATCACCGGTTGACCCCCCTCCGGGATGCAGCTTTCATACCAGATGCCCCAGGGTCATGAAAATCTGTAGCCAAGAAGAACCTGTACTGCAACCGCTCGGTAGCCGTCATTTGGTATCATGTCACCTGTATGATTAGAATAGCCTGTAATTATATATATGAGAAGAGAAAAATAGCTTGAGGAACAAAGCCTTATTGAGCAATAAAGGGGGGCAAGATGGGAAGGCTGAGCAAGACAAAATGGTGTTTACTCGGTTGCCTGATAATCATACTTGTGGCTGTAGCCGCGTCTATTTTTATACCCGAAGGGCTTACCGGCGCAGTAGGATGGGTAGCCCAAAAAGACTTTGCCGGTGAACTAAGGGGGCTCGTAAGCAAAGGTGAAACAGAGCCGGATGGGTTGGTTGAGATGGTCGTTGAGGGTGTTGTGGTCAGCGAGATTGACTATCAACCGGTGGTAATTTTAAAGCAGAAAGATGAGGAACTCTATCTCCCCATCTGGATTGGACTTGCTGAGGCAAATGCCATAGTGGTGACCCTTGAAGAAGTCAAGTTGCCTCGTCCATTAACTCCTGATTTACTCTGCTACATTGTTGATAAAATGGGGGCGCGCATTGATTATGTCGTTATTAAAGATATTAAAGACGGCACTTTCTACGCCAACATCATTCTTCGGGCCGATTGGCGACAACAGGAAATAGACGCCCGCCCCAGCGATGCTATCGCTATCGCACTGCGAGTTCAATCCCCAATTTATGTTACCAGGGCTGTCTTGGACAGGGCAGGAGTCTCACTCTACGAAAAGTCAGAGAAATACACTCCCACACTATGAGACTGGAGAGGCCAAAGAGGATACAGAGTTAGCCGCATCCTTTATGAATTTGGGAACTCACGGGCTAATTCCTGCATTATCTGGTCGTGTCGCGCCAGGAACTGCGTCCTGTCATCTGTGAATGAGGGAAGAACCCATTCCATTTGTTGCAGGTTCTGTGTGATAACCGGTATCCAATGGTAGGGAATAGATATCAGCACCAATCCCTCGGGATAGACATTTCTGGCTTTCATACCAAAGGTCATGCCGGTAATCACATAATTCACCTTGCCGCTTTGATATGGATAGGTGAAGAGCCATGAACATGCCCCGACCGACGTTATCTTACTGGACCACATTTCCCCGGTTGCATAACTCATTGCCCTCAGCACGACCTCTGCCTGGATGGGAGTGCCGATAATAAATAAGAGGTCGGGCTCGAATGTTAATTTGTCTATTGTAGAGAAAGCGACATATTTGACAGAACCTCTGGCGACTTTCGGCTGGTCTTGGATGAGGCGGCTGTTGGCGCGTGGCTCCTGAAAGATGCCATATTTCATTCCCACTTGCCCGCTTGCTGCGATTGGTGAGCGTTCTGACATTCCCAATGTTAGCTTTCCGGCGCAGTTCTCGTTATCTTTGGTTATGTAAAAAGGGGTTCCTCTCTGCTGTGCTTCCTTGACCATCCCACATAAAGCCATGCTTTTGTCCAGTTGCTCAATTCCCTCCGGTCTGGGAAGCAGGAATTTGACGCCTACCGGTGGCCTTTCAAAATCGAATTTGCCGTAGATAGATAGATCGGTTTGAAGTGGTATCATGGTAACCTCCTGGGGAAAATTATTTTATTAGGAATAGAATAAAGTTCTCCACGTCCAGCCTGTCAATTCCTGCTTTGTAGAGCCTCTATAACATACTCTCTAATAGCTGGATACATTCCTCTTGTGGTTAGAATCTGGTTAATTTCTTCGACAATGCTGGTTCCCTTTAAACCTGTGGTCGTAATCAGTGCCTTCTTAATGTTTAATGCCTTGCATTCATCGGCAACCGTCTCGTGGACTCCCCATCCAAGAGCTATCTTGCCGATTGCGCTGGAATAGATTATGGGAAATTGACGCATCTGTTTATTTATCAGGTTTTCCTCCTTATGCGTTAAAATAGTGGAGTTCTTGAAGCTTTACAATAATATAGGTGCATTGGTCATAGGTTAACAAAACGAGGGATTGTTTATTTAACTCTGTTACTAAATACTATAAGGAGATAAACAATTGGGAGTAACAGACGGCAGCATTACCACGGGTTTTCCTTTTCTTTCAGAGCCGTAATAAGGTCGTCAAGGGTGATGGCGGTCAGGGTCAGGGTTTGAGTGGTTCCTTTGGCACTCAGCCGTATAGCCAGTTTGGCCACAGCTTCATTACTGGGGGCTTCAAGAATATTGACGAAATCATACTGGCCAAGGAGCGCGTATTGAGACAGTATTTTTACTCCCATAAACTCGACTTCCTTATTAATCTCCTTCAGTATCTCGGGGTCTTCCTGAAGAGCCCTTCTCCCTGCGTCAGTGAGGGTTGTCAGCATAAGATATACAGACATCGTTACCTCCTTTCGGAAATAGTATCTGGCTCTTATTATGGAGGTATAGATGCCCCATTTGTCAATATACGGACAGTCTCGGCTCATATTTTTAGGTAACTGATAACCAGTTATGCTATAATGTAGCGAAATTGATACTAGGGTGAAAAAGGTCAGGATGTCAGTAAAGAAAGAAGCGCCATCTGATAATTTGGCGGAACTGAAGGCTAAAGAGGCGGGGGAACCCATCGCTGCATTCTTGGGAATGAGGTTGCTGGATTTATCTCCCGGCTATGCCAGGGTAGCCATGAAGTTAACGCCCGAGCATGAGAATTTTAACGGTATGGTCTTTGGGGGAATCGTGATGGCAGTAACCGACCAGGCATTTGCCTATGCCACCAACTCTTTGGTAACCCCCAGTATCGCCACCCAGTTTAACATCCATTTAATAGCTGGCGCCAGCGTGGGTGACGAGCTGACGGCTGAATGCCGGGTGGTGAAGAGCGGACGGCGAATTGGTATCTCCGAGATGATGGTAACCAATCAGGACGGGAAACTGATTGCCAAGGCAACCGGCACTACCGTTGTTGTGAAGTGAAGCTGGATACCGGCTGACCTGACCGGTGTGTTTATTGACAGAACGATTTTTCATATGGTAAGCTGTCTCGTTGTTGGGGGTATACAGACGTTTGATAATATTACTCATCGACCATGGTGGATTGGAGAAGCCTAAATTCGTCTTTACCAGGCGCACTGAGGTGCGCATGGGAGGTTTTAAGATGCGCGTTTAGATGGTGAATATATTTAGTTATAATGAATTATTACAGATTACCTCCCAGGCGGGAGGTAATTTAATTTATAAATCAGGTAAAATAAGGCTCTAATTAGAAAGTTAACAATGGAAAAGCGTGATACAATTCCGCAGATAATTAAGAGCAACCGCGCCCAGTGGGGTTCCCGGATAGCTATGTCCATGAAAATGTTCGGTATCTGGCAGAGATATAGCTGGCAGGATTACTATGAAAGAGTGAAATACTTCTCGCTGGGAATGATAAGTCTGGGATTGGAACGGGGGGATGTGGTTTGCATTATCGGGGATAACGAACCGCAGTGGTTTTGGGGCGAGTTTGCCGCTCAAGCGGCCGGAGCTATTGCCACCGGAATCTTCGTTGACTCTATTCCGTCAGAGGTGAAATATATCGCCGAGCATTCCGATGCCAAGTTTGCCATAGTCAATGACCAGGAGCAGACGGACAAGTTCCTTGAAATCAAGGACGAACTGCCTTCGCTGAAAAAGGTCATTTACTGGGACCCGAAGGGACTGAGGAATTACGAAGTCCCTATACTCATCAGTTTTGACGAGGTAGTGGAGCTGGGCAAAGATTATGAGAAGACGCACCCCGGACTGTTTGAGCAGAATGTGGATGAGGGCAGTGGGGATGATATCGCCTTTATTTATTATACATCGGGAACTACCGGTCTACCGAAAGGAGCCGTGATTACTCACCGTGCCCTGATAACCACAGCTCAGGGATTTACTAATCGCTACCCGCTGGATGAGAACGACGATTTAATTTCCAACTTCCCCGCGGCCTGGGTGGGCGACAGCTTCTTCGCCACCATTCCTCACCTGCTAACCGGGGCAAGGCTGAACTTCCCCGAGGAGCCGGAGACTATTGCTGAGGATACGCGGGAAGTTGGTCCTAACTTTGTAATATATGGGCCGCGGCAGTGGGAAGGGCTGGTCAGTGAAATACAGGTGAAGATGGTGGATGCCAATCCCTTAAAACGCTTTGTCTACAACCTGTTCCTGCCGGTAGGTCATAAAATTGCCGATATTAAATTCCAGGGCAAAACACCGAACGTGTTCTGGCGGATTCTACATGGGATTGCCTATTTAGCATTATTCAGACCACTGAAGGACAGGCTGGGCTTAAGTAAGGTCAGGTTTGCTGTGACGGGAAGCTCCGTGTTGAGTCTGGATACTTTCCGCCTTATCCATGCTATAGGTGTTGAGCTCAGGCAGTGCTACGCCAGCACTGAGGCTGGCCTGATTTCCTCTCACGGTAAGGGGGAAATAAAGTTTGAGAGTGTCGGCCGGCCGGCACTTGGTACCGAACTCAGGATAACCGATGAGGGGGAACTCCTGGTTACCAGTGAGTGCATGTTTGAGGGCTACCATAAGGACGACGAAAAAACCGCCGTCACCCTGATAGATGGCTGGTGTCATACCGGGGATGCGGTCAATATTGATGGGGAAGGACACCTGATATTCCTGGATCGGCTGGAGCATATGGGCGAGCTGAGAACGGGGGCTAAATATGCTCCCCAGTATATTGAAGGCAGGCTCAGGTTCAGTCCGTATATCAAGGATGCCATGGTCATTGGCGGTAAGGACAAAGACTTTGTCTCGGCGATAGTGAATATAGACTTTGCTATGGTGGGCAAGTGGGCGGAACGTCACCGCATCCCTTATACCACTTTTGTTGACCTTTCCCAGAAAGATGAGGTGGCTGACCTGGTGAGGCAGGACCTGACCCGGGTTAATGGCTATCTGCCGGAACAGTCTCGCGCCAGAAAATTTGTCTTGTTACACAAGGAGTTTGACCCTGATGAAGCCGAGCTTACCCGCACCAGAAAGCTGAGAAGAGAGTTTATGGAGGAGCGTTATAAAGATTTGATTGATGCCTTATATGGTGATAGGGACAAGGTGGATGTACAGGCACCGGTAACCTACCGGGACGGCAGGAAAGGGGTAGTCACCACCGGCATAAAGGTGAGGAGTATCTAGAAAGGGGCGTTCTAATAAATGGCTGAGTTTCTCCAGTTTTTAATTACTGGCATCGCGGTAGGCATGGTCTACGCACTGATTGCGCTGGGTTTCGTGCTTATCTGGAAATCAAGCGGTGTTGCCAACCTGGCATTGGGGCAGATAGTGCTGGTCTCTTCCTGGTTTACCTACGCCATGCTGGTGCAGGCTGAGTTTCCCATATGGCTGGCTTTTCCGCTGGTTGTTGTCTTTGCCCTGTTTCTGGGGTGGGTAATTGAGCGATTCGCTCTGCGTCCGCTCATCGCCCAGCCGATTCTGGCGCTAATCGCGGTAACGCTGGGGATAGGTTACTTCATTGAGGGCATCATAACTTTCATCTGGCCCTGGAGTGTCGATGCCCTGCCCCGCCTTTTCCCCAAGGAGGTTATACACATCGGTCCCGCGGTAATTTCCCAGGAATATGTCTGGGTGGTGATTATCTGCCTGGTCATACTGGCGCTGTTAACCCTGTTTTTCCGCTACCACAGGATGGGTATCGCCATGAGGGCAACTGCCGATGACCAGATGGCAGTTCAGGCCTGCGGTATTCCGGTAACGAGGGTCTTCTCCATGTCGTGGATGTTTGCCTGTGTGGTGGCGGCTATTGGTGGTATTCTGATATCCAGTATCGGCGGCATTACCCATGGCCTGGTTGAGACCGGTCTTAAGTCATTCTCAGTGGTGATACTGGGTGGTCTGGATTCCTTCGTCGGGGCAGCCGTAGCCGGACCGATAATTGGACTCTGCGAAAGCCTCGGCGGCGGCTACCTTACCCCCTTTACCTGGGCCGGGGTTAAGGATATTATACCTTTCGTAATTATCATAATCGTCATGATTATCAAACCCTACGGACTATTTGGAGAGGTACGTATAGAGAGGATATAGCCGAATGAGTTTGCCCTGCGGAACCCGTAATTATGACTATGCCACGGATATGGCGATTGTACGCACCAAGACCCACTGGATGCTGCTGGTTGTCCTTTTAGTAATTCTCTTTACCGCCCCGCTGTACTTCAGCAACTACTGGCTGGGAGTCTGTAATCTGATTGGCATTACCCTCA
>CAYWAU010000061.1:0-10522 GCA_964456395.1 uncultured Dehalococcoidaceae bacterium
ACTCGGCAACGGCTCGGGCAATAGACAGCCCGTCATAGGTGCTGGTGCCCCGCCCGATTTCGTCAAGGATGAGGAGAGAGCGGGGGGTGGCGTTATTCAGGATGTTGGCGGTCTCCACCATCTCCACCATGAAGGTGGACTGCCCCGCCGCCAGATCATCGCGGGCACCGATGCGAGTGAAGATACGGTCAACCACACCGATGATGGCCGCCTCCGCCGGCACAAAGCTGCCAATCTGGGCTAAAAGCACAATCAGGGCTACCTGCCTCATGTAGGTGGATTTCCCCGACATGTTCGGTCCGGTGAGCACGATAAGCTGGGCATCGTCATTGGACAAACAGGTATCATTGGGGACAAAGCTTCCCTCAAGCAAGCTTCGCTCTACCACGGGGTGGCGCCCATGCTGTATTTCTATCTTATTCCCGTCGGTCAACCTGGGGCGGACGTAGTTATAGCGCACGGCTACTTCAGCCAGACCGCTGAAGACATCTACATTGGCCAGAGCCCCGGCTAATGCCAGGATGCGCTCGCTCGCCGTAGCCACCTGGCGGCACACCCGCCGGAACAGGCTTGTCTCCATCTCGGCCATGCGGTCGCGAGCATTAAGAATCAACGACTCGTACTCTTTTAGCTCCGGGGTAAAGAAGCGCTCCCCGCCGACCAGCGTCTGCTTACGGATATAGTCCTGAGGCACCTGGCTTAGATTGGACCTAGACACCTCAATGTAATAGCCGAAGACATTGTTAAAGCCTATTTTCAGCGACTTAATCCCGGTTTTTTCTCTTTCCTGACGCTCCAGATTAGCCAGATATTTTTTGGCATTGCCGGATGCCAGGCGCAGGCTATCCAGGTCCTCGGAAAAGCCCGTCCTTATTACCCCTCCCTCACCCAGACTGGAAGAGGGTTCGTCAACAATCGCCTCGGCAATTAAACCAACCACCTCATCACAGGTCTTGAGCTCATCCTTCAGCCAGTCTATCGCGCTATCGCCACCATCACCCTCAATTATCTCCCTGAGTCTGGGTATTGTCTCCAGGCTGCGCCGCAGCGCCACCAGTTCACGGGGGATAGCGATTTCCCCCCTCACCCGGTTAATCAGCCGCTCCAGGTCAGCCACCCCACCCAGCATGGATATTACCTGGCTACGGGCAAGCGACCTGTCAGCAAACCAGCCGATGGCGTCCTGCCTCCGCGTCAGCTCCGCTACATCAAGCAACGGCTGCCCCAGCCACTTTTTTAACAACCTGCCGCCCATCGGGCTTTTGGTCAGGTCAATAACCGACAGCAGCGAGCCAGCGGTTGTTCCCGTACGAGCGCTCTGGAAAAACTCCAGATTTCTCTGGGTCTGCACATCCAGAGCCATAAAATTATCCGTGGAGTAGGTAGAGAGGCGGGTCAGCTGCCCCAGGACCCCTTTCTGCGTTTCCTCAATATAATGAACGATAGCGCCGGCGGCTCTAACCGCCAGCGGCAGATGAGCACAACCATAGCCCTCAAGCGAAGATGCGCCGAAATGCCCCAGCAGAGTCTGCCCGGCTACCTCCAGCTCAAACCGGTAATCGTCAAGACCGGTTACGGAATCAGTCAACCCCAGGCTGTCCAGCTCTGCACTCTTTGGAGCGATAATCTCCGAGGGCCTGAGCCGCTCTATCTCCGTAACGGCTCTATTTAGCGGCAACTGGGTGGTACAAAACTCGCTGGTGGTGATGTCAACATAAGCCAGCCCCACCTCCCCCTCACCCACGACCACGCTTGTCAGGTAGTTGTTGGTCTTGCTGTCCAGCAGGCCCGGCTCAACCACCGTGCCCGGTGTCACCAGGCGGACTACCTCGCGCTCTACCAGACCCCTGGTCTCACCCGGTTTGGTCACCTGCTCGCAGATAGCCACCTTGTAGCCGCGATTGATGAGCCGGGCAAGGTAGTTATCCAGGGCATGGTAGGGAATGCCCGCCAGAGGCACCTTGTTCCCCTTGCCCATCTCCCTTGAGGTCAGGACAATCTCCAGTTCCCTTGAGGTTATTTTGGCATCCTCGTCAAAGGTCTCGTAGAAATCACCCAGCCGAAAGAAGACAATAGCCTCTGGATATTTCCGCTTAATCCTGAGGTACTGCTGACGGATGGGGGTCGAGCCTTCTTTCATCTCAAGGTTATTTTACTGGAATTTGCGGACAAATGGAAAGGGGGATTTTTATCCCACGTCATTTACCCACGTCATTTACCCACGTCATTGCGAGCGAAGCGAAGCAATCTCTATTCCCGCTGGTTTTTTAATGTAACCCATCCCCCCACATATGTCATTGCGAGCGAAGCGAAGCAATCTCTATCTATAGGTAGTATTATCCCCACCCCACCCCCCTCGTTTGATATCTTTTCCCACCCTGCCGCCCTCGGCTCATCTTCGGCTTATCCCGCAGTTTCTCCCCCACCCCCTGATTTGGAGGAAAAGGGAAATTTTTTTAAGAATTGACAAAAACCCTCTTGACAAATTATTGTTAATATGTAATAATGTTACTATGTAACAATAAGTGAGAAGGTTAAGATGATGCCAGTTATTCGAATCACTGACGCCACATGGGACAGATTGAAGCGCTGGGCCATTCCCCTTGAGGATACCCCAGAGGATGCCGTACGGAAAGTGCTTGATGCTGCTGAAGAACACCTAAAATACCATCAGACACCAAGTATGAGTCACCGGACGGAAACACCAACACAACCAAAGGGCAAGAAACTACGCAAAGGACTGAAAACACGTCAACAAGCATATCGTCATCCTATCTTAGAAGCTCTCTATGAACTCGGCGGTAGTGCTTCTGTTAGCGATGTGCTAGAGGTAGTCGGGAAAAAGATGAAGACGATTCTTAATGAGTTTGACTACCAGAAGCTTCCCTCAGGTGTCGACATTCGCTGGCGCAATACTGCAATGTGGGAGAGGTATAACTTAGTGAAGGATGGACTGATGAAGTCCGAGTCTCAAGATGGTATTTGGGAGTTATCAAACAAGGGAGCTGAGGAAATAGGCAAAGCATGATGGGGTATAGTGAGGCTTCAAGGAATGAGTAAATACGATAATCTCAAGTATTGGGCTAAGATAAAAGCCAGGAAACCTCATCATTGCCAAGAGTGTGGTGCAGTTATCGATAAGGCGGAATATTATTACAAAGAGAAAATTGATTTCGTTAACACACCACCGGGATTTGTTCTTAAAGAACTATGCCTTAAATGTGGTGAAAGAAAGCTCCTTAATTAATCCTCAATTTGAGTTATTGAATCAAGACAGTCCAAGAGGGGCGCCAGTCCCTCTCCCTTTTCTCCCCCCATGGAAATCCCTCTCTGTCTCCCTTCAAGAAAGGGAGATGATTAGTTTCCCCCTTTTGTAAAGGGGGAGTAAGGGGGATTTACTCCCGCACTAAGCCGCCGGTGCTCCGAGGGCGGCGGGTGGGAATAGATAACACCGAGGGGGACACAGGGGGTGAGGCAGAACCACCAACCAAATGCAAACAATACCCTACCAATTACCTATTGACAAATCTCTGATTCTCTGATATTCTTAATTAAGAATCACGACGAAAAGCACCCTGTGAGGTTCCGTCCTTACAGGGGGTTTTTCTTTTTAAACTCCAATTTCCCACGCAAATTATCTAAATATGCCACTTGCCCTTTGGAAGCTATATCTAGTAGGTGCGAGCATCCTGCCTTACAAGGCGCCAGTACGCATTCCAGCTTACCCTTCTCGCACAAATAATTTACGAGGCAATAAAAGTCTCCATCGCTACTTATGATTACCGCTTTCTCGTAACTATCCAGGTCTATCATGGCTTGCAGAACTAGCTCAGCATCACAGTTACCCTTAACCTTACCGTCAGGTGTTCTTAGAATAGGCTTGAATATTATCACGTAGCCTACCGACTGCAAGAAGGTGTAAATAGGCGTATTCTCCGGCATATAGCCCATGAAGTAATATGCCTTACCAACACCGTAATGCTCACTCAAATAAACCCTGAATCGTCTATAATCCAAAGTCCATCCCATGTTGACCATAGTAAGATGAAGGTTATTACCGTCAATGAAAGCGTAATTAGTTTGCGGCTTCTTCATTCAAATTTATTCTTCACGCCTTTCAACTTTGGCTTATTGGGGGATACCGACCTTAATTACTTCACCTAATATTTTCACTACTAAGTAAAATTGTCAAGATATTCCCCACACACCCCTCCTCCTTTCCCCCCTCCCTTTTCTCCCCCCATGGAAATCCCTCTCTGTCTCCCTTCAAGAAAGGGAGATGATTAGTTTCCCCCTTTTGTAAAGGGGGAGTAAGGGGGATTTACTCCCGCACTAAGCCGCCGGTGCTCCGAGGGCGGCAGGGTGGGAATAGATAACACCGAGGGGGACACAGGGGGTGAGGCAGAAAATACATATTGTTGTCATTGTCGGGCTTGACCCGACAATCCAGCCACCCCTTCCCCCCTGGATTCCCGCCGGAGTTTACCCCGTACGCCGATACGGGGCGAGAATGACAAGGAGAGGAGCGAGCAACGACAGGAAGGGCGGGGGGATAGGGGAGGTGGGGTAGACAAGAAGCAGACAAGAAACGCCCCTTCACCGGCAAGCACTTACCATAATCCAAAAATAAAACCCCCAGGCTAACCACGCCTGAATTGTTTCCTGCTTTCTGGTAATGCTGCTTTTGTCGCCCCTATTGTCGAGGCTAGGAGATAAGGGGGGGCAGAAAACGCTACTCCTCCTTCTTTTCTTCTATCTGCCCCTCCCTGAGGCCGGTCAGGATATACTGAATCTCGGTAGTGGTCAAGCCAAACCGGTGCAGCGTGTGGCGAATCATCTCCAGGCTGCCCTCAAAAAGAGGCAGAACCAGCTCGGTAACGCCGATACCCTTCAGCAGTTCGGCATCAGCATCCCGGTGAACCCTGGCGACGATATCAAGCCTGGGATTGATTCTCAGCGCATTCCTGGCGGTCAACTCCACCGCCACATAGTCGGGTACGGTGCAAACAAGAACGCGCGCCTTGTCCAGATGCGCATGGGCAAGTATCTCCGGATTACTGGCGTCCCCGTAGATACAGAGAATGCCCCGGGCACGCAGTCTGGAAATTATCTGAGGGTCAAGCTCAATAACCAGATAGGAGAACTTCTGCCGCTCCAGAATCGCAGCCACACGGCTGCCAATGGCGCCATAACCACAAATAACGGCATGCCGCGACATCTCCAGTTCCCGGTCCAGCCATTCCGGGTCAACCCGCCCGCCCAACTGTTGAGCAAACCACTGCTTCTGGCTCAACCACCGGTAAACAAACGAGTTAAGACTCATTATAAAAGGCGTCAGCAGCATGGTAATGATAGCCACCACCACCGTTAAAGAGTACAGGTATTCCGAAAGGATACCGGACTCCACTCCCATCATAGCCAGAATGAAACTGAACTCACCTATCTGTATCAGTCCCGTACCGACCATGAGCACTGTCTTATGACTGTAACCAAAAAGCCGGGTAATCACGGAGCATATAATAAATTTAATACCAATTATCATCACGACCACCATGGCGACGGTCGCCAGGTTGCCGCCTATAAAATGCAGATTGGCCAGCATCCCCAGGGAAACAAAGAAAAGGGCGGCAAAGGTATCACGCAGAGGCACAATATCGGCAAAAGCCTGCCGGGCAAAACCGGACTGACTGATTAAAAGACCGGCTACAAAAGCGCCAAAAGCCGCCGATAGACCAAAGAAATAGGTGCCGAAGGCTGCCGCCAGACACAGAACAACCACAGTCAGCAGAAATAATTCTCTGGAGCGTTGTTCAGCCACTTTCCCCAGCAGCCAGGGCAGTCCCCAAATACCCAGCACCAGCATCACACCGAGGAAAATCACTGCCTTGAGGACGGCGAGCCCCAGTGATGCCCACAGTTCTCCCGCTCCACCACCCATAGCCGGCATAATAACCATCATCGGCACCACGCTCAGGTCCTGCACCAGCAGGATACCAAGCATAATACGACCCTGCGTGGTATCAAGCTCACCTCTCTCCATAAGGAGCTTCAGTACCACCATGGTGCTGCTGAGAGCAATGATAAAGCCAAAAGCTACCGCCCCAGGCAGACTCAATCCCACGAGCTTGCCCAGACCCAGGCCAGCTGCCGCCGTCAGCACTATCTGGGCTATGCCACCCACGACGGCAATCTTTCCTATCCGTAAAACTTCTTTAAGGGAAAATTCAAGGCCTATGGTGAACAGCAGGAGAACCACGCCGATGGTAGCCAGACTATCTATCGTTTCCGTGTCCTGAACCAGTCCAAACCCGTAGGGACCGATGGCAATACCCCCCACCAGGTAACCCAGAATAATGGGCAACCTCAGCCAGCGAGCCAGCATGCCACCGGCTATAGCCGTAACCAGAACAATGAGCAGGTCAAGACCGATGTTCAGTTCCTCCACGGGATGCTCCTAAACAAGGTGGCGTAATTATTGCTATTTTAACATGTATTTTAAGGAAAGCGCAGTGGCTAAAAAGAACGTGGCTTAACGATATGGCACTATCGGTCTATACTTTATTCCCGACTCATCTTTCTACCGGCAAGCTGGGCAAATATGCCGCCGAAACAAAGGGCGGTAAAGATTACGAACGATACCTTAACACTTGTCAGGAAAGCCGGGTAATATTCAGGAGTAATCTGGGCTTTGCCGATGTAGATTGAGAACAATATCATAACAATGCCCATGCTCAACGTCATCCCGGAAGTCCGCATGGTCCCTACCATACCCGACGCTACCCCCAGATATTTCTTGGCAACAGAGCCCATTATCGCATTGGTATTGGGAGACGAGAAAAAGCCCGCACCGAGACCGAAGATAACCAGACTGCCTATAATGAACCCCAGGGCGGTTTCTTCAGTTAGAAAGACGAAGAGCAAAAGCGCCACGCAGGTAAACGCCATCCCAGCTGAGGCAATTATTCGCGGCTCAATCCTGTCAGAAACCCTGCCAGCAACCGGCGCAACAATAGCCATGACAGCAGGCTGAGCGATTAAAATCAAGCCAGCAATCTGGGGAGAAAACCCTTTAGTATACTGCAAGTAGAGACTCAGGAGGAAAGTTACGGCAAAAGTGGCACTGTAATTAATCAATGCTGCTAGGTTGGAGAAAACAAAGATAGTATTCTTGCGGAAAAGGCCCACGTTAAGAACGGGGCTGGCCACTTTCGCTTCCCACCGGACAAATGCCAGCATACCTGATACACCCAACAAAACGAGGAGAAAGCCCCGTATGGTCGGCAGTACGGTGAAACCATACATCATCATTAAAAGCGAAATACCAAAGACTATGGAACCAACTATGTCAAATTTCTCCCCCCTAGCCTCTACCCACTCCCCCGTCAACCTCCAGAAAGTGAGACCAACTACCACCAGGCAAAGAAATGACCCCAGAAAGAATATACTCCGCCAGCCAAGGTGCTGGGTCAGGACTCCGGCGATAAATGGTCCCAGAGAAAGCCCCAAATATACTGCCGCAACATTTATGCCGAGAGCCCTTCCCCTTTCCTCCGCAGGAAATACCGACGTCAGAATTGCTACCGCAGTGCCAAATGTCATACCACCACCGATTCCCTGAATAACCCGGTACACAATAAGCGAGATAGTCGAGTGGGAAATTGCGCAAAGAAAAGATGCAACAGTAAAGAGCAACATGCCGTATAAAAAAATCTTCTTCCGGCCATATATATCAGCTAACCTGCCGGCCGGAAGCAGGACCACTGCTGATGCCAAAATCGTTGCATTGGCAACCCAGCCCAGCAAAACAGCTTCCACGGCGAATTCCTTGCCTACCGTTGGCAACGCAATATTTACGCCAGAAAACATGAAAGGACCAATGAATGCAGCTGTTGAGGCGATTATTAATGTAACCCTTTTACTGGTGCCGTTGCTCATATGATTTACCACACCACGGAATATTCTTGATTTAAAAAAGCAGACATTCTCATCTCACCGATAGCGGTGCGGATTAATTATAATAAATTATAATAAATTATAATAAAAGAATAGGGGAAAGGCTAAACTGGAGATTCCACTTTCTCTGGCTCTCCGGTTTTTCTCTCGCTTTTGAGTGGCGGTAGCGGTGCCGGAGAGATTTGCAGCCTGACACCGCACTGGAAGCAGCGCTTACCCTCAGCTATCGCCCCGTCTTCGGTCAGGCCAAGCTCTACCTCAGTGAAATTGCTGGTTACCTGCTCTGGAGGTAGACATGGCATCTCAACGCGATTTCTGCCAGTAAAGTCCTCATCCGTCACCCCGACGCACATGCCAATCTGCCTTTCCTGAGTTAACTCCTCATCAATAATCCCATCACCACCGAGATACTTATCAATGGAGCTGGCCGCCCTCCTGCCCGCCGCAATCGCCCTGATTACTGAATCCGGTCCAGTAACGGCATCACCACCCGCCCAGACTCCCGGCTGGCTGGTAGCCATTGCATCATCAGCCTGTATGGTATTGCCTCGGCCGGTTTTTACCTTGAATTCAGCCGGTATTTCCGGCCTCTGCCCGATAGCACCTATGATGGCGTCATAGTCCTCGGTAAATTCGCTCCCTTTTATCGGTACCGGCCGCCGCCGTCCGCTGGCATCAGGCTCGCCAAGCTCCATACGGTTACAGGTCATACTTAATCGCCCGTCTTTCCGGTCTATCCTGAGATGTCCTATTAGAAAAACGATATTTATGCCTTCCTCCAGGGCCGCCACAACTTCCTCGGGACTGGCCGGCATCTCGGCTCTGGTGCGGCGATAGAGGATATTCACTTCTTTAGCGCCGAGTCGCAGGGCGACACGGGCGCTGTCTATAGCCACGTTACCGCCGCCAATGACAGCCACCTTATTCCCCAGGTCCACCCTGACACCGAGGTTTGCATCCCTTAAAAATGAGGCACCATCATACACGCCAGGGCTGTCGTCACCTTCAACACCCAAGCCCATACCCTGATGAGCCCCCGGACCCAGAAAAACAGCATCATAACCCTGCTCAAAGAGCCATTCAGTAGATTCAACCCTGCTATTTAGTTTTATGTCAACTCCAGCACTCTTGATTACTTCGATTTCACCGTCCAGCACTTCTCTCGGCAGACGATAGTCCGGAATACCGACACGCATCATCCCGCCGGCTTCAGAGAACTGCTCAAATACGGTAACCGAGTGCCCCGCTTTCGCCAGATAGTAGCCAGCCGTTAATCCGGCCGGTCCCGAGCCGATGATAGCCACTTTCTTGCCTGTTGAGGGCGACTTCCTGGAAAATTGCTGCCACTCGCCATTATCGCGGTCAGCGACAAAACGCTTCAGAAATCTTATTGAGATAGGTTCATTGAGAGCACCGCGCCGGCAGGCTTCCTCACAGGGATGAATGCAGACACGCCCCAGTGACCCCGGGAAAGGTACCTTTTCCCTGATTATCGCCAGAGCCTCCTGAAACTTGCCTTCACCGATAAGGTAAACGTAGAGCGGTACATTTATTCCCGCCGGGCAGGCGTACTTGCAGGGCACCGCCACCGACTCAAGGTCACAATCCGGCTGGTACTTGGCGCCCGTATCAATCAGGGCTCCGGTAGGACAGACCTCAACACAGGCACCGCATAATCGGCACCCCGCATCCTGAAGAGCCCGATTATAGGCGGTGCTGACAACAGTATCAAAACCACGCTTTACAAAACTGATAGCGCCGATACCTCTCACCTGCTCACAAATCTGCACGCAGCGTCCGCAGAGGATACACAGATTATAGTTGCGCTCAATAAGGGGGGTTCTATTATCTACGGGCAAATCTTTGTATCTGTAAGGGAGAGGCATTTCACTAATCCCGATGTAGTCAACCAGGTGCTGAAGTTCACACTGCTTGTTTTTGGGACAGACGACACAACGTTCGGTTACGGAGACATTACGCAGACAGATATCGTAGGGACTGCACCGCTCTCTCCGTTCGCAGGTAAGACAGGCATTGGGATGCTCCGTCAGAATGAGCTGTAAGAAGTCCTGCCGTAATTCCTGAAGGCGGCCGGTGTTTGTGGTCACCACCATTCCGTCAGTGGCCGGCGTGGTGCACGACGTGGGAAAGCCGCGCATATTCTCAATCTCCACGATGCACAGGCGGCAGCCCCCGTAAGGCAGCAAATCAGGGTGATAGCACAAGGTGGGGATATAAATGCCGGCGCTCTGTGCCGCCCGCAGCACCGTAGTGCCTTTTTCAACCTCCACTTCAATACCATCAATCGTAAGTTTAATCTTATCTGCCATAATCAATAAAAAAAGCTATCTCCGGAACTCTTCCGGCAGATAGCCGCCTCCTGGTTCTATCTTTAGTAAAAGCGTTGCTAACACCGTATAAACTTTAGCACTAAATCAGATACAATTCAACCCCCTGAACAGGCTGTTTTTACCCTGCATTACCCCTTGTGGTTTTTATCTTTTGCCCCCCCGTAGCCCCCCACCCGGTCAGTGCGAGCGAAGCGAAGCAATCTCTCTCCAGTCAACCA
>CAYWAU010000062.1:0-10211 GCA_964456395.1 uncultured Dehalococcoidaceae bacterium
GAGCATGTCGGCAACGACTGGACGCCCTATGCCAAGCCCCAGCCGGACACCGGACAGTTCTGGCTGAAACAGAACGAGTTCGTCAGAGGAACTGTGCCCAAGGTCAAGATGCATTACATTCCGGTTCTGTGCATGCACTGTGATGAGGCGCCGTGCATACCGGCCTGCCCCATAGAGGGCGTCATCTACAAAAGGGACGACGGACTGGTCATCATAGACCCGGAGAAATGTACCGGCTGTAAAGCCTGCGTTGACGCCTGCCCGTATGGCACCATCTACTTCAATGAAGACCTCAACATCGCTCAGAAATGCACCGGCTGTGCCCATCTGATTGACAACGGCTGGGAGGTGCCCCGGTGTGTTGACGCCTGTCCGACGGAGGCAATCAAATTTGGCGAAGAATCCGAGCTGAAGGACCTGATAAGTAAAGGCGAGGTATTAAAGCCTGAGCTTGGCGCCAAGCCGAGGGTATACTATCTGAACATACCCAAGAAGTTCGTGGCCGGCACGGTATATGACCCGGCAGAGAAGGAAGTCATTACCGGCGCCACCTGCACCCTCAGCAGCAACGGCAAGAAGTTGACGGCCACCACGGATGGCTTCGGTGACTTCTGGTTTGAAGGGCTGGGAGAAGGTTCCTTTTCACTGAAGATAGAAGCCAAAGGGTTCGCCGCCAAGACCATAGATTCAATAAGCACGGAAAAAGACGTGAACCTGGGAGATATACCACTTTCCAAGTAGGCTTGTCACGGCTGAAAGAAATAGCTAATTAACGGAGAGGGAGTTCGCTGGTACTATGCGGACTTCCTTTCCTTTTTTCACACATCACTCCTCCCTCACACTCCCCCTTAGTGTTTTTAATAGGAAACGACTCGAAGCTGGTTAAGAGTGGGTTGTTTTTAGAGTTATGGTAAGTTAGCTTCTTAACTCATAGATTCAATGTGGGCGCAGAGATATTTTTGCAAACCATAATCCTCTAGTTGCTACGTGCGCTACTGGTAATGGAACTGAACCACACCCCTTAGCAAGACTAGGGTCAAAAATGACTGCCCATGGTGGTAGTTTACTCTTATCATTTAGGTAGTTTTTTTACCTTCGAATGGGTCAGGAAATTCAAAAGGTTCAAATCTTATATGAAGGCTTCCCAGTATATCTGTAGAGCGTTTACTAAATTTACTCCAAATCCACTTCTTCTTTAATCCCGGCCATAGATGACTTATATAGTGTAGGTGGCAACCGTGTTTCCAGTGGTTGGCACTTGTTGGTTCAATGTCTTGATGGGTGAAATAAAAGCAATGCCAATCTGAGCTAAATTCAAATAAGTGAACATGGATATATTTGCGTTCCAACAGACCTGAGCTAACCCTTTTCATCATTTTCTTTGGATTACCAGTTTTCATTTCATCCCTATCGGTATCCGATACTCTTAAATGCTCAGGAACATATTGCTTAAACTTGGAACGATGTGCAAAACGGATTTGAGAACAATTATGGATTAATAAGAACAAATCATATTCTGATATCACTATTTGTCGGGCATACTGTTCGGCTTTGGCTTTCCTTGTTATTTGGAATAAATTTTTGAATTTGTCAGGAACACCCACCTGATTGACCTTATTATTGTACTCCACCTTTCTACGCTGTACATCACTTTTAATTTTAGACTCAATCTCTGGAGTAATAAGCACACCTTTTGATTGTAGCTGTGCAAGTTTCAAATCAACATCCATTTGAATAAGGCCTTCTTGATCAGATGGACAGTAGAGTGCTCCAGAGCGAGCCAACGGTGAACCGAATCTAGTGATATGTCTATTTCTCATTTATGTTTCCTAAATACTATTAGGTTATAATAGTATCACACATTGAATTATTATACGAGAGCAAATTTAAGTGTCTGGGACATCGCTGCTTGCATACTTCACCTTGCTCTATACATATAAATAAATCATTGGCTTTAACTAATGCTCCATTTGGAGAGGGGGCAAGGGGGTGAGGCTAAGATGGGGTGGGTTGTAAAATTATAGGGGGTGGGGGAACATTCAAGGGCTAAGCCGCAGATGATACTGGGTGGCAGGGTAGGAAAAGATACCAAAGGGGAGGGGAGCATTGACGCCTGGCCATACGCTGCCTATTTATATAATGAAAACACCGATTGATTATCAAGTTAATATATACTGAATTTCCGGCTAATCCTCAGGTTCAGTCACCGTTCATCCGGTATACGTTTATACGAGGGGATTCCCTTCAGGAAATGGTTGATTATCAAGGCCAGGATAGAGATACCAATAAAGACGGCGAAAATCTCCGTCAGAGCGGAATTCAAGGCATTTTGCAGTGTTGAAAGCACCTGCTCAAAAAGTGCCGTACCCTGAGTGCCCAGACCTTCGAACAGGCTTTGCATTTGGGCGCGCGCTTCTATACTGACAAGGGCCTGGGGATTGTCAATTATCGACGCGAGCTTTTCCGGCGAGATGACTGCCCGCACTTCGGAGGAAAGGTTACCGGCAAACTCGGAGGCGAAACGGTTGTTCATTATGGACCCGACGATAGACAGCCCGAAAAGACCGCCGACGGTACGAATCCAGGCCACCATAGCGGTAGCCGTTCCCATAAACGAATAAGGAACCGAATTCTGAACCGCGATGGTGTACAGAGGAAATATCAGGCCAGCTCCAAAACCGGTCAGGACTATATTCATAACGGCGGTGGCATAGCTGGTCTCAACCGTCATCCTGGAGAGCAGGAAATTCCCCACAGCCATTAATACAAAGCCGATGGCACCCTGAAACCGGTAATATCCCCCGGTACGGGAGAGAACCTGTCCGCAAAGGAAACTGCTTACGGCAATACTCAACATCATAGGCGCCAGGAAATTGCCGCTCTGGGTGGCCGATGCTCCCAGTACTCCTTGAAAATAGAGCGGGACGAAGGTAACAGTCGAGAAAAAGACAAAGCCCATAAGGAAGGAAGCCATTGACGATACAGTGACAACCCGGCTCTTGAAAAGCCCCATGGGTATAATGGGTTCCTCAGCACGAGTTTCCATTATGATAAAGAGAACAAACATCACCACTGAGAAACCGAACATACCGATAATAGTTGGCGAAAGCCAGCCATAATCAACGCCCCCCCAGGTTAGAGCCAGCATCAACGGTACTATGGCAAGAATCATTATTACAGCACCGCCGTAATCAACCCTGTGCTTCGCATAATCAGACCGATATTGAGGGTAGAAGAAGAAAAACAGGAAGATAATAATTACTCCCAGCGGAATATTGATGAAAAAACACCATCGCCAGGAGAGGTAGTCAGTCAGGTAGCCGCCGGTGGTCGGTCCGATGATAGTCGATACGGCCAATACAACAGACATAAGCCCATGGTACTTGCCACGTTCCTCAGGCGGGAAAAGGTCACCGATAACGATGAAAGAGAGGGCCATCATGACGCCAAAGCCCAACCCCTGCAATCCCCGGAAGACAATGAGCTGCGTCATTGTCTGACTGAAGCCGCAGAGGAAAGAACCTATGGTAAATATGGTTATACCGGTGACAAAGAACCATTTCCGACCATACATATCGGAAAGCTTACCGGTAAGCGGTATGGCAATGACCTCGGTAATCAAGTACGATGTAAATACCCAGGTGTACTGGCTGAATCCACCAAGGTCAGTGATAATGCGCGGCATGGCAGTAGCCACAATGGTCATATACAGTGAACCGAGAAACACCGACAGCATGGTCGCCCCTATGGCGATAACCACCTGCCGCTTCGGTAGTGAACTCTGAAACATGGCTTTTCCCTTCATTCCCGCCGCTAAGCCCCCTCAGTTACGGCAATTTGGAGAGTATGTCTCTCAGCTTTCTCAGCGAAACCGATAACTCCTGTAATTCTTCATCGTTAAGAAAGGACAGCTTCTCTTTAACACTGCCCTTTATTAACCGGTCATGTTCTTCCATCATAGTTCTACCTTTATCAGTAAGCGCAATATTAGCTATTCGCCTATCGGCCGCATCCGTCTTTCTTGCCACTATTTCCAGACTTATATCATTACTCGACGAACTTTGTCAAGATAACACTGTCCGGTCTATTGAACCCCATAGCCCGGCTGTATTAGAATTACAATGCGGCAGGTCGTGGTGGGGGTTCAAGCCTGCCCACCAAAGTTGAAAAAATCAGGCGAGGTAATCAAGTGAGCCGGTGGCGGGAAGAAAAGAAGATAGTGCTGGAGGCAGCCCAGAAAATGCTGGAGAAGGGCCTGGTGGTTGGCACAGGCGGGAATGTAAGCCTGCGTCTGCCGCCCGAAGGGAAGCGGGAGCTACTGGCGATTACCCCAAGCTCCCGGCATTATGATTTGCTCGGCGTTGATGACATTCAGGTAATCGATTTTGAGACGAAATCGGTAGAAGGCGAGCTGCCTCCCTCAATAGAGACAATATTGCACATCGGTATCTACCAGACAAGAGAAAACGTCAATGCCGTAATTCATACCCACTCGGTCTTTGCCAGCGCCGTCTCCGTTGCCGGTCTGGATATCCCGGCCATCCTGGACGACCAGGTTGCCTTCCTCGGCGGGGAGATAAAGCTGGCGCAACACGCCCTGTCCGGCAGTCAGGAACAGGTGGCTAATGTTCTGGCGGCGCTGGAAGACAGAAGCGGAGTACTGCTGCCAAATCATGGAGCCGTGGGCGTCGGCCGAACCATGCGCGACGCCCTCACCGCCAGCGAACTTATCGAAAAGACAGCCAGAATTTACCTGCTAGCCCTATCCACAGGTACAGTCAACCAGCTGCCCGCTGAAGCACTGGAAGCTGAAAAGGCACTTTACCGCAGGCTCCAGAGCGGCGGTGAGTGAAAAAGCCGAACGCCGCCGGCGATTAACCCGGCGTCAATTCTTTATGGAAAATTAACTGTACCTTCATAGAATTTTTATAGTCTTTATCCGGCTGTTTATAATTGCATGTCAAAATGAAGTTGTAGTCTGGGATTATCATAATGCTAAGATTGGGAGAGGACTGCCATGGAGATGGCCATCAGTTGTGGAGTACTCAGTCTCGCACCGATGCCCCTGCTGAGAACTATTGACAGCCAGTGGTCATGGGAGGTTTAATATAGCCACATGCCTATGAAGCTGAAAATATGGGGAATATCGGGGCTGGTCATAGCTGTGATGCTGGTCAGTCTGGTTTCACCGGCTACTCCGGCAGCAGCCGGCACATCATCATGGTCAGCCGAGACTATTCCCAACACGACAGATTATATCCTGGGACCCGATGGAATCGACATCTGCGACATTGCCGTTGCCGCTGACGGCCTGACAGTCTATGCTGTTCCGGGTGACAGCGTCTCAGACGATGTCCTCTACAAATCAACCGACGCCGGTGTCAGCTGGACGACCCTGGACATACCCATTGAAGCCGACCTGGTGGCAATTGCCCCGGATGATGCCGATATCATAGCCATCGTGGATAATAGCACACCGGAGGTCCACCTCACCGTTAGCAGTGGCTCAATCTGGTATGACCTCGGTACACCTCAAGAAAGTGGCGCGGCCGCGGCGGCCGCCATCTATGATATCGCTATCTCAAAAGACAGCGACGACGTACATTATATCGCTGTTGCCGGCAAGGAAGCGGGCGATGTCGCCAACGTCTGGTATTATGAGGCCGGAGCTGTCGGCGCGACCTGGCAGGAAACCAACACCCTGACCGGCTTCAGCAGCGCCGATGAAGTGGCCGCAGTGGCATTCTCTCCCAATTTCCCATCAGATAAGGTTATGGTTGCCGTCAGTGAAGATGACAACTCATCCGTTAAACTGCAAATGCTCAGTCTGTCCTCCGATAGGTGGAACAGCAGTGCCAACTTCGACAGCTTCCCGGTAACCGTTGTCAGCGATGATGGTATTACCGGCCTGGACTCGGCTTCAATATCCCTGGCTCCAAACTACCTAGCAAGCCAATCAGGTAGACGTACTGCTTTCGTCAGTGTAGCTGTCAGCGGCGATGCCGATGCCATTGCCGAAAGCGGCATCTACCGCTTTGTAGATACTACAAAGAAAGCACTGAAGACAGGAACCACCATCCACAGCGTTGCCTTTGACGGCACCAACCTCGTTGTCGGCACCTACAGCGCCACCACTGTTTACCGCACTAGCAATCCACTGGCGGCAACACCGACCATCAGTACTGTCTCCGCCAAGAAGGGACCGGGTGGCGAGGGAAAGACTCTGGTTGCCTGGGCAGGCAGTAAAGTGGTGGCGGCAACATCCGGTGATGAGAGTGCCTTCGCCGTCTCCACCAATAACGGCTATACCTTTAATGATATCAGCCTGATTGATACCGCCATCACCAACGCCAGAGATGTTGCCGTCTCGGCTGACGGCAGTAAGGTCTATCTGGTAACCGACGATGGCACTGACCTCAGCCTGTGGCGCAAGGTTTCCGTCTGGGAGAGGATACTGAGCCTGCAAGGCACCACCGACTACATCGTGCGCGCCACCCCCGATAACGCTAATGTAATATATCTGGCCAAGAAAGGTGATAACACCATTTACTATAACGCGAGCGGCGGAGCCAAGGAATGGCTCACGCGAAGTTGCAAAGTCAATGTGCGTGACCTGGCCGTGGAAAGTACCGAGGTTGTCTATGCTCTCAACAGTAGCGGCTCAGTATCCAAGACAACCGATGCCGGATTTACCTGGGGGACAGCCAAGGCAACTGGGCTCAGCAGTGGTGCCACCATTGTCAGCGTCAGCAGCAATAAACTGCTGGTGGGCAGCCAGGACGGCTATGTGGCTTATTCCTCTGACAGTAACTCATCCTGGACTAAAATCTCGGTGGTGCTCCAGAGCGGCGCCGGTAATGTCCAGGTTATCGCCGATGAGGACTTTGCCACCAACAAAATAATCTACGCTGCCAGTGATACTGCCGGACAGAATATCAAGAAATGGCGGATTGATACCAGCGATCGATGGACAGACATCTTCCGCGATAATTTAGCCGGCGGTATTTACGGCCTCGCCATAAATGACGGCACATTCTATGCCCTGGAGTTCAATGCCAGCACCGGGCAAAGTACGCTGTGGCGGCACTTCACACCCACGAAAGCCACCGAAGTATCAACCAACTGGAGTTACAGCACCACCACCGCCGATACCGATGACGACGATGCTGAGGTGCATCTCAATGCCACTCCCCGGGCGCTGAAGGCAAGCTCAGACAAGCTGTGGGCGGTTAAGACCAATGTCACCAGCAAGCTTTACAGCTTTACTGATATCCCGGTAAAAATAGACCTGACGAAACCAGCCTCAGGCTTCACCAACCCGGTAAATGCGATAAGTGGTCTTGCCAATGATATAGCTTTCAGTTGGAAACGCCCCTCCAAAGCTACTGAGTACGAGCTGGAGATTGCCCTTGACAGCGACTTCTTCATTATTGTCACCACGGTAACCATAGCTACGGACGAGCCAGTGATATTCGCAATAGTTGGCCCATATCAGACGGGTGATGCCCGGGTTGATTTCATGGCCGGGAAAACCTACTACTGGAGGGTGCGGACAACCCAGCCACTTTACAGTCTGTATTCCGGTGTCAAAGGTTTCAATATTATGCCATTGGTGGCGCGGGTTCCCGAACTACTGGTGCCGGCCAATGGCAGCACTGACATCAGCCGAAAGCCGTCATTCTCCTGGGAACCAGTAGCCGGCGCCTCTGAGTACCAGTTTATGTTAAGTGCTAATTCGACTATGACCTCCCCCCTTATTGATACCAAGGTTAATAACACTGGCTTTACTATTACCGAAGACCTGGACTATGGCGCTATCTACCTCTGGAAAGTCAGGGCAACAAAGCCGGTAGAGGGCGACTGGTCAACACTGGCCAACTTCACAGTGGAAGAGAAACCGGCTGAATCAATAATCATCCCTCCGCTGATAATCCAGCAAAGCCCGCCACCGATAATTAAAGTACCGGAGCCACCGCCAGCAAATATTATCACTTTCTCACCATCACCGGTAACACCGGCTCCAGCCGTCCCCGACTATCTTCGCACGGCAATAGTCATTGCTGCTATCCTGCTGCTGGTTGTGATTGCCCTGATAATAAAACCCTTCACAGTCAGACCCTCCCGCCGTGTGGCTGAAGGCTTAAGCGGCGGGTGGGGGAAGCTCAGGGAAGGCCTGGCAACCTATTTCCGGGATTTCAACCCGTTCAGGAAATTCAGAGGAGTTGAGGCTGGCTACACCGGGGTAGCCGAGGCTGAGGCAAGCCAGCCCATTTCTTTCGCCGCCAAAAGCTTCCTCTGGATGATGACTTCACAAGAAAAAGAGGAAAGCCTGCGCTTATTATCTGCCGAGGAAGAACAGGCACTGGGGAAGATACTTGCCTCAAGAATTCAAGCGATAGCCAGGGACCGGTTGCTCTATCAGGAATTCCCCGAAGACACGGCTTTATTCCTGGATATCTGGTCTCATTATGGTTCCAGAGACGAAACTGACCGGTACCTGGCCAACTCGTTCCAGGCCAGGCCTGAGAACGTCATTGGACTATTGAAATGCTACCTGACCACTCCCGGGGGATTGGAGGCCGGTATTACCCGTAAAACCTACTTCAGCCGGACTCAGTACTATTCGCTGGTCAAAGTCATCGGCCCCGATAAAGTATATGAAGCCCTCACCAGACTCTACGGACCTGAGCTGGACAGTCCGGAGGACGAGACCTCCGTGGATTCTACCGATAAAGCCGTTGCCTTTCAGTTCGCACGCATCCACCATAGGGTTATGAGTGAAATAGAAACGGCTGGCAAAACAGCCGGGCGGAGCGAAGCTGGAATGGTCAAGGCAGACACCAGATAGCCCTTTGAACGAACTTCTGCAGAGAAACACCAGTAAACACGCCGAATTACCGTAAATATTTCACTGGCGTTTGACATTATTCCCCGAATTGATGTAGACTAATACGGCATAATTTCCTGACAACAGGACAATTATGGCAGGTGAGCAAAGGGGACATAATTTTGTATAGGGGCGCTACCATTACCGTCAGCAGTCACCGTCACGAGTGTATATCTCTGGTCCCCACCTACTAGAGAGGCAACCGGGATATTTAGGCATCAAACCTGTGCGTATAATATGGGATTGCTCAAAGGACGAAGGAAAGCATTCTCACTTGACCAAGGGCTAAAAGCTCAGCCTCAGCCGATTTACGGATTCGACAGTAGTTGATGAAGCGGGGCGGCTTCTAAGTCACAATCCACTATCCTATTACTCCAACCACGGAACATGGCAGGATAGGCAAGATTGATTACCAGACAGTATGTGTTTTAATATAAAAAATAGGGAAATTGGAGGAAAACATAATGGCTTACCCGAAATTCAAAACAATACTCATGGAAAAGGACAAGGAAGAACCCAAAGTTACCTACCTCACCTTAAACAGGCCGGACAAGAACAACGCCATCAGCATCGGCGAAGATGAGATGACCGGCGACATCAAGAAGGCGATGTGGGAAATCAACCACGATGATGATTGCAACGTGGTCATCTTCAGAGGTGCCGGCAAGAACTTCTCCGCCGGCTTTGACCTTTCCATGGTCTACCGCGTTTACGGCGGCGACCCCAAGTTCAAACCCAGCCAGAGAATCAGGCTGCAGACCGACCAGGACCAGCTTTTCGGCTTCCCACAGGCCATACTGGACTGCAACAAGGTGGTCATCACCCAGCTTCACGGCTGGGCTATAGAAGCCGGATTGTACATCGTTAAGTGCTCTGACATAGTTATCTCCGCCGATACCGCCAAACTGTCACAGATGGGTCAGAGACTTGCTTTCGGCGGACTGCCTACCCTGCCCATTGAGCTGCTCATGGGACACACCAAGAAGGTTGAGGAAATCCTCCTCACCGGCCGAACCATCAGCGGCGTAGAAGCCGAAGAAGCCGGCTATGTCACCAAGGCTGTCCCCGAAGCAGAGCTGGAGTCCGAGGTGCATGCCCTTGCCTCCGCCATTGCCCTTCTACCCCGAGATGCCGTGGTCATGGGCAAGGTAGCCCGGCGTCATATGCTGGAGAGACTCGGGGTGACCAGCCTCAAGGAAGTCATCACCTATCACACTCTTTGCACCGGCCTTAAATACGAAGATGACGAAAGAGAACTGATGTTCATCCGAGACAGGGAAGGCATGGGCGAGAGAGCCGCCTTCCACAAGATGCACGAGCAATA
>CAYWAU010000063.1:0-10040 GCA_964456395.1 uncultured Dehalococcoidaceae bacterium
CAGGGGGAGGGTTGTCAAATATCAAAGGGGTGAGTTAGCTAAAAAATACCCCTTTATCCCAAAGCCCTTAACATAACTCTAAAAACAAATCGAAGCTATCCACGAAGGAATTGTTTCCTCATTCTAATATCGTTTTTGTCCCTGCTCCCTCCACCTAAACCTTACCCCTCTTTTGACGCTCCCAGCCATCTCGGCGTCCTGTTCATGTATTTGCGGTAGGCTTCTAATATCGTATTTAAGCACCAATCAGACCGAAAAGCTGGAACACAATCACCACAATTAAGACTGAAAGCATAGTACCAGTAGCTACCTGCGTCGGTGAGTGGAGCTCCAGCTCCAGCCTTGCCCAGGCTACCGGCAGGAACAGCAGCAAGGTCCATACTCCAATATCGCCATATACAATAATTAGAACAGCCACCGAACCGGCGGCGAAAGCGGTGTGGAGGCTTATTTTCCACCAGAGGTTTATCACCGTAAAGGTGACTATCGACGCCAGACCGGCGGCGAATGTAGCCACCAGCAGCTCCGGTGCTCCCACACAGGGCAGGACAACACAGCCGGCAACGGCACAGGCACTCGCCAGCAGGTAAATCTTGTTTCTCTGCCGGCGCGGGTTGATGAATATGCCCCCAAGCTTCTTGATGTGGACGAGATAGACAACAATGGCGAAAACGGGCAGGATACTGAGCGCTACAGAAATTGATGCCCATTTAAGGGCGTCAGAAGTGCTGGACGTTGACTCAAAGGAAAGTAAAATAATTACGGCGAAACTCACCAGGAAGGGATTCAGTATGTCAGAGAGCAGCTTGGCCAGTCTTTTCTTCATTAACATCAGTACTTTTCTGGTGTTTTGACTACCATCCCGTTAATAAGGTGTCATACTATACTAACCCATGAAGCGTCTTTTGCCAAGAGCCCCGGGTGTCCCGAACCTACCATTATTTATATTTGACCGCATGATATAATGCAAACTGTAATTCCAAAATAATATGCAGGGGGCTGATAACAATAACAACTCTTTGTTATTGACAAAACCGAGCGTTTGGGGTAACCTCTGAGTCAGTTAAGCATAACCCGGTAAAATTAAAGTTTTAAGAAAGGGGTAGTAAAAATGGCCAAGGAAATAACCCTTTATAATCTGGCGGAGCACGTTACTGATGAGGAATACAAGGACTATGTTATCAATGAGAAAGGTCCTCTACTTGATAGCCTGCCATCGGTCAAGAAGTTCGAAATGGTCAGGATAACTGGAGCGGCGGCAGGGGAGATTCCCTATAAATATGTTGGCATCCTGCATATAAAAAACCTTGATGAATTCACTCAGAAAGATGCCCCGTCACAGAAGTTCCAGGACTTTGTGGCTAAATGGCGTACCATGGTGGCGCCTGGTTTTCATACACTGATTGGGGAAGAAATCTATTAATCTAAAAAGGCGCCGGTCTTTATCTGAGGTTCTCCTTATGATTTTTCGGTAGGAGGTGCTTCAGGTGAGGAAATTTATCCTCCATATGAGGGAATAACATAGCATGAATAAAGGCCTTGTTAAAATTCGGTTCCACCGTTAACTCCACGTACTCCACCTGTCTCGCCATGATGTCGGCTTCTTTCCTTTTAGCCACATTGAGCAGTGCTATACGCGCCCCGTCACCGGCAGCATTACCTACTGCGTGGACATCCTCCAGGTCACAGTCAGGGAAAAGCCCGATGACAGCCGCCGATTCCTTATCAATGTAGCTGCCAAAAGCGCCGGCCAGAATAATCCTGTCCAGCTTTTTTACTCCAAGGCGGCGCATGAGAATTTTGGCACCAGCATACATGGCGCCCTTAGCCAGCTGTATGGCTCTTATATCACTCTGGCAGACAGTGATATCTCGGCCAATGGTGGTTTCGCCCGCCCAGGCAATAACGAATTCCGGTTCATTATCGGTTTGACGCAAACGGGGAGTCTTAAGACCAGTGTTAAAACGTCCGCCTTTATCAATAATACCGGCAAGGAACATCTGGGCAGCAACATCAAATATGCCCGAGCCGCAGATACCCCTGGCGCCCAAGTTTCCCGCATCGGTATTCCATTGCTCATTGCCAATTACCCTGAATCGCACTTCCCGGGTCTCGGGGTCTATTTCCACTTTCTCGATAGCGCCGGGGGCGGCGCGCATACCGTTCCTTATCTCCGCCCCCTCAAAGGCAGGGCCGGTGGCGCAGGAGGCGGAAAGGAGCTTTATCCGATTACCCAGTATCAGCTCACCGTTGGTGCCGATATCAATGATGAGCATCATGTCTCCCTGATTGTAGGGCTCCTCGGCAATGAGCACACCGACATTATCCGCCCCGACAAAACCGGCTTCTATGGGCAGAACATGAACATAAGCACCCGGCGATATCTTAAGCCCCAGGTCACGTACCTTGATATCCAGAGAATGGTGCACACTGGGAGAAAACGGCGTCCTGCCGAGATACTGGGGGTCAATATTGAGGAAAATGTGATGCATACAGGTATTGCCGACAACAGCCATATCAATAATGTCCGAACGCTTGATGCCTGCCTGAGCCGCGGCTCGCCCGGCGACCTGATTAAGGCATCCGATGATATCCTGGTTCATCTGCTTCAGGCCTGTTTTGTTTTTCACCGAGTGGCTGATGCGAGACATCACGTCTTCACCATAAGCGACCTGCGGATTCATCATGGCATCGGTAGCCACCAGCTCGCCGGTAGTCAGGTCACAAAGGTAACCGGCTACCGTAGTGGTGCCTATGTCAACGGCCAGACCGTACCCCTTGGCCACAGGCCCGGGTTCTATCTTGATAATCTCCTTATCCATCCAGACCGATACGGTTACCTTCCAATCGCCCTGCCTCACCATACCCTGTAAATTCATCAGTGCCGGATAATCAATGGTCAGTTCACTCAACTGGTATTGTTTAGCAAGTTCCGCCTGCAGACGCTCAAAGTCCCCCAATGTGTCCTGAAGTGTAGCCTGGGTCAGCTCAACATAGTATTTCTTTACGGCTGGCTTGAGCTTAATGTCCCTGGCAGTAGCCTCCTTGCGTACTACTTGCTGAACTTTCTGGCTATCCTCGGGGACGAAGATGACAACATCTCCAAGAATATGAGTCTGACAGGCCAGGCGATAATTTTTACGCAGTTGCTGCTTGCTCAGTAATTTCCTGTCCCCTTCTCCTGTCGGAGAGACAGATTCTATCTTTGATACCACCCCGTATTTCTCGAAGAAACCCTCTTCAATCCTGACCCGGCACTTGCCGCAGGTAGCCTTGCCACCGCAGAGGCTCTCAATGTCGACACCAAGCTCTCTGGAAGCCTCCATTACGGTCTTGCCATCGTCAATGAGTCCGCGCCTGCCCGAGGGCTGGAAAATGACAGTGTGCTTATGGTTCTTCATGTGTGTCTTAAATCTACCTGTACTACAGGGTTAGCGAAGCCAGCTGGTTTAAATGATGGTTGACACCCCCGAAACTGAATTCGTAAGCCCTGGCTCTCTTGGTATATAAAGGCAGAATATGGTCTTCGCTGAAACCTATGGTACCGTGAACCTGATGAGATGAATTTACCACTCGACGTAACGCCTGACTGACCCAGGCTTTGGCCATGGCTACTTCTCTGGCGGCTGGCAGACCCTCATTCAATCGCCAGGCTGCCTGATAGGTAATAGCTCTGGAACCTTCAACATCAATAAGCATATCAGCACAGCGATGCTGCATACTCTGAAAAGCGCCAATAGGGTGACCAAAGGCTGTCCTCTCTTTAGCATAATCCAGTGTAATCTCAAGAACCTTCTGAGCAGCACCAGCCATTTCGGCACACCTGGCTACAGCCGCCCTGGCCAGTACCTCTTCCACGTATAGCCATCCTTTATCTACCTCTCCCAGAACGCTCTCCCCTGATACTCTTACATTATTGAAAGTGACCTCGCACTGTTTATCCCCGGCGATAGTCTTAAGCAGCTTATAACTAATTCCCTGAGTTTTTATGTCAACCAGAAACAGCGTAATACCCTCCTTAGGATTCCCCGACTCTCTGGTTCTGGCAACACAAACCAGGTAATCGGATGAGTGGGCATCGGGAACGAAAAGTTTTGTTCCCTGAATAACGAAGCCATCATTTTGGGGCACTGCTTTTACGGTGACAGCATCGGCTGTATATCGGGCAGAGGGTTCGGTCAGAGCCATGGTCAAAACAATCTTCCCTTCGGCGATATCAGGCAGGAATCTCTGCTTCTGTTCATCACTGCCAGCCTCAAGGATGGCTGACGCACCAAGAACCACGGTGGAGAAAAAAGGGCTGAGCAAGCAGACTCTCCCCATTTCCTCCAGCACCACCGTCAAATCAAGAAAGCCCCCTACCCCACCATATTCTTCGGGAATGGACAGCCCCATCCAGTTCATCTCCGCCATCTTGCTCCACAACTCAGGAGTGTAACCCCTTTCGTCTTTTACCATCTCCCGTAGAAGCTTGTCAGGGTATTCTCTGCTCAGGAAATCCCTGGCTGATTTCTGAAGCATTTCCTGCATTTCATCAAGGGCGAAATCCATTAAGCGCCTCCACTAAACTAATTACGGATTTCATCACCGCAGTCGGGGCAGGCCCAGGCCTCGCTGAGCGATAACATCCCGGTCTATCTCAGACGTCCCCTGTTCCAGGCTATTACCGATAGAGCGAAGATAAACCGAGGGAACCATGCCATACAGGGGCACCCAGTCTGACTTATCGGTCAACTGACTGTAATGTCCCAGAAGCCGCATGCCGGCGTCGGTAACTCGCTGATGCAATTCAGCGCTATACAGCTTGCACATAGCTGATTCGTAATTAGGCACCTGGCCCTGGCTCTGCATCCAGGTTACGCGGTAATGAAGCAGACGAGCCACCTCACAGTCAGCCAACAGCTGGGCTAATCTGTTTCTCGTCAGAGAGTCCAGGAGCTCTCTCTCTTGAGCATACTCTATAAGGTCTTTAAGAAACACATCGGCAGAAGCATAGATTACGTCGCTGGTACGTTCGTAGTCAAGCAGTGACATAACCACGTAAAAACCCTGGTTCTTCCCGCCCACTATGTTTTCCTTGGGGATACGGACATCGTCAAAAAAGACCTCATTAAACTCGTGATGCCCGGCCATATTGATGACAGGATTAACCGTAATTCCCGGCGTTTTCATGTCAAGCAGGAAAAAGGTAATACCCCGGTACTTCGGAGTTACTTCACGGTCTGTCCTGACTACCAGGGCATTCCAATCAGCAAAATGACCGTGAGTTGTCCATATTTTCTGCCCGTTAACAACGTAACAGTCTTCCTCTTCCCGGGCGAATACTTCTATATTAGCCAGGTCTGAACCGTGTCCGGGCTCGCTGAGAGTTTCACACCATACTACCTTCCCCTGAGCGATGCCAGGGAGGTGTCTCTTTTTCTGCTCTTCAGTTCCCTTGAGCAGGATAGCCGGCGCAACTATTCCAGCACCAATAGAATCATATCCGGGTGAATGATGTCTGGTTAATTCTTCTCTAAGGATGAGCCTGCAGAATGGTGAGGCGTCCTGCCCGCCATATTCCCTGGGCCAGTGGATAGATAGCCAGCCCTTCGCCCCCAGTTTTTCAGCCATCTCCCGGTAAGTCTTTATCCAGTTCTCCTGACCGGAGATATTATAAAAGCTCACCCGCCTCTTATGCCAATCTGCCGGTGCTTCTTTATCCAGGAACTCGGATACTTCCTTGCGGAAAGCCTCTAACTCGGGCGTAAATACAAAATCCACTGTAATGACTCCTCTTGATAAACAATTAGCGAAACCGGCTGTGCCAAAGTATTATCACAGAATATTACCCGTAACCGTTCGGAAGAAACGGGACTCACAGGTTGAACACTGTCTGAATCTTATTCGCCGGTAAATTTCCCCTGTCGCCTGTTTTGAACTGCCGTAACCCCTTCGTTCAGGTCTTTGGTCAGAGCGATATTTGCCGATGCCGAAGCTTCGGTGAATAATGCTGTCCTCTGGTCGGCTTGAGCCCCATAATATAATAACGTCTTAGCCAGCTTTTGAGCCAGTGGTGCGCCACTGGCAAGCTTACCGGCAATTTCATCCACCAGAGCGTTAAATTTATCCGGCTCGACCACGTAATTAACCAGTCCCCATTCAAGAGCTTTATCCGGCATCACCGGCTCAGATAGCAGCACTATCTCTTTAGCACGGGCTCCCCCTATCAATCTGCTAAGACGCTGTGTCGCACCCGCCCCTGGAATCAGCCCCAGAGTCAACTCTGGAAGGCGCAGTTGCGCTCTGGTGCTCATTATCCTTATATCACAGGCCGCGGCAATCTCCAGACCGCCACCCATCGCCGGACCATTAATCGCCGCTACAACCGGCTTGGGAGAAATCTCAAATCTGGTTAATACGTCATGGGCAAGTTCGCTTAAAACCAGCGCTTCATTCATTTTCCCGGAGGCGAACACGGCGAAATCAGCGCCACCACAGAAATTAGCACCGGCTCCGGTAATTACGATGCAGCGCACATCATCCTGCTTTTCCAATTCATCTAACGCATCATTTATCTCCGTAAGAAAGTCATAATTAAAGGCATTGGCACGATGGGGACGGTTCAGGATTAATCTGGCTACCTTTGTTTCCCTGTTAATATCGAGCCTGACAAACTCGAATTCTCCCGTTCCATAGGCATAAAATCCTTCTCCGGTCTTCCTGCCCAGCTTTCCCTGTTTTACAAGTTTGGTTAATACAGGAGAAGCCTTATACCTGTCCTCCTTGTACTTGTCATACAGCCTGTTCATCTCCGCCAGTATCCTGTCCAGGCCGGTGCTATCTGCCATTCTGAGGACGCCTCTGGGATAGTTAAGTCCGAGGAGTACAGCCGTGTCTATTTCTTCTCTGGTGGTTGCCCTCATTTCAATCAACGTGGCGGCAGCATTGACCGCTGGCGCCAGCACTCTTATCGGGTCAAATCCCACTCCGGCATTCATGGGGATTTCATTGGACTGCCCCGACGACCAATCATAGTATCCCTTTCCCGTCTTCTTGCCGTAGTTGCCTTCTTTAAACCGTTTCTCCAGAATGGGAGCGGGCCCATAGCTTTTGCCCAGCATGGTGCCGAAATACTCCATGACATGGTACTGCGTATCTATAGAACCGCCGCCTAAAATATCCTGGAGTTCAAACATACCCATAGGCAGACCCAGTTTATATTTAATAGCCGAATCTATTTCAAAGGTGCTCTTACCTTCATTCTGGGCTAACGCCCAATCGGCCTCGTTACACATCATACAGAATATCCTGTTGGCGACAAAGCCGGGAACATCCTTGACATGAACTACAGCCCTGCCCATGGCCTTGCCGACAACCTCGGCTATCTTAATAGCATCCTCACTCGTTTTCTCTCCGTGAACAATTTCCAGCAGGGTCATCCGGCTGGGGGGATTGAAATAGTGTGTACCGACTACCATTCCCGGCCTCTTGGCAGCCGTAGCAATCTCAGAGATACTCAAAGAGGAAGTATTGGTAGCAACAACCGCATCCTCCGGACATGCTTCAGAGACCTCTTTTAATACTCTTTTCTTCAAATCCATTATCTCGGGCACGGCTTCTATAATAAAGTCGGTGTCTTTAAGTGCCTCCTTCAGGTCAACAAGGAAGTTCATCCGACTCATATTACCCTTCTTTTCCGCCTCCGTAAAACCGCCCCTCTTAATCCTCTTATCATATAACTCTTCGACTATCTGGCGGCCCCGCTCCAGGAATTTCTCCTCAATATCCCTGATTTTCACCTGGTAGCCTGCTTCCGCAGCCAGGGCGCCTATCTGCGCTCCTATATTACCAGCTCCGAGCACCGTGACATTCTTTATCTCCTTCATGCACTGCGTCCTCCTTCACTCAGTTTCACGCTATGTTTAAACCGCTTATTTTACGCGCTCAAAGGCATAATAAACTCTATCGCATACCTTGGTTTCTTTCTTGACCTCCAGCGGATGTGATGGCACGTCAAAGACTACGAACTTCACTTCATCACCATCTTTGAGCTCACCTGCGGCGCAATTGATGACGCGGACCAGCAGATGCTTCAACGGGGCACCCTTGCCAAAATCAAGCCAGGCCAGGACCAGCGGTGAAGGAAAGCCGATTGGAGCCCCAGCCATCACCTCGGTAACCGCCGCCACCCTGGCTCTCTTCGGAAGGTCTATCCACTCAAGGTCTTCGGACCAGCACTTGGTGCATATGACACCGGGTGGGAAGGCAATATAACCACACGCTTTGCACTTGGTCGTGGTGAACCTGCCTTCCCTGAGGTTATCGTAAAACTGATGGATACGGTTGGTTTCCGGAGATTCGAGTGGCCAGGGGTCCATTTCCGAGACGTATGTTCCATCCAGAGCTGGTGTCCCTACTATTCGTGCAGATTCTAAATTTTCCATATTTCCTCTCCTTAGTTAAAATAGATATAGCTTGTTAAACCGGCTCCGTCCCGTAGATGACCACCGTATGCTGGGCACAGACGCCGCTTAGATTATGCGCCAGAGCAATCTTAGGGTCTTTGACCTGATTTATAGCCCTCCCCTGAAGCTGCTTGCATAGCTCTATAGACTGGCGGGCTCCGGAGGCACCAAAGGGGTGGCCAACGCTGATAAGGCCGCCATCGGTATTTACCGGTCGTTCGCCGTCAAGATTAATAGCTCCTGAGGCTACATAATCCCCGCCTTCTCCCTTTTTACAGAAACCCAGTTCTTCACACTCTATAATCTCGGATATGGTGAAGCAATCATGAACCTGGGCAACATCTATATCTTTAGGACTGACCTGAGCGTTTTCATAAGCCACCTCAGCCGCCTTCTTCAAATGAGGCCATTCGGCAAGCGTTTCACCGGGCCAGCCGGCCGACATGCTGTGGGTGGCATGCTGTCCCGTACCTCGTACATAAACCAGCGGCCTGTCGGAAAGTTCTTTGGCTTTCTCCTCAGAAGCAACGATGACAGCCGAAGCACCGTCAGACAAAGGGCAGCAGTCATAAAGACCGAACGGGTCAGCAATGAGCCGCGCGTTCAATGCTTCATCTATGGTAAGTTCTCTCGGGTAAAAGTGTCCGTTGGGATTAGTGGAGCCGTAATTATAATTGGCTACGGAAACATGCGCCATCTGTTCCTTGGTCGTCCCGTAGCGTTTCATATGCATTTTGGCAATCATAGCAAAAAATGGGGGTGGTACCCCCAGCCCCATAGCAGAGTCCCAGTCATGGTCATTCACAAATAATTCTGTATAGTTCGTTTCCCATCTCTGCGGTAGATAAACCTTCTCAACACCGGTCACTATTACTATTTCTGAAATACCACTTTCTACCAATCCCTTGGCCAGAATAATCCCGGTATTGGAGCCGGCGCACAGGGTATCCAGCCTGGTACAGATTGATGTTGGCCGCAACCCCAGTCTATGAGCAACCAGGGGCGCCGTGTTAAGAGCAGCGGAATGCCTGCCCGCCAGTGTGGAACAAACGATAAGACCATCTATGTCTAACGGCTTCAGCGCCGGAATATCCTCGGAGCAGGCTTTAACTGCCTCCTGGAGCATATCAACTAAACTTGCCTGTCTTACGCCAAATTTGCTTACGCCCCCGCCAACTACTACAGCATTCTTTTTCTGTGCCATTCGAAAATCTCCTTTTTGTTTTTTGCTTGAGCCGCAAAGACCCGTTAATTATAAAGACCCATCTCCGGTGGAATAAATGATAAAAATTTAACAGGCACTCTAAAGATACCCATTTTAACATGTAAATCTTACCAGAAAAAAACCGCTAAAGCAAACCAGCGCCGGTAATAATCCAGGTAACGGCAAATCTAAAATCCTGAGGGCTGATTTGACAGGCGCGTTGAGGAAGCTATAATATTAAGGCTGGCTGAAGCATTATTGAATTCAGGAAAGGAGATGACGCATGGACAAGAATGAGGAGAAAGTAGTTCTATCCACCATGTGGTCGGCAGGCTGCGGCTCGCACGGTGGATGTGGGGCTGAGATTTACCTAAAAGACGGTAAAGTAG
>CAYWAU010000064.1:0-9957 GCA_964456395.1 uncultured Dehalococcoidaceae bacterium
CTGAGGTGCTGGATGTGTACCCGGAGCAGGTCTCTGGCGTCAACGTAGGTATCTCCCCAGACTTTGGTGAGCAGGCTTTCGTGAGATAATATGCGTCCTTCGTTCCTGATTAGGTAGTAGAGCAGCTTCCTTTCCGTGGAGGTGAGCTTTACCGGGGTTCCGTCCAGCAGGACTTCATTACGGTTGAAGTCAACTGCCATCTTGCCACTGGTGAAGGGGCGTTCTTCATCGGTTACGGGCAGTCCCTGGGCACGGCGTAAAACCGCCTGAACTCGGGCTATGAGCTCAATATGGCTGAATGGTTTGGTAATATAGTCGTCAGCACCCAGCTCCAGACCTTTGGCTACATCCGTATCCTCACCCCTGACCGTCAGCATCAGCACCGGCACGTCAGAAAAGCGGCGTATCTCTCTTAGAACCTGGTAACCGTCCATATCGGGTAAGCCGATATCCAGGATAACAACGTCGGGGCTTTCGGTTTCAACGAGTTCCACCCCCTTGTTGCCGTTGTCGGCTGAAATTACGCCGGTGCCGCTCCAGCGCAACTGAAAACATAGAGAAACAACCTCAATAATCCCCGGGTCATCCTCAATAACCAGAACCTTCATACTGCTCCTTAATACTCCATAGCCTATTTCATGGCATACAGTGGCAGAGAGAAAGAAAAAGTGCTGCCCTTATGGGGTTCGCTATCCACCCGGATTTTACCTCCGTGGAGTTCCACCACCTGCTTGGCCAGGGCAAGCCCCAGGCCCAGTCCCGGGTAGCGTTGCCTGTCGGCACTGAGGCGGCTGTAGGGTTGAAATACTCTGGCTTGCTCATCTTTGGGGATGCCGATGCCGGTATCATGTATCTCTATCACCAGCCCGGTGTCCTGTTTCCGGGCTCTCAGGGTGATGCTGCCCCCTTTAGGGGTGAATTTGGTGGCATTGGTCATCAGGTTGAGCACCACTTGTTCCAGTCTCTGCCCGTCGCCGTGAATAATGGGGAGGGAAGCGGGCAAATCTACCTCCAGCGTCTGCTCCTTACTCTGGAGCAGCGGGCTCATTTGCCAGCCTATCCCCTGGAGTAGTGACTTCATATCTACCGGCTCAAGCTGTAACTGGAGTCGGCCGGTGCCTGTCTTGACAATGTCCATAAGCTCGGCCAGTCTTGTCTCCAGAGTATTGGCATTGTGGATGATGGTTTGAATCAGCTTCTGGTAAGACTCGTCTCCAGTGGCTTCAAGTTCTTCGCCCAGTAAACCAGCCGCGGCAATAATGGAGGTCAGGGGTGTCTTAAGTTCATGGCTGAGGGTATCAATGAACCTCAGCCATTCTTCTTCTTTCGTTTCCATAAGGGTTATGCTTCCTGTGCCTTCACTTGCCGGCGACGGATTTAATTAAAATGTATCACTTTTCTGGTCCTGCATCAAGTATTCAGGACGGCTGATTAGGGCTGATATTCCTCTCAGCTTTGAGAGGCTCAGGCTAATGCCGGTCAAATTAGTAATTGGTCACTCCCCTTTGGTCATACCTCTGGCAATGCTTTTTAAGAGGCTGAGTATGCCAATGACGGCACGCTGTACCTCAGCCGGCTCTTCAGCCAGCATCTTGGCCACATAGGGGTCCAGTTGACGGGTAGCGTAGCGTGTACCACTCTCCTCAGCAACGCCTGGAGTCTGTGGGGAGAGAAAGCCAGCCAGGGTAAAAAGTTCATCCTCATCAAATCCCAGCGGCTTGGCAATTTTGCGCAGAATACGTGCTGATGGGAAACGTTCGCCCCTTTCTATGCGTCCCAGATGTGATGAAGACACGCTTGATGTCGCCGCGAGTTCTTGCAGTGTCAGTGGAATGGTTACTCTCTGCTGTTTAAGGATTCTGCCTAGGTCATTATTAATGTACTCCATACTATTAATTATAATTTGCCAAATGGCAAATGTCAACACTTTGAGGCACATATCTTGGGCAGTTTGTCCATAATTTGGACTTTTATCTTGGTGTCGGATAATTCCTTGACGAGCGGAGGCGCTGTCTATATAATTATTAGGGTTATAAAAATATTTTCATCGGGCAAAAGCTGGGGGGCGATTGGCAGAAAGCCCGTCTCGGCTTTTTCCTGTGTTTGGGGGTAAGTTTTATAAAATGGCTGAAAGTTATGATGTTATTATCGTGGGAGGTGGTCCAGCCGGTATCTTTGCCGCTCTGGAGCTGTCACAGGCAACCGACCTGAGTATTTTGCTTGTAGAGAAGGGTAAGGATATCAGTGAGCGTGAGTGTCCGGTGCGGGATACCGGCGGTTCCTGTATTGAGTGTTCGCCCTGCAACCTGGTCTGCGGTTTGGGTGGTGCGGGTACTTTCAGCGATGGGAAGCTGGTACTCTCGACACAGGTGGGGGGTCAGCTGGGGGAATATCTCGGCAAAGATAGTGCCGAAGTCCTGATTAAATATGTTGATGAGATATATCTCAAATTTGGTGCTTCCGACAGGCTCTATGGCGTTGGCCGTGAGGTTGATGAAATAAGCCGTAGAGCTGAGCTGGCCGGATTACACATGATACCGACGCCGGTTCGCCATTTAGGGACCGAGAACTGCTATTCCGTACTTAAATCTATGCAGGAGTACCTTGTCCCCCGATTGGAATTTAAGCTTAACTCTATGGCTGCTACGGTGCTGGTAGATGATGGTGAGGTGAGGGGCATTGAAACCGAGGCCGGGGAAAGGTTCCTTTGTCGTTACCTGATTCTGGCACCGGGCAGAGAAGGAGCTGACTGGTTGTCCAAAGAGGCGGACCGACTTCATTTAACCGTGCACAGCAACCCCATTGATGTTGGTGTCAGGGTAGAGGTGCCGGTGGCGGTAATGGAGGAATTGACCGATGTGCTTTATGAGGTGAAGCTGGAATTCATGTCCAAGAATTTTAATGACCGGATAAGGACATTCTGTATGTGTCCGGCTGGTGAAGTTATTGTGGAGTCTACCGGCGGCAGCGACCCGGTGGTTACGGTTAACGGGCACAGTTATGCCGGCCGGAAGAGCGGCAATACTAATTTTGCGCTGCTGGTAAGCACTGATTTTACCAAGCCGTTTCATGAGCCGATTGCCTATGGCAAGTATCTGGCAAAGCTGGCTAACATTCTTGGCGGGGGAGTGCTGGTGCAGCGTCTGGGCGACCTTCTGGCGGGTCATCGTTCCACTCCCGAACGCATTAAAAAGGGTCTGGTTGAGCCAACCCTGAAAAGCGCGGCCCCGGGCGACCTGAGTTTCGCTCTTCCCTATCGCCACCTTACCGGGCTGGTGGAGATGTTGCAGGCAATGGATAAGCTGTCTCCGGGTGTGGCTTCTCCCGATACCCTGCTCTACGGAATTGAAGTCAAGTTCTATTCCTGCCGCCCGCAGCTCAGTTCCTGCCTGGAGACTGAAATTAGTAATATGTTTGCGGTTGGGGATGGCACCGGTATCAGCCGCGGTCTGGTGCAGGCATCAGCTTCCGGCCTGGTAGCCGCCTGCGAGATATTGAGAAGATGCGGCTTGGGTTAGACGGGCTAGTTTGTCTTATATTTTCTTGACATCGTGTCCAATGCCGATTAGAATGTTGAGGGTGCTTGGCGTAATGCCTGTTTTACTTGCCGGGCTGATGCCCTCGGATTATTGCTGAGGGATAATATACGGTTATTTTATTGATAGAAGGGGCGTGATGCTACTTGGCTGACGTAACGGCTGGTGAGGAAGAGAGCTTTGACAGTTTGCTCAAGCGTTTTAACAGAAAGGTGCAGCAGGACGGTATTCTGGCTGAATTACGCCGTCGGGAGCACTATGAAAAGCCCAGCATCAAGCGTAAGCGGAAAAAGGCTGCCAAGAAACGTGGTGCCGCCAAAGGCGCCAGAATGTTCCGGCGGTAATTAATTAACCGCTCAGTTGAGGGCGAACAGGGTAAAGCAAAGCAAAACAGGTAAGCGAGTCCTATATGGAGCAGGAAGCAAACCTCAAGCAGAGATTAACTGATGACCTCAAGCAGGCGATGAAGGGTGGCGATACGGTGAAGCGTTCCGCCCTTCGGTTGTTGATGGCGTCTATAAACAACGCGGAAATCGCCAAACGTGCCGCTTTAGAGGATACCGATATTCTCGGTATTATTGCCAAGGAGGTCAGGCAGCGCCAGGAGAGCATCGAGGCTTTCAAGCAGGGGAACCGCCCGGACCTGGTGGCTAATGAGGAGGCGGAGATGGCGGCCCTTCAGGGGTACTTGCCCCAGCAGATGACCCGTGACGAGATAGTTGAAGCGGCGCGCAGTGTAATCGCGGAGGTGGGGGCGCAGGGTCCGTCTGATAAGGGCAAGGTAATGCCGAAGCTTATTGCCCAGCTTAAGGGCAGGGCGGACGGGCGCGAGATAAACGAAGTGGTGACGGAGTTATTGCAGAAGTAGTATCCTTTAGCTAAATGCCTCGATAGACATCCCGGCGATGGCCAATCCGAACAAGTGTTACAATCTTCTTTTCATCATCAATATGATAAACTAATCTGTAATCACCCTCTCTAATGCGCCAGAGTTCTGTTCCTCGGACTTTTTCGACACCTCGTGGTCTTGGGTCTTGCTCTAACCCCAATAGTGCCGAGATTATTTTGTGGCGTTCTTGCTCTTGGAGCTTGTCGAGTGATTGCCGCGCTCTATGGCGCAGGTCAACCCTGTACATGCTGGATTTCCTTTTTTGATACCAAGTAGTCACTTAAAGAAACGGTACTCTCTATCTCGCCAAGGGATGCCAAACCCTCCCGGGCATCAATATCGTCTTCTAACTTTTCAATAATAGCTTCAATCAGCCACTCCCTCATGGTCTTACCCTGAAGGGCAGAAACAGCCTTGATACGATTTCGAAGCTCCGGGTCTATATCAAGAAAATATCTTGACCTTCTAATTGAATTAGCCATATCAAATCAAACCTCCTATGTTTATATCTTACATAGCCATTATAGCAAATATAGCCATATTTGTCAATACTTTCTAGACTAAGTGCTGTTTTAGGCATTTACTGGCTTCACTGCGGCAAAGCCTTTTCCAGCTCGCTTTTCAGGTGCTCAGGTTTGGTGCCTGAATCTATCACAGCCCAGGGCAGTCTCTGGGTGGTATCCCATCTCTGGTTTACATAATAATCAATGTCTAGCTGGCATTTCTCCACTGCCTTCCGCCAGCCGGATAGCGTTACCTCTTCAATATTGGCCAGGACCTCAGCCAGTCTGGCATCACCGCGGGCTAAGACCCCCTGAATCCGGCTCCAGGCGGGGCTTTCCGCTTTGATTTTGATTCCTTTGGTCGGCAGGCGGCTTTTGAGCAGAGACAGGCGGCGATTAAGCGTGGGGAGGGACGCTATGGGCAGCCACTGGAAGGGGGTGCCTGCCTTGGGTACGAAGGGGGCGATATTAAGGGTGAGGCGTGTGCTGCTTTGTCGCTGGTTAATTATGTCTTTGGCGGCAAGGGTCAATTTTATGATGTCTTCTATATCCTCATCGGTCTCTGAGGGCAAGCCGAGCATGAAATAGAGCTTGAGCTGCCTTATCTCTATCTCTGCCACTTTATCTATCGCCTTTAGAATATCGTCGTCAGAGATATTTTTGTTTATCAACCGGCGCAGGCGCCGGGAGCCAGCCTCCGGGGCTATGGTGATAGTATGCGCCTTACCTTCAGCCATTTTCTTTAATATATCGCTGGAGAGAGAGCCTATCCTCAGTGAGCTGATGGATAGCTCAGCACCCATCCGGCGCAGATTGTCCAGTATCTCTTTTATCTGTGGGTGGTCGGCAACCGCCGGCCCGACCAGCCCGATGCGTCTTCTATGCCGGAGTCCTTCCCCGGCCTGATTGATTAACTTATCCACGGAGCGGCAGCGCATGGGGGCAAAGGCGGTATTTACCAGGCAGAAGCGGCAACTCCAGGGACAGCCCCGCTCTACCTCAATGAGGTATAAGCTACCCAGTTCGGTATCTGGCGTGAGTATAACCGAGTTAGTGGCAAAATCATCCAGGTTCTCTGCCCGCTGACGGACTACGGGAGTTTCGGCAGGTAACGCAGGCACATAGACGCCGGGTAGCGAAGCCAGTGCCTTGAGCAGTTCATCTCGCTCACCACTGATGCTCTCAAACAGTACGGGGAGCATGGCGGGCAGTATTGGCTCGGCTTCACCGATGCACAGGCAGTCAAAGAACGGGGAAAGGGGCATGGGGTTGGCGGTGACGCAGGGGCCGCCGGCGATAACCAGGGGGTGCCTTTCATCACGGTCGGCAGCATATAGAGGTATGCCGCCGGCTTTAAGGATGGACACAATATTGAAGTAGTCCAGTTCATAGGACACGGAAAAGGCAAGGACAGAAAAGTCGGCGAGTGGTCGCTGTGATTCTATGGATGAAGGGAGGTTTTTATGCCCTTTCTCCCAGAAGACGCGTTCGCAGACAACGTTAGGGTAGCTGTTTAATAGGCCGTAGATGGCATGAATTCCCAGATTGGACATGCCCAGGTAGTAGGAGTTGGGATAGATGAGGGCTATGGGTAATCTCCCGCCCCAGTCCTTGATGATACTGCCTTCTTCTCGGGAAAGTTGTGCGCCAAACCGGGTCTTTACCTCTCTGGTTTTTCTGGCTTTATCCCTCATCAGCTTACTTTGGCGGCAATCGTTTATTTCCAGCAGTCTTTGAGGAACCGTGTGTTCATATGTATTACCCTGTCGGCGGCGTCTCTCAGTTGCCGTGAAGTACCCTGCTTGCCGAACAAGGCAACCTCAACGTGCTTCCCGTTGTCCTTGACCGCCTGGAGAGCCCCGGCATAGTCACTATCTCCGGCGACGAGAACAGCCACATCATAGTTGTTCTTAAAGTTGTGGGTTATCATGTCGGTGGCTAGCTGTACGTCGGTGCCCTTTTCATAGGGTGGCACGCTGGGCCAGTTGGTGTAAACCAGGCGTCCCAGGCGCAGTTCGGAATAAGGTATGGCATTAACGCCGGCGAAAAATGACTGCTGCTGCCTGTAGCGCTCTGGCTCCTGCTTCTGCCCCACCTTGGCATTATAATAGTAAATTCTGATTAGCTGGCGTCGTCCCAGCAGTTTACGGCAGAATCTGCCGATGTCAAGGTCTGTCCTGCCGAAGTGATTCTTAAGGGAATGGTACAGGTTGCTTCCATCAATGAATATCATTACCCTGTCCACCATGCCTTGCCTCCTTTATCCCTGTCAATGGGAACCCTGCTTCCCTCTTATTATATAGCCTTTATGGGACAATTGCGACCTGAAGTAGCGTTCAGTTGCGGGAAGCTGAATGCGAATGCTATAATTGGCGAGTACAACTTCTTAAAAGCTGCCGGGGGTTGCCAATGAAGCTCAGTCGTGATGAAGTTCTGCATATCGCCCGTCTGGCCCGGGTTGCCCTGACTGAGTCCGAGATTACCCGGCTCAGTGAGCAGCTGTCTCATCTTCTGGAGCACTTTGAGGCATTGCAGCAGGTGGATACTACCGGCGTCGTCCCCACCGCCCAGTCAATTGACCTCCAGAGTGTCATGAGAGATGATGAAGTGGCGCCTTCTTTCCCGCCTGAAGATATTCTGGCCAATGCTCCCCGGAGAGAGGGCGACTGCTTTAGAGTACGGGCGGTGCTTGAGTGACAAATATGCAGGTTACTGTCCATGAGGCGAGCCGACTGCTCAGGAATAAGCAGCTTTCCTCGGTTGAGCTGACTAAGGCTTACCTGGAGCGCATCCGGCAGGTTGAGCCAGAGGTTCATGCTCTGGTGACGGTCACTGAGGACCTGGCTCTGGAGCAGGCACGGAGGGCTGATGAGCTTATGGCGGCGGGTGATACCAATCCGCTGACCGGCATCCCGATTGTCATTAAAGACGTTATGTGTACCAGGGGGATACGGACAACGTGCTCGTCAAAGATGCTGGAAAACTTTATTCCGCCCTATGATGCCACCGTGGTTGAGAAAATAAAGGCCCGTAACATGGTGACCCTGGGCAAAGCGAATATGGACGAATTTGCCATGGGTTCGTCCACGGAGAACTCCGCCTTTTTTGCTACCTGTAATCCCTGGGACCTGAGCCGTGTACCCGGCGGCAGCAGCGGCGGCTCGGCGGTAGCGGTGGCTGTCGGCGAGACCGTCTGTGCCCTGGGCTCGGATACCGGGGGCAGTATCCGCCAGCCGGCCGGATTCTGCAGCGTTGTCGGTCTGAAACCCACCTACGGACGGGTGAGCCGCTATGGACTGGTAGCCTTTGCCAGCTCCCTTGACCAGATTGGACCCCTGACGCAGGACGTTGCCGACTGTGCCCTCCTGCTCAATGCCATTGCCGGCGATGACCGCCGGGATTCTACCTCGGTTCCTTACCCCGTGCCCGATTATACTCAGTGTCTGACGGCTGATTTGAAGGGACTTCGCCTTGGCGTTCCCAAGGAGTACTTCGTTGAGGGAATGCAGGCAGAGGTGGCGGCGGCGATACGGGAGGCTGTCAATAAGCTTGAGGAGCTGGGGGCTGAGGTAGACTGGGAGGTATCCCTGCCCCACACCCCCCACGCCCTGGCGGCTTATTATATTATTGCTCCTTCCGAGGCTTCGGCTAACCTGGCGCGGTATGATGGCGTAAAATACGGCTTCTCCGCCGAAGCGGACACCATGTGGGAAGAGCTGGAGAAGACGCGGGAATATGGCTTCGGTCCCGAGGTGAAGCGGCGCATCATGCTGGGCACCTATGCCCTTTCCGCCGGTTATTATGATGCCTGGTATCTCAAAGCCCAGAGGGTGCGCACCCTGATAAGGCGGGAATTTGACGAAGCCTTTGAAAAGTACGATGCCCTGGTAACCCCCACCTCCCCCACCGTCCCCTTCAAAATCGGGGAAAAGGTGGATGACCCGCTCCAGATGTACCTCAGCGATGTCTGCACCCTGCCGATAAATATTGCCGGTCTGCCGGGTATCTCCATACCGGCTGGCTTTGCCGACGGACTGCCGATAGGCATGCAGATTATCGGCAAGCCCTTCGGCGAGGAGACCATCCTCAGGGTAGCCTACGCCTACGAGCAGGCAACCGAGTGGCATAAGCGGAAGGCGAAGATAAAATGGGAAGGAGGAAGTAGAAATGAATGAGGAAGATGAACTGGTTGAAGAAATTCCATCCGAAGAAGAAGATAAGGAAACTGGCGTTCCCCTATACAAGATAGTGTCTTATCCTGCTGACCCTACGCTTGAAGTCTTATATCAAAAATGGCAACGTGATGAAATATTAATAGAGAGTTATATCAACGAGTATGGATTTAGGTACAATCACCGCAAAGATAATAAGCCTATGTTTCTAGCTTTCCTTAATCAAATCAACAAATAAACCACAATCAATGGACTTCAATTAATGCTATAGTGCCAAGGTGTTGTCTTTGTATAGGTTGAGAAACCGTTTCTAAACTATCCAAGAAAGTAGGCTCCGGCTGCCCCGCATATTCTTCAGAATATGTTGTATATTGTCCCACTGATGTTACAGTAGATTTCACTGATGGAGATGGAACTGGCAACCCATCTTCTAAGAGACTCATTATATACTCTTTCGTGGCATCGCTAAGATTATCCATTGCCTCTTCAAGGGTTTCCCCTTGTGCCATACATCCAGGGAGTTCAGGGTGCGAAACAAGATAAATCGCCTCTCCCGTTGTAGTTTCATCACGCATTATTTCAATAGTATAAGGCTCTCCCGCTAGTTTTTCGGCTTGTTTTGTTAATTTCGTATTCATATTTTCACTCACCCCTTTTATTGTACCACATCAATTAGTTTCTGTAATTGGTCTATCAATTTCACCGCATAAGTAACATACCCTTTGGCGAGATACGGATGTTTTTTAGGCAGTGTAGCACGAAGAGTAGGATACTTGTGATGCTTAGCTATGTCATGTTTTTTGCCTATCCTTATTTCAAAACCAAATCCGAGATATAAAGTATCTAAATCACGTCGT
>CAYWAU010000065.1:0-9892 GCA_964456395.1 uncultured Dehalococcoidaceae bacterium
GGCAAGCCCGATATGCTGCTGATGAGCCGCCGCTCCAGGCGCAAGATTAATGCCCTGGTCAGGGCGGCCGGCGGGATGACCGAGACTGACCGTGACAAATGGGGCAACTTCATCCAGCTGTGGGACGGGGTGCCTATTGGTACTAATGACTGGATTCTGAACACCCACACGGTCAGTGGCGGTGTTGAGACCGGGACTACCGGCGGCACCTGCTCCAGCATATACGCTGTCCAGTTCGGTGAGGGGGCTCTCTGTGGGCTGACCAGCCCGGGGCACCTGCAGGCTGAGCCGGTTGGCCCGCTGGAGAACAAGGACGCCTCAAGAACCAGGGTTAAGTGGTACGTATCACTGGCACTGTTCAGCTCGGTGAAGGCGGCGGCTTTAATCGGCGTCAAGGACTAAAACTTTACATAAAGTAAGAATCATGTCTCAAAACTGACAGGGTTTAATTAAAGGGAGGTAAGATATGGCGTTTTCAGACCCGGGGAAAGGAAGGATTATTGAGCAGGGTGAAGGGCTGGTCAAGGTAACCCTGGCCGAAGCCTGTAAAGCCGGTGACATACTGGGCTACAGCTCAGGCTGGAAGCGGGCACTGGCTACTACCGGCACTGCCATTCAGGGGAGGCTGGTGGCTGGTGAAGACGGTGCCAGCAGTGATGAAATCACGGCTTACCGTCGGGCGGTGGTCAGCGGCTACTCCGGTGGAACTGCCGGTAATGCTGTCTATGTTGCCGAGGGGACGGATTATGGTGAGGTTACCGAGACCAAGCCAACCGATTCCGGTGATTGCGACACTATCATCGGCTACATGGTTACAGCTGCGGTGGCGGCTCTGGAGCCCGGCTCAAGGGCTGATTCTACGGTTTAATAAATTATCAGGGGGGAGGGATAACCCCTCCCCCCCTGCGGGAGGTGAATTATGGTACTGGCAGTGATAGAACATATAGAGCACCCTTTTGCCAGGGGTAACCTGACTTCAGACGGGGTCCAGTGGGGTACTGAGCACACGACTTCCACCGATGACTATGAAGAGGTGGAGAGTGTAGCGATTCATCCGCCGGCTCTGGGCGATGTCTTTGAGTTTGAGTTCGGGCTTACCTGCGCGGTGAAGTCCAGCGGCGCTACCGAGTCGGTCCTTTTCAAGTGGCAGGCGCGCAACGCTGGCGGCACCTGGGTTGACCTTCATGACGAGGTAACTTACCCGGCTGACGCCTCCGCCTATAAGGAATATACCTACAGCGGACGCTTTCAACCCTCAGCCAACTTCAATGCGGTGCCCTTTGATGTCCGTCTGATAATCAAGTCGGGGGGTGCCGGCGGTGAGAATGCCGTCGGTAAGACGAAGAGCTCAAGCTATGTCAAGGTAATCTATTCGGCTTCGTGAGGTGAATAATGGAGTTTATCTTTGACCCTAGTTTGGTGCTTTATTTGCCCCTGTATGAATCGGATGGCAGTTCCTTTATGTCAAAGGACGCTTATGGCCATACCTGCACGGTTACTGGTGCTTTATGGAGACCCACTGGCAGGTACTTTGATGGCACGGATGACTATATTGATTGCGGGAACAAGGAGAGTCTGGAGATTACCGGTGGCATTACCATTGAGCTATGGCTAAATCCGACGTCACTTACCGCTAACGAGTGCCTTGTTTCCAAGGTGACAGGAGCAGTTCAAGACATAAATCTTTACTACTACAACGCCGGGGGATATTTCATCTTTATTATTAGCGGAACCTGGTGCCTGAGGCTAGCTAAAGCAGAACTCAACCTCAATGCATGGAATCATCTGGTTTTTACGGTAAAGGATGGGAGTGCTGACAACCACGCTTATGTTAATACTGTTGATAAAGCGACTAACCAAAATGCACCGACAATGACATCCGGGACCAGCGTTCTCCGTATCGGGTCGTATATAGGGACAGGAGAGTTCATTAATGGTCAAATCGGTGAAGTGAGAATATATGGTCGAGCCTTATCGCCATTGGAAATCCAGCACAACTATCTGGCGACAAAATGGAGGTATCAATGAAGTACAGAGTGAGAGTGGATTTAAGCTTTGACAGCGAGGCTGATGCCCAATTATTGATGAATTACGCCAAGACTTTAACTGGCAAGGCGGTCAGCATCAATGAGGGTGAGGTCAATGAGGAAATCAGCTATGTGGATATTCACCTTTGCGGGCATGATGAGTCTCCGCCTCAACCTTGCCAGAATATAGAGAGGGTAGAGGTAAGAAAGCTATAAGGAGCGGTAACTATGAATCTGACTGATATGAGAGCCATGGTCAGGCGTGACCTCCATGATGAGGATGCCGAGAACTATCGCTGGACTGATGATGAGCTGAACCGGCATATTGCTCACGCCGTTAAGGAGTTCTCCGAGCATATCCCCTATGAGCAGAAGGCGACTAAAGCCACCACTTCCGGTTCCAGGGAGCTGGATATATCTACGGTAACCGACAGGATAATGGTTGAGGCGGTGGAGTATCCGGTGAATAAGTTCCCCAGGAGATACCAGCCCTTTTCTCTGTGGGGAGATGCCCTGACACTGCTCGGTGATGAAGTACCCGATGGCTCCGATGCCTATATCTATTACGGCAAGCTCCATACCCTTGATGCCGATAGCTGCACGATTCCCTCGCAGCTCGAAGACCTGGTTGCGGCTGGTGCCGGCGGCTACGCCGCGGTGGAGTGGGCGGTGTATGCGGTTAATCGGGTCAATGTCGGCGGCACGGTGACACCCAGGGAGTTTCTTGACTGGGGAAACCGGAAGCTGAGGTATTTCCGGCAGGAGCTGGTGAGACTGGGGAGGAGAAACCGGGTTAGAGTCAGTTCGCTCTACAGGCCGTATTATCCCATCGTCTCCAAATCAACCGATTACGGTCCGTAATCAACCGGAGACCCGGGAGAACGGGAAAAGACCAGACGGGAAGGAATAGTGAAACGATGCGAAGCCTGACGTCAACGCTCTTAGCCGCCCAGAAACAGGCGGCGGCTACTCCCTATATAAAGGTGGAGGCTAAAAACAGGACTGCCGGGGTGGTCAGGTACGACTGGAGCCGGCTTTATAGCGGCTCGGAGGATGACGGCTTTCATGCCCTGACCATGCCCGGAGACGGCTCCCTTGTCAGAGCCAGGATAACAACACCCGCTGATTCCAGGAAGCTCTACCGCCAGCGGGTGGCTGACCCCTCTCCAGAGAGTGATTTCAGTCAGTGGACTTATACCGGCCAGTATAATGCCCTCGTGGTGGCGGCGGCTTCGCTGGGAGCCGAGGTCTCCATATTCTGGATAAAGTCTAATCGTGAAGTACGTCGCATCAAGAGCACCGATTATGGCGCCAGCTGGGGTAGTCCCGAGCTTATTGACTATTCGCCTACCACCGCCGTTTACGGTCTGGCGGCTGCCTATAAGCCGGGTGGAGATTTAGCCGTTTTCTTTGCCGACCAGTCAACCCTCTACGTAAAGAAGTGTGTCAGCGGTCAATGGCAGGCAAAGTCGGCCTGGAATAAGACCACGGGTGATTTATCCGGTGTTGCCTGTGTCTATGATGATGACTGGAACCTGCTGGTCACCGGCAAGGACCCGGCGGGTAACTTCAAGCTCTGGAGCCTGGTCTACGGGGACGGCGGTGATGTTGCCGCCGGCAGCTGGTCGGAACTGAGAGAGCTTGCCTCAGCGCCGTCCGGGGGTGATTTTGAATATCGCCAGCCGTTCCTGGATAAGCCGGATGTCCACCGGTGTTTCTTTGTGGAGAAGTTTACCGGCACCGAAGCCTACAATCGCCCTTTCTGGTCGCATTCCGTTCCGGATGCCAAGTTCGTTGACAGCCTGTGGCGGGAGCCGGTGCCGTTTGATTTATCCTCACAATATGGTCTGGCGATAGCTCATTATGATGATTACGGCTGGCTGGCAAGTCCGGCCGGTGTGTGGAGAGCCAAGCTGACTGCCCAGAGCCTTGACCTGACGGCTGACGTTATCGGGGTCAGGCAGGAACTGGGCGATACCGCGGGCAGGTTAACCGTGGAACTGAGGAACGATGACGGGCGGTATGCCTCACCGGGACAGGGTGAGCTGGCTGTCCTTGCCCCTGGCTGTCAGCTGGACTTCAGTCCCGGCTATGTGACCGCCGCCGGGAGTGAGTCCAGTTCCGGGCAGAGTTTTTGTATAGAGTACCTGGAGCACACGAGTTCCGGCGGTAGAGCCAGCCTCATTCTTCAGGCTCTGGATGGCTGGGGGGCGATAAGCGGCTGGAGAGCCAGGCACCAGTTCCGGTGGAATAAGGTCTCCGACGATATGAGCGTCAAGGAGATTATTGCCTTTGTGCTCGCCAGAGCGGGCTTGAAACTGGAGGTTAAGTCCCAGTCGGCGGTGATAACCGGCTTTTACCCCGACTTCACCGTCAGCTCCGGCAACGATGGCAGGACGGTTATCCAGAAGCTGCTCTCGTTTGTTCCCGACATCCTGTTCATTGAGGGTAATAAGGCTTATATCGTCAATCCCCTGTCGTCGGATAGCCCGGTTTACAGCTACGGGGGTGAGCACCAGATCTGGGATGGCCGATACCGGCAGGGAGCCTGGGGAATTAACCGGGTTCAGGTGGAGGGATATGATGCTGGCAGCGACGAGTTGATTCTCGCCGATAGCTTTGCCTGGGATGAGATAGACCGGCTTTATGACCGGCTGAGGCAGGTTGAGGACAGAAACCTGGGCACCGCAGCCGAAGCCCAGCAGCGAGGGCAGGCTTATTTGAGGAAGGCTGAGATAGAGGCGGCCGATGGCAATATCTTGGTCCCGGTTAACTGTGGTCAGCAGTTAACCGATGTTATTGATGTGACTGACGGCCGGGCCGGGCTTGATGCGGAGAAGAAAAGGGTGCTTGGGCTGGTACTGGTTTACCATCCCCAGCGGGGAGAATACAGTCAGCGATTGTGGCTGGGGGCGGTGTAGGCATTGTCTGTTTTAAGGGGGCGATATAGATGAGGCTGAGAAAAGCGGTGCTGAGGAGTTTCAATTCTGGCAATTATACAGCCACTGTCCGGCTTGCCAGCAGTTACAAGGTTTATCTGGAGGATATTGCGGTGGCCAGGAATCTGCCGTCGGCGGAGATGGTTACTGGCCGAAAAGTGGCCGTGGTATTTTTTGATGAGCACAATCCGAAGGAAGCGGTGGTGGTGGCTGTTTATACTTAATATCTGGGTTTTCTCAGCTTACCCAGGATTTCTTCGGCAGTGAGCGGGCGGCTTCGGGCACAGCCCGGCGGGAATTGCTTCTTGCCCGCTTCAGCAGTTACTGGTTTTTCTGGCTCAGGCGCTGGCTTTTCCGGTTCTTCTGATACTGGCGGTTCTATCATCCAGGTTAGCCCGTCCTTCCTGGTTCCCGGGTGCTGCATGGTTTCCATGAGGTTCATCAGGACGCGGTTCTGCTCGGCGGCGCTCCTCTTTAACTCATGAGATGCTTCGCTTAGTCCCTGGATGGCGCTGGTATGGCTGGACAGGTGCTGGGCATATTCCCCGATAGCGTTGGCAAACTTTTCCAGAGCCTGCTCCGTTGAGTTCATGCGCTGTTCCGTGTTCTCTATCTTGCGTGTCAGCACGCGATTGGCGCGTTTCTCTTCGTTGATAACGGGCGCAAAAATACCAGTGTGTAGCTTCCTTCTACCCAGGTTCAGCTCGTCAGTATAGAGATAGAGGGCAAAAAGGGAGAGGGCGGCAATGACGAAGATTAACCCCTGCTGGCTCTGGAAGAACAGGAGGGGGAAACCTAGGTAGGGGATTTGCTGGCTGACCATACCTTTCAGGTCCTGGGCTCGTACTGTGAACGGGTCTTCACCGGTATTGTCACCCTTGGTACGGAAGGATATGCCGCGTTCGGTATTGACCTTGAGTACCCGGTGGGCTACAACTGATGGATAGTTGTAGGCGTCTCGAACCGCGGCTGGAACGGTAAAGACAACAATATCGCCCACCTTAATCTGGTTTGCGGGGACCTCTTCAACAAAGATTAAGTCACCGGCACGGAGCTCTGGCTCCATACTGATGCCGAAAACAGCCATAAACGGCATGGCTCCTCTTACCGACAAGAAGCAGACGATGCATGCCGCTACTACTACTATAAGTGTCAAGGCTCGTTTCATGTCAGCTTACCTCTGTGTAACCTCACAGTAGAACTCGGGAGTTATATTCCACCCATCTCCCCATTCGGAGGATTTACCCGAAACCAGATGGTAACTGCCGCCGGTAACGGAAAGGGGAAGGGTGCCATCAGAGTAACCTTCCAGGCTAAAGGTAGCCACTCCATTATCCCGACTGAGGAGCTGGAAATCCTCATTAGCACCCACAAGGCTTAGTTTCATATTGAGATACTGGTATGCCTTGACCAGGGCGCCCGTATTTATCAGGTAAACCTTGACTGAGAGGTCGCCGGGATATTCAGGGTGCGGTGTTACCATAAACAGGTTATCCTCTGGTACTTCACCTTCAATTATCACGAACTCGTAGTCAACTTTTACATAGACCTGGGTACAGCGAGTCGGTCCGCCGTGTTTTACCCCTTGCAGGCTGATACCTGCCTGCAATTCGTTTATCTCATCCCATGTCCAGGCTTCATCGGTGTCGGGGTTAACTGTCCACTGGTACGACATGTCGGCGTAGCCTCCGCCGGGATGGATTTCGTCATTGCCTTTGAAGTATGAATCGTTGGTCCTGATGATGGCTCTGGCTATGGCTCCCGGGCTACCGGCAACGCGGAAATGGACGGTGACGCTGTTTATGGTTTCGAAGCCTCCCGCTTCCATGTAGTTGGTAAGTTGATACAGGTCACTCCGGTACTGGTTGGGATGCACACTAGCTACGAGGGTTGCGTCGTCGTCGGCGGGCATATCATCCACCTTGTCCCAGTGCTCTCCGGAATCAGGTACCTGAATTGGAATATTAGTGATATCGCCGGCAGCGCATGGCAGGAGGTATTCGGAATAATACTCGCCCTCGGGGAGGATGTCATCCCAGACGGGCGGGTCGGAAACCTCAGCCTCAGCGACATTGGCTATATCCCCGGTTGGCTCAGCAACGGCAATCACGCCTGACGCGGTGGCATAGGTGTAGGCATATGCCCCGCCGCTAAGAGTCAGGGCTAAAACCAGAGCTATAATTAAATATAATTTCCTTTTCACCTTTTTGCCTGCCTCGTCATTTTTCATGAGCCTTCCGGCTTATATCACCGCTGGGTCACCTCGCAATATAGCTGCGGCTGTACGCTGCCGCCCGTTAGTGATTTCCACTGGTGCAGGCGGTAGCTGCCCCCGGTAAGTACAACTTTGTAGGGGGGGTTGCCGGTGTCGTTTTCCCAGAGAAACTCGACCTCGGCATTATCCAGGCTGAGAAGTTGAAAAATTCCCTGCTCGTTAGCAGTGGCGTTGTCGCTATCCTGAAATTCCAGCGACATGTTGGAGTGATGGTAGTGCCGAAGTAGCGCCCCGGCGTTGACCAGATAGACCTTTATCACCAGGTCACCGGAGTACTCTTCGTGCGGCTCAATGTTGAACAGAGTGCCTGACGGCCAGGTGCTGGTGAATCTGCCGAATACCTTTGGCGCATTGGTGGCATTGGCAGTCACCGTGGCGAAGTCCGATTCTACCGCCGTGACGCCGATTGACGCCGTCGCTGTGGTGTAAGTATAGGCGAAGGTGCTGCCACCGACAACCAGTATGGCTATTATAGCTATGAGCAAGAGTCTTTTCATTTTCTTCTACCTTGATATTTGTTAAAAACCTTTTCTCCTGTTACTGCATGATTTCCCGGGGCTCCCCCGGTTAAGAGGGAGCCCTGTTAGGGACTACCTTACGGTGCCATCACACCCTTCTGAGCAACGTCGCAGAGGAGCATTATGTCCTCTTTATTGCTTCCCCAGCCGTGGTGCGTGATGTAGAAGCCGTGTTTAATACAGACGTAGAAGGGTTGATCGTGGGAACCCTGGACGATATCAAAGGTAACCGAGCCTTTATCCATGCTGAGATACTCGACCCCGGTTATGTTTTCCGTATAGTCAGGACTTCCACTATCATCCCCGACAATCTGAAGCGCCATCAGTACAACCTTGTAGGCGGATACCATGTCATAGGCGTTAGCAAACATGACCGTGGCTGACAGGTCGCCGGTATAGTTGGCGGAAGGGTCTATCTGGAATATGGGACCTGCTTTCATTATGCCCTTGTAGTTTGGAAAAACACTCCAGGTATTTGGGCTGAGATTTTCAGTCACGGTGGCAATATCGCCCGAAGCCCCCAGGTCGAGGGAGATGGTGTCCGTGGTGGCGGTATAGGCGAAGACGCCGCCGGTGACAGCCAGTGCCAGGAGCAGGGCGCCAACCAGGTAGATGCCTTTGCCTCTTGTTGCTTCGGTGAAGGAGAGCTTGTCATCGTCGTTGAGCACCGTATCCAGCTCCGTGCTTCCCTTGACCTTGCCGCCGTTCAGCTTGGCTCTGGCTTTATCCGGGATACCGAACTCAGCTCTGAACTGCTCGCGAGCCTCACTTACCGTCTGCCCGGAAAGGTTAGCTACTTCATATTGTTCACCATATCTAATTTCGACCATTGTTTTCCTCCTTAGTTTAGTTAGTTTTAGTTTGGTTGACTATCTTATTAAAGTGGGCGGTTCCCCTGCCTGCCCGGCCAGCTAGGAGCTCCGACCATCTTGTTTTCCCCCTTTCTTTTACATACATCACCCCCCTTTCACACAGGATTGCATTATTTCAAGCCAGTTCGCCTATGAAGGATTTGAGGCGTTCCATCAAAGTATCTTTAAATTCGTTGAATTCTTCCTTGGTTACATATTCCACAGAGGGGCCGCCCATCTTGGCCGCACCGCGTATTATTGAGGGCAGGCTCCTTTGTGCGGCTTCAATCAGTGAGCGAGCCTGGTCATTGGCTACCAGCTTATTCAGTATTGACCTCAGGTTGCGCCTGACGGTCTCTTCATTTATGTCCAGCTTGGCAGCGACCTGGTCAATTCCGTTACCGGCGGCGATGCTGCCTAGAATCTCGTTCTCTTTGGGGGCGAGACTGGCCAGCAGATTTTCAAGTTGCTCGCTCAAGGTGGCCAGGTCCTCAAATTCAATGAGGGCTCTTGAAGCCAGTCCCGGTATCAGCAGGGCTTCTATTATGGGCTGACTGCCCTGGGAGACCACCCTGATGATGTCGAGCAGGTATTCAGGGTCGGTGTCTTTGGTCAGGCAAGCACTGACACCGCTTTTCATGGCTGAAAAGAGTTCTTCCTCGTCACCTTTATCCATGGTCAGAATTACTGACATTGACGGGAGCCTCCGCTTAATGCGGCGGGTTACCTCGGGTCCGTTGAGCTTGCCGTTTTCCATACTGAGGATGGCTATGTTCGGTGGATTGGCTTCAATAAGGGTAAAAGCTTCTTCGTTGCTGGTTGTCTCACCAGTAACCTCAAAATCGTCCTCGCCCGAGAGAATGAAGTGGATGCCTTCTCGGAAGAGCACCTGCGGGTCTGAGAGAAATATTTTTACTTTTTCCATCTTCACGATTCTCTCTATTACTATAGTACTAAATTATCTAGTTCAAATGTAACATAGATTCATAAAGAAGCGTCTAAGAATCGTAAAGATTTTATAAAGATGTTGTAAACTTTTGATAAAGAATAAATCAGCGGGCGGTAGAGGCTAATTGTATACGCGAGGATATGAATGCGTGGGGGTATATGGGATGGGTCTGTGGTGGTTGGGCGGGCGATCAGGTGGCTGGCCGGATAAACTTGTAGCCGATGCCGTGCTCGGTAACAATGATGTTGGGCGTTTCGGTATTGTCTTCAAGTTTCTGCCTGAGGTGCTGGATGTGTACCCGGAGCAGGTCTCTGGCGTCAACGTAGGTATCTC
>CAYWAU010000066.1:0-9792 GCA_964456395.1 uncultured Dehalococcoidaceae bacterium
TACGCATCTGAGCGCACATATTACCAAAACGAGTGGGTGTGCCGAAGATGATAGCATCGGCATCAGCCAGGTCACCCGGGCTGGCTACGGGAATATGGGTAAAGGTCTCGCGTGCCTTCTTGGCACCCGATTTTTCCAGTAACTCATCGGGAATCAGCTCAGGCACCTGAAGCAGTTCCACTTCGGCGTCCTCAACTTCACGGGCACCTTCCGCAATAGCCTCTGCCATCTTATAGATATGCCCGTACATGCTGTAAAAGACCACCTTTACTTTCATCATAACCCTCCTTACCGCCCGTCAGTTCTCAGGATGCTGTTAACCTTTTCTTTGTCTCAGAAAGCTGCCGCAGGTGTGATTTTTCCTCAGCTATTATCCTGTTTATCATCGGTAGTGCTGGCGGGGGCATGATATCTTTCATCTGGTAGTAAAACAGTATGGAGTCCTTCTCAGCGCTGATACCCAGTTCCACAGCCTTAATATCGCTTTCCGCCTGAGTAGCCATTTCGCTGGTAATCATATCATCGGTGAAAACGGCGCTATCAACCAGCGCTTGAAGGTAATCGGTGTATTCTGCGGTGGCGCTTTCGACGAGCTGGTATTTATCAGCTTCACCGAGCATATTCTGAAATATTTCAATATGCTCGCGTTCCATCTCAACAAGGCCCTGGAATACACGCCTGGCTATCTCATTATCGGTTGACTTGGCCATAACATCATAGAAGGTAATCCCCCTTCTCTCAATACCAATGGCGATATCAATAAGCTCACCAAAAGAAAAAGCAATAGACATCACATCATACCTCCTTTATCGGTTTTACGAAGGCAATTCGACAAAACTACCCATCTAACCCTCCGATACCAGCAATATAACGCAAGTATGCTGGGCTATTTACCTTCCTCTTCCGCTAACAGGTCATTAAAGACATCAGTGTGATATATCTCGTTGTCCCTTATCCTCAGGAGGAGTTCCTTCAGGCCGGCGTCGTCAACCTCACCGGCAGCCCGGTCATAAGCTGCGGCCACTTCCTTCTCAATCTTGATATCAGCCCGGAGCATGTCAGCCGTCTTGGTTGACTGGTCAGGCTTGGTGTGCTCAATTATCGGATTACCGCCGCCGTCAACCAGTTCTTCGGCGAGCCAGCCGAGATGCTGCATTTCGTTGATAGCCTGGTCTTCCAGTTGCTTTTTGGCTTCCTGGTTCTTGGTCATGTAGGATTGAAACAGGTACTGGAGAACGACCGTGTACTCATGCTCGATACCCCAGTTCAGTGCCTTGGTAATACTGTCCTGGCGGCTGCCTCTTAAATCTCTGGAGCCTTCCTTCTTGGCTTTGTCAACAAAATGCTCAAATTTACCGTGATGCGCTTCTTCATCAGCCAGAATGCGCTGCAACAACCGCTTTATCTTGGGGTCATCAATCATCTTGATGTGTTCCTTATACTGGTCTATGGCACCTTCCTCAAGCAGCACGTCATTGCCCATCCAGTCGGGTACAGCATCACCACCCATACGCATGGTGCCTCTTTTTAAGCTGGGAACGCCGCCCATATCAACGATTGTCTCCGCCAGCCAGTCCAGGTGGCGCATTTCCTCCCGGGCGAAAGCTTCAATCTCACAGGACATCTCGCCTTCCCCCATGGCGTAGGCATGGCTCAGATATTGAATAATGGCACCATGCTCATCCTGAACGTCTTTGTTCAGCAGTTCAATGATTTTTTCTTTTTCCATTGGCTTCCTCCGTAATTATTATTTAAAGCTAGAGGCTTTCTTCGTCGTAGAGACTGCCCACTTCGTCAATACTCCAGCAGTCTTTTCTCTCCCTCAATTTGTTTTATGTCGGTGATGTCCTGTCCGACCTCCAGTGTGCCCAGATACCTGCCGTCCTTATCCCGCACGGCAAAATATCTGATATAGATTTTCCTCCCCCTGAGGTCTATCCAGAACTCAACAAAGTCCCTTTTGCCGCTTTTCAAATCGGACAGTACCGTATTTACCTTATCAACGCTTTTGGGTGGGTGGCATTTCTGGGCAGTTTTGCCAAGTACCGACGAGGGACGCTTGAAGACTCTCGTTTCGTGTTTGTTCCAGAATTTAACCGTGTCATTCTCATCAACGAAAGAAATATCAATCGGTATTGTTTCCAGGATTCCGGCTATCTGTTCTTTGTTCAGGTTCTCAATCATAGCTACATGACCTCTTTTTCGCTGGCTGCCACTGCCCGCTCGAGTTCGTCGCTCAGCAGCGGCGGCAGCCCTTCAATATCCACACGGAGGAAGCCCCTCACTATGGTAGCCGTTGCTTCCTCTCGGGTAAGTCCTCTGGCCATCAGGTATTCCACTTCCTCCTCGGCAATCTTGCCGACAGCAGCCTCATGTGACAGGTCAATGCCAGCCAGAGTGCCTTTAAGCTCGGGTATAGCATGAATGGTGCCTTTTTCACCCAGAATCAAGCCGCGGCACTCAAGGTGTCCCTTAACCTCCGGGGCGTTGCCTTCTATGTAACCCCGGGCGATAATACTCCCGCCGGTAGTGATGGCGCGGGAAATTATTTCGGTCTTGGCACCTCTGGCATTGAGTAGCACTCTTGAACCCACATCCAGTGATGAACCCTCGCCCGTCACCAGTACGCTGTTGAATCTGGCCGTAGCATTATCGCCTACGCATTTAACGAGCGGGTTCATCTGCAGCGAACGGACCGGTTTCATCAGCAGGTAGTTGCTCATAAAAAGACCGTCCTGTTCAATGATAGCGGTGGTGCGGGGCCGCACCGCTATTTCCGGATTCCAGCTGTGTATCATGGTAAAGGTTACTTTGGCACCGCGCTTAATATAGAACTCGGAAACTCCCAGGTGCAGTCCGGGGTCTTCGCTGGAAGCGGTAGTACAGCCGGTAATAATGTGCAGTTCCGAGTCTTCCTCGGCGATGATGATGTTATGCACGTTCTGAACCAGTTTCGCTCTGGCCAGATAAAGACAGGCCTGAACCGGAAAGGCAGTTTTCTGGCCGGGCAGAGCCCTGATGAAATAACCATCGTTCTGGCTCAACTCAATGTTAGCGGTGTACTTATCAGTGTCCACAGCTACTGCCTGCCACCAGTAGTCCTCCAGCCAGTCGTATTTCTCCAGCGCCTGGCTTACCGCCATCACTTCCACCCCATCCTGACTGATAGAGAAATGAACCGGTGTGTTGTCCATCTGTATGTAGGTGCCCGACCTCTGGCTGGTATCATCCAGCATAACTCCGGCACCAAGCATCTGCTCCTTCGCCTTGGATGGGAGCTGAGACAGGTCGTCTCGATAGGGGTACTCCTCGTCTGAGCTGATGTATTTGTTTAAGTCAATATCCTCACCGAGGGCGGCGGCTTTGCTGGCTGCCGCCTTGGCCTTGTCCTTATAGGTCTTCGATTTATTTGCTTTACTCATGTAATGGCACCCTCCCCAGATAGCATTTTATACATTCATCGTAGCCCTTCTCCCTGATTGTCGCCAGCATCTCATGAGGGTCACCCACGCATCCGATAGTACCGTCACACATGACGTAGCCGGTGCGGGCATTAACATAGTCCAGAATATGACCGGTATGGGTTATGATAAGCCCCATGCATTTCCGGTACTGTATCGGGCAGTTCTTTTCCAGGAGGCTATTCATGAGTTCGCCAATCAGGACGATATTTACCAGGTCAACTCCTGACTCAGGCTCATCCAGCAGGGTTAGTTCCGGTCTCTGGGCCAGAAGCTGCATTAATTCGGAGCGCTTTATCTCACCCCCGGAAAAACCGTAATTGATATCCCTCTCCAGAAATTCGGTCAGGTCAGCTCTCTCAGCCAGCTTGCCTATTGTTTTCTCATCCCCCTGACCCTTAAGACAGGCAGCCACCATATCATTGGTCTTAACCCCCCGGACTACCGGAGGTCGCTGGAAAGACATGCCAATGCCCAGACGAGCTCTCTCGTCAACGGTTAAACCGGTTATATCCTTACCTTTGAAAGCGATATTGCCCTTGGTCACCCGGTATTTAGGGAAGCCCATTATAGCCATAAGTAAAGTGCTTTTTCCGGCACCGTTTGGGCCGAAGAGGACGTGAGTCTCGCCGCTCTGTATGGTCAGGTTAACATCGTGAATGATTTGCTTGTCCTCAACGGCTACCGATAGGTCTTTAATCTCAAGCATATTTAGCACCTCCAAAATCAAATCCCGTTACTTTCACATCGCCGTTAGCCGCCGTCAAGAGATGGATGTTCTTTCTGGACAAACCAGGCCGCCGGGTCCTTAAGAAATTCATAATAGTCCAGAAGAATTAAATGGTGTTCTCTTTCCTGAGCGGCCAGAGCTTCATAAAAATCTCTTTCGGCATCATATGTAGCCATTTGACTCTGGTTTCTATAATAATCAAGAGTCTCGTTTTCCATGGTCATCGCTGTCTGTACAGCATCAAGTTCATCAGGCATGGACTCTATATTGGAGTCCATCTCCTCAAGTGCCCTGGCGAATATTGTCCTCAGACCCCGGCCACCGTCAGGCTGGAAGCCTGTCGCGGGCCAGTCTTTTTTAGCACTGATAGTCTTATATATCTCCTCAAAAGTCTTACGGTGCTGGTCTTCTTCAGCCGCCAGCGACTTCAGCAGCTTCTTGCCCAGTTCATTACTGCTTGCCTGACTTGCCTTCAGGTAGAATTCCTTGCCATCAATCTCCATCTGGATAGCTTTCTGAAGCGCTACAAGGGTTTTATCCTGCTCGGTTACCATAGCTCACTCCCTTATGTTTTTATTATTTCCAGAGTTCCACCCCCAGGAAATCCAGTCGTGAGCCGCCTGTTGGCAGCTGCCTTTAGATGCCGGGCACACAACCGGGAGCTCTCACCATAAGGACCGGCGCGCAACTGGCTCTGAAAGTCTTGTCGGCAACGCTGCCATAAGCCCATCGGCTCGGACCGGAGCGTCCGTGACTGGACATTACAATCAGGTCAATTTCATTATATTTGGCGAAAATCGCAATCTCCTCGGCCGGATTGCCGATAAGTACCTCTGTTCTGACACTGATTCCTTTGGCTTCCAGCGCTTTGGCTATTTTGCCAAGATACCTCTGGGCTTGCTTTTCTTTCTTACCTACACCCACGGGTGCTAGCCGCTGACCCAGTGGATGACTGGGATCATCTATGGCTTGATACCCTGTTATGCGCTCCGTGACGCTGACTAAAACTATCTCCTCGGTGTTGCAGCCTTTAGCCAGTTCCTCAGCATAAGGTAGAGCACACTCGGCAAGCTTGGAACCATCCAAAGGAATTAATATTTTCTGAAACATCGCCTCACCTCCGCTGGTTTGTTTTTCCCGGTTATCGCTTCCCCAAACATTTAGTTGTGTAACAGATAATAAACCGAAATTATTCCCCTGTCAATATTATAGATGTTGTTTTGTTATAAATTCTATCGTGTCAGTTACTGGCTGTATGTGACAAAAGTTACACAGGCAATCATTTTATTTGCACACTGATAAAAAAGTATATCGCACTAATATTGTATAACCTATCAGCTGAATGCGGGAAACATGGTGAGGAGAAGCAACTTGACGTTATCGGGGTCTTCATTGAAATCGGGCTGGTGCCTCAAGCCCACCGCTACCTGCAGCGATGGGAAGATTAGCGGTAAGGGCGATAAGCCCTCCTCAAAAGACTACCATCCATACGCCACTCCCTGCTCAGATAATACTGGAATTCGCCATGCCTTCTTACTAGCATCTTAATCAATTTCATTGCGGACCATATGTGATATTAATCACATACGCAATGTCAGCCGTTGATTAAAATCTAAGTAAGTGTAGATAAGGAGGTGTCATAATGAACATAACTAGTGGACTGGCAATACTGGTGCTGTTACTGGGGGTGGTGGCAGTGGTTCTGGGTGGCGTCTTCATCGGGCTGGGTGTCACTAAGGATAACCTTTTGGTAACGGCAATGCAGCAGGAGAAGATTACTCTTGGTATCTCGACAGATAAGCTGGCTGAAGGTGAGTTAATCGATACTGCCAAAGAAGCCGAAATTGCTGGTGATACCGTAAGGGAGCATCGCCACGGGATAGCCACAACTTATGGCGACCTGCTCGGCGGGGAGAAATACGACCCGACCAATCCGAAGCAGCTGACGTATGCCCAGGCGCTTAACCTGGAGAACTACCTGTACCTGGCTGTTCTCGGCTTCGGCATTACCCAGCTGGCTATCGGCAGTGGTGCCTTTATGGTAGTTACGGGCATCGCTCTCGGTGGCACCGGAGTGGCACTGCATCGGCTTAACAGATAATACTGCGTATCTATTCAATTGTTGCCAGCATCAGACCTTCCTCAGGCTGTCTTAAAGGTAATGACGAGGGAGGTCTGGCTCGTTGGTAAACTTTATGCTATACTTGTTCTGACCAACAAGCGATAAAATAGAATCCGGTACTGGCCGATAGCTATGAGGAGATAGACGTTATGGAAGAGATAGTCACTATGATTGATAACCTCGTAGAACTACGCCAGCATTTGAAGGGCCAAAAAAATAGAGGGGAAACGGCATAATGGCAGGTCAGATTAGTCTTTCGGTTAATGATGTACCTATCAACCTTGATTACTTTGTCAGCGAATATATGGAACATGTTATAGCTGGTATAGTGGCCGGTCTGAGAGACACCGGGGAAATAGAGAGTCTGGAGCTTTCTATTGATAATAATGGAGAGGTTAAAATAAATCTAAATAAGGCTGATGTCCCGATTAAATATTTCCCCAATGAGATAATCAGGAGCACTATTCTGGGCATGGTCTCAACGCTAAGAGGGGTTGGCGAGGTGGACAGGTTGCAGATAACCATCGGCAGGTAATTACCGTAGCTGGCTGTTCAGACGGATGTTTCGCACAGCTTTACCTCACCCCAGACCCCTATATTATCATCTACGATAATTAACAGCCCCTTCAAGCCACCGATGTTTTTACCGAATTCAATGGCGCTGGTGATATCAGCGGCCTGGCTGATGCGATTGCCGATAGCTGTCGCCGCGGCGTCGGCCAGGATAGCTGAGGGCGAAAGAGCCACCACGGCATCCGCCTTACCGTAGCTCAAAGAATGCCCCACCGTTCCCGACGAGGTACAAATACCCAGAGGCGTGTCCTGGGGATTTATTTCCAGTCCGATTTTACCGGTCAACGGTGAATTACCGGCGAATATGCCAACGGTTCTCTTCGTCAGGCTCTTCAGATATATATCGCCCCCGTTTTCCACAATTATCTCCGGCGAGAAGTCCAGCAGTTCCCTGCCGACATATTCGGCTATCGCTCCGGCAACCGAAGCCATGGGACCGACTCCAGCCTTCCGGGCAGCCTCTATCATTTCCTGCGCGATACGGGGGCTCTGTGCCGGCGCTACAACGGGCTCAAGTGATGTCAGGAAGGCAGGGTTGCGTTCAATATAATCCTCCAGCTTCTGGCGGTATTTCAGAACCAGCCGGTGAGCTTTTCTTTGCATATTGGAGGAGGCGCGAATGTATAAATCGGTTTCCTTAACTGTTACGCCAAAAGGGATTAGGTCTTTGCCTTCAATCCAGTGCCGGTACGTTCTCGGTTCCATACATCAGAAGTCAACTTATTGCCTTTAGCAGGCAGGCTATACATTGCTCATTCTCAAATTGTCATGAAGCATTAGAAATGGACTTCCATGGCTCTTGGCGGGCAGGCTGTGATGCAGAGTCCGCAGGCTATGCATTTCTCGTTATCAAATATCACGACTCTGGTTTGAGGTTCCAGCTTAAAAGCGCCGGTGGGGCAAACGGTGATACAGGCACCGCAATTGGTGCACCTTTCCTCATTGCGGGTAACGTCCTGGCTGAGAGACTGAATCTTAACGCCGGTCTTAATCAGAAAATTAATACCCTTATCGTACTCTTTCTGGTCGCCCTTCAACTCCAGTACCAGCAGCCCTTCTTCTTCCGGAGTAATTGAAGCTTTCAGAATATTAAACTCAAGGTCATAGTCTTTGACCAGCCGGTATATTATCGGTCGCTCGACCAGGCGCCTCGGAAAACGCAACACTATTCTTTTAGAAACAGCCATCACCCTCACCTGCACTTTAATATTCAATCGGGCGCTCGTTAAGCGGCTTAAAGGTTACGCCTGACTCCACGCCGGGCAGAGGCTCCACCGGTTCCGTAAGCAGGAACTTGCCCGCCTGTATCCATTCCTTGAGAATGGTGGCAATTTCCACCGCTCTCGGGTAGCTGGACAGGGAAGCGGTAGGCACTTCTTTGCCCTTGACCTTTATATTGCCGCTCTTAAGCTCGGCATAGCTTACCTCGGCAATTGTATCCGTTTTTCTCTGCGGGTATGCCTCAGAGTAATCAATAACCGGCGCCAGAATATCCTGGTCAGTTACCGCTGTATACTGCAGAATTTCTTCGGAAAGTACCGGTATAGGCACACCAACACCGACAGTCAGGCTGCACCCATAACCGAGCATGCTGGTCCCTACCAGCCAGCGCGGGCTCATCTGCTTCAGGTCGCCTATTGTGGCGAGCGTCCCCGCCCCCGCCTTGGGCACACCTTTCTCGGTACGGGGAACATCCGGGTTATGCTGGGTGCCCTGCCAGGCAATAAAACCGGTACCGCCCCCCAGGAATATCTTCGTGCCGATACCGATGGTCTTGTAGTAGGGGTCGTTGAATAGAGGCGAGAGCTGACCGGCGGAACAGTAGTTGGCATTACCCAGACGTGGCTTCAATATGCCCATGTACGTATATATAGTTTTGTCCGACAGATTTACGGCCACATTATAGTTCTGGTAGGCATTCCTGATATTGAACAGCACCGCCTGGTTGAGGTCTTTGATATTAATCCAGGTCTCCAGACGCCGCCGCGGATAGCAGTCGGTCCCATAAGCATTGGCTACCAGCCTGACATCTTTGCCGGCTACCAGTTCCTCAATAACGTGACCGCCGCCATAATTGAATTCACCGGGGTGGACTCTGTTTCTGGGGTCGTCGTCGGGTAAAGCATCAGCCCCCAGGAATAAGTCTATGGCGGCAAAGCCGGTATATGCCAGAACGTCATTGAGGTAGGCTCTGCCCCCTCCCAGCTTGATACGAGGTTTGGAGTGGCCGATATTGAAGTAGGCACCGGAGGAACACATGGGTCCAAATGTACCGGTGGTCACCACGTCCACTTCCCGGGCGGCTTTGGCGACTCCCTTTTCTCTGGCAATGCCGATTATCTCTTCGGCAGTGACCACTACCGCTTTGCCTGCCCTGATTTTTTCGTTTATTTCCGCAACTGTTTTTGGCATGCTGTTAGAATGATAGTATTAAACGTCACGCTTGTCAATTTGCCGCTTCCTCAAGTTGAAGCGCCTTCCTGTATAAGCTATAATCAAAAGTGGTGTCACGCTAGCAGGAGGCGATTTTGCTCAGAACCCATAGCTGTGGTGAATTGAGGAAGGAACATGCTGGCAGTAAGGTAACCCTGGCTGGCTGGGTAAACCGTCGCCGCGACCACGGTGGACTTATATTTATTGACCTGCGTGACAGGGAAGGCGTTGTCCAGACGGTATTTAATCCGGAAATCTCGGCATCAAGCCTGAGAACAGCCGAAGAGATGCGCAGCGAGTATGTGGTGAGCATTAGTGGGGAGGTGGCTCAACGACCGCCGGGGACTGAGAATCCCAGACTTTCCACCGGCGACATTGAGGTTATTGTCAATGAGACAGAGATACTCAATGCATCAAAGACGCCTCCTTTTTATATTAACGAAGAGGTTGAAGTGGAAGAAAGCCTCCGCCTG
>CAYWAU010000067.1:0-1600 GCA_964456395.1 uncultured Dehalococcoidaceae bacterium
TTCCTCTTGCGTGGAAGTGGAAGTGGCTAGGCCCCTGGCACAGGTAGCCGCCTTCATTCAAGGCATACGTCAGGCAGTTGGCTTGGTCAGTCGATTTACTAAAAAGAAGGAGGAAGATGGAGATGAGTGATAAAGACACAGGTAGCAATTTTGCCATTGGTTTTATTATTGGTGCCATTGCTGGAGTGGCTATTGGCTTTCTCTATGCTCCCAAAGCCGGGAAGGAGACAAGGGCGCTGTTAAAGGAGAAGGCTGAGGAGGTCAAGGAAAAGGCAGGCGAAGTTACGGAAAAGGCAAAGGAAGCTGCTGACGAGGCCAGAAAGAGAGTGGGAGAGAAGCTCGGGCCTAAGGGGGCAGCAAGTTAGCTGCACTAGTGTTTACATCATATCTGTTAGACGTGCTTATTTTACCGCCTTTCCTTTCATGCCAGAATAGATAGTGAGTTGAGTATTAATATAATTGGCAAATATACTTATTAAACACTGGCGCCTGGTATCTTTAATACTGGGTATCATCATAGTACTGTGGGTTCTCTACTTGTTGAGGGTCGTGGTACTTCCGTTTGCCACTGGTCTGGTGCTGGCCTATCTTTTAATGCCGGTCGTCTCCTGGCTGGAGAGGCGGCTGCCGCTGCGGGATAAATGGCCGAGTTTCAAACGAGTCTTTTCCGTTCTAGTAGCCTTTCTATTACTCATCTGCATTGTTGGTGGCTTTGCCTACTTTGTCGTGACAGCTGTCATTGATGCCTCGGTAGCCCTGATGGAAAGTGTCCCCTACTTTATTGGTCAGAGCCTGTTGCGGATACAGCAATGGTTTCAAGGAGCCATCGCTAATCTGCCTGTGGAAATACAGCAGGAGGTGACCAGAGAGCTTGTTGAGGGGGGCGTCTCCTTGGGTAAGTATATCCGCGATGTCGTGATGGGGGCGATTTCATCTATTCCCCGCACCTTCGGCATGCTTCTTGGCTTTGCTGTATTGCCCTTCTTCCTCTTTTACATCATGAAAGACTCGGAGAAGTTGAAGAAGGGTTTAGCTTCGGCGATGACACCGGGTATTGCCGAACATGCCCGGAATGTGGTCATCATTGTGGAGAGGGTACTGGGACGGTATATTCGTGCTCAGATAATGCTGGGGGTCATTGTAGCTTACCTCTCCTTTATCGGTCTGTTGTTGTTAAAAGTCCCCTTTGCTCTGGCACTGGGTCTTCTGGCTGGCGTCACCGAACTGATTCCGACTCTGGGGCCCTGGATTGGCGGTGGCATAGCGGTAATAGTCGCTCTGGCGATGGCACCGGAAAAGGCAATCTGGGTAGCTGTTCTCTTTGTAGGCATACAGCTGGTGGAGAACAATCTGCTTGTTCCCAAAATCCAGAGCGCCTACTTGCGTATACATCCCGCCGTTATGATACTTTTACTGGTCTTCGGGGCATATTTTGCCGGTTTCTGGGGGTTGCTGATAATCGGTCCGCTCGTTGCCACGCTTGTTGAAATTTTCAAATACATACGTGACTACTATCAGGCACAAAAAGCTCTTGAGCCAGCCGAGCCTGGCGAATTATCTTAATTGAGAGTGTTTATTAACCTCACCCCCTGTATCCCCC
>CAYWAU010000067.1:1700-9595 GCA_964456395.1 uncultured Dehalococcoidaceae bacterium
TATTATTGTAGCTAATATTGTGCTTCCATAAAATGGTAAAAAGGAGGTTAAAGACATGCCGTACGTTACCAATCAGGGAGTTCGTATCCATTATGAGGTGGAAGGGGAGGGACCGCCACTGGCGCTTATGCCCGGTATAGCTGGAACCATGCAGGACTGGCGATTCTTTGGCTATTCTCAAGTACTCGGTAAAGACTACCGACTTATTCTTATTAACCCCCGGGGACGCGGTGCCAGCGACAAACCCCATGACGCTGCAGATTATGACCTCAAGCTGATGGTAGAGGACGTGGTCGCCATACTTGATGACCTTAAAATCAAGAAAGCCAGCTACTTCGGTTATTCCTGGGGGGGTATGATAGGGTGGCGTATCCCCATGTATGCTCCTGAACGCTTTAGTTCTTTGATTCTGGGAGGTTCAAGATATCCCCCTACCGGTCGGGAAGAGATAGATAGCAGTTTGTCGACCGCGATTCAGGTGGGCTTGGAGATGGCTTTTAAGGAGGCACCCGACCGGCCAATGGAGTTCCTGGTAGCTGCAATGGAGAAAAACATGGGCTTCCAGTACCCCTCTGAGCGTCGGGCACAGATGCTGGCGCTTGACCCCCATGCTGTCCTGGCCTCATTCTATGGCGTCATGGGTCAGGAGGTAATACCGGCGGCGGAAGAAGCCCTGCCCCGTGTGACTCTACCCTGCCTTATCTTTGTGGGTGAGGCTGACCCGTGGTACCCGAAGGCTAAGGAGTGCGCCAGCCTCATGCCGAACGCGACCTTCTTCTCCCTGCCGGGTGTCGGTCATGAAGCCCTGGAGCGTAGCGAACTTGTGTTGCCGCACATCAGTAAGTTTCTGGCTGAAGTTCATAAAGGGTAAGAGAATGGCAGGGCAAAATTTTAACCGCATGGTAATGCCGGGTAAAGAGTGAGGTGCACTGATGGAAGTTTTGGAGGCTATACGGTCACGGAAGAGCATAAGGGGCTATAAGCCCGAGCCTGTACCCAAGGAAATCCTCAGGGAAATCATCGGTATTGCTACCCGCTCACCTTCAGCCATGAATACACAACCGTGGGAAATTACGGTTGTCACCGGCGAGGTGCTGGACAATATCAGGCGGGGCAATGTCGACAGGCTGGTTTCCGGAGCGGAGCCAAACTCTGATGCCCCGTTAGGCTCCTTCGAGGGCAAGTATAAACAGCGTCAGGTGGAGCTTGCCGTTCAGCTCTTCCAGCTCCTGGGCATAGCCCGGGAGGACAGGGAGAAGAGAGCGGAGTGGCTGAAGATGAGCCCGCGTTATTTTGATGCCCCAGCCGTTATTTTTATATCTGTGGATAGTTCGTTACAGGACTTCCCCTCCCGGTTTGATTTAGGTGCCATTTCGCAGACTATTTGCCTGGCTGCCCTGAATTATGGCCTTGGTACCTGCATCGAAGGCATGGGTGTATTTTATCCTGATGTGGTGAAGAAGTTCGCCAATATACCTGAGACCAGGCGGTTGGTAATCAGCATCGCTATCGGCTATCCAGATTGGGATTTCCCGGCCAATAAACTGGAGAGCCAGCGGGAGGCGTTGGAAGATGTTGTTACCTGGTGTGGCTTTGACTGATGCCCCCCCACTCAGCTTGATACCCCACCCCCTCGTTTCTTATCTTTTCCCACCCTGCCACCCTCGTATCATCTGCGGCTTATCCCGCAGTTTTATCCCCGCTCCCTCATCTGTCATTGCGAGGAGTGAAGCGACGAAGCAATCTCTATCTACGGCTTATCCCCCCCTCCCTCCATGTTATCTTCCCCCACCCGCCGCCCCCGTTGATGTTTTAAATACATACGTAACCACTACCAGGCACAAAATATCGGCCAGGTAGACGAGCCAAGTTAATTATTACTTATTATTCTATTTGAAATATTGTGGCATTTACCTCTTGACTTTTATCATATGATAACATATTATATTTCTTAGGAGAAGTTATGCGGGATGCTCAGCTATGGCACGTAAAACTTTTTCTGTTTCAGTTCAAGGAGTTTGCCCAGAAGAAGTTCTCATTTGCCGAAAGAGACAAAAGTCTGGATACTATAGCTCGCCTCGGTATTACAGTTCCACAAGCAAAGAATGAAATATTAGGGCTAACATGTGAAGATTACTACAGGGGGCCGATACTAGACACAGACCCTAGAGGAGGCGAATATTGGGAATTTGGCAAGACTATATGTGGCAAGCAAGTGTTCATTAAGCTGAAAGTTGTATCGAAATATAATATGGCAATTTGTTTTTCTTTTCATATACCAGAGAAAGTATTGGACTACCCATTTAAAAGGAGGGGGAAAGGAAAATGAAAGGAGCTTTCTGCCCTAATTGTGAAGAGTATGTGGAGGCAACGTTAGGAGTAGAAAAGGAAGTCTATAATGTTAGGGGAGAGCCTATCGAAATAGAGGCGGAAATTGCTATCTGCCCGAAATGTAGGTCGAAAATCTTTGACGAGGAACGGGATTCGCGAAATCTCGAAAGGGCCTATAGCCGATACCGACAAATACATAAGCTTTTATCACCGGATGAAATCCGCACAATTAGGGAAAAGTATGGCTTAAGCCAAAGAGCGCTCTCCCGATTACTTGGTTGGGGAGAGATAACCATTCATCGATATGAGAGTGGAGCTGTCCAAGATAATGCGCACAATAGCACACTCTGCCTCATAGAAGACCCAAGAAATATGCAAAAATTCCTTGAAGCTAATCGAAATAAGTTGCCAGCTTATACAGCGACAAGGATTGAGAAAAGAATTGTCAGCTTCGTGCAAGAGGATAAGGAGCAAGCCTTCCAACTCTCTTTCGAGCGTTTAGTATTGCATCAGCATGTGGATTTGACTTCGGGTTTCAAAGAGTATGATTTAGAAAAGTTAAAGAATATGATTCTTTATTTGGTGAAGCGTCTAGATGGTGTCCTGAAAGTCAAACTTAACAAATTACTATGGTATTGTGATTTTCTTCACTTCAAAGAGGCCTCGGTGTCAATTACTGGATCTCAATATATCCATCTTAAATATGGTCCAGTTCCTAATAATTATGAGCTTATTACTGGCATCATGCAGCCTGAATTACTAGATAAGGACGAAATCCCTTTTGATACCGAAGAGGGGATAGTAGGAGAGCAATTTACCGCTTTGGTTGAACCTGACGAAAGTATATTTTCCGAGACAGAGGTCCAAGTAATGAATTTTGTTGCCGATACGTTCCGCGAATATACTTCCACAGCCATTAAGGAAAAATCACACCAAGAAACTGCTTACACAAAATCTGAAGATGGCGAAATAATTTCATATGAATATGCCAAAGAACTTTCTCTCTCGCTAAATATGTAAAAAGCTATAAGGTTCAATTTTCCCCATTTTATCCAACGCTGTGAATTATATACTTCTTCTGTAATCTCCTCTTGATTCTGCTATAATTAAGCTATGGGCAAGCCCCTCTTGGTACTGTTTGATGGCAATGCCATAGTGCACCGTGCCTACCATGCCTTCGGGCCGACCAGGTACCGGCAGGCCACACCCCTGACCGTATCCAGGACCGGCGAGGTAGTCAGCGCTGTTTACGGCTTTGTCCTGATGCTGCTTAAAGTCCTCAGCGAACTGAAGCCCACCCATTACGCCATTGCCTTTGATAAGAAAGGACCTACCTTCCGGCACCAGCTTTTTGACCAGTATAAGGCAAACCGCCCCCCCACTCCCGACGAACTGCTCAGTCAGATAGAGCGGGTGAAGCAGCTGGTAGAAGCGTTCCGTATTCCTCTCTTTGAAATTGACACTTACGAAGCCGACGATGTCCTGGGCACCCTCAGTCAACAGTCCAGTCAGCAGGGGATTGATACCGTTATCGTTACCGGTGATGCTGATACCATGCAACTGGTCTCTCCCCGCGTGAAGGTACTTTATCCCAAACCGGGCAGGACCTTCAGTGATACCATGCTCTATGATGAGGAGGCGGTGAGCGAGAAATACGGCGTTGGGCCGGAGCATATCACCGACCTTAAGGGACTGGTGGGCGACCCTTCGGATAATATCCCCGGTGTCCCCGGCATAGGCGGGAAGACAGCGGCCAGCCTGATTCAGCAATTTGGCACCGTGGAAGAAATATATGCTCACATAGATGAGGTAAACCCGCCCAGGCTTCAGGAAATACTGCGGCAGAACGAAGCCCTGGCTCGCCAGAGCAAAGAGCTGGCTACCATCGTTACCCGGACACCGGTTGCGCTGAATCTGGATGATTGCCGCGTCAGCCAGTACGACCGCAACCAGGTGGCTGAGCTCTTTCGTGAGCTTGAATTTATTAGCCTGCTGTCAAAATTGCCGGGTGTAGAAGCGGAGTCAGGCTCGGTAGAGGTTGAAGCCGGGCCGCCCGGGGGCGATTACCGCATTGTGGCTACCACTGAAGCCCTTGATGAGCTGCTTAAACGCCTGTCAGCTGCCGGGTCGTTTGCTTTTGATACGGAGACAACGGGCTTAAACCCGATGTTGGCGCAGCTGGTAGGCATATCCCTGGCGATAGACCCCGGCGAGGCTTATTACATTCCGGTCGGTCATGTCATCCTGGATGAAATAACGCAACTGCCGCTGGAACAGGTTATCAACCGGCTCAGGCCTCTCCTTGAGAAGGCAGAGGTAGCCAAAATGGCTCATAATGGCAAGTATGATATGACGGTGCTGGCGGAGTGCGGGGTGGCTGTTAGCGGCCTGACCTTTGATACCATGATTGCCGCCTACCTGCTGGGAGAGAAGTCCCTGGGTCTGAAAGCGCTGTCCTTCAGCAAACTGGGTATTGAGATGACACCCATCAGCGCGCTCATTGGCAGAGGCGCCAAACAGCTTTCCATGTCGCAGATTGACATAAAACAGACTGCCGACTACGCCTGCGCTGATGCTGACATGACATTGAGGCTGGCGGGGTTGCTGGAAAAGGGACTTAAGGAACAGGGGCTTTGGCAGTTATTTGCCGGGGTTGAGATGCCGCTGGTTCCCGTGCTGCTCCTTATGGAGAGGAATGGGGTGGCTCTGGATACGGGGATATTAAGAGACATGTCGCGTAATCTCGGTGAGCAGGTAGCCGGACTGGAGGAGCAGATATACAGTCAGGCCGGTCATGAGTTCAATATTAACTCGCCTCAGCAGCTGGGACGTGTCCTTTATGATGAATTGCAATTACCCACCACGCGTAGAGGTAAGAGCCGGTATTCCACGGAGGCAACGGTTCTGGAGGAATTTCGTAAGGATTACCCGATAGTCGGTGATATACTGCAGTATCGCCAGTTAACCAAGATGAAGTCAACCTATATTGATACCCTGCCGGGTCTGGTGAACCCCAAGACCGGGCGGATTCATACCAGCTTTAACCAGACCAGGACGGCTACCGGGCGGCTTTCCTCCAGCGAGCCCAATCTGCAGAATATTCCGGTTCGGGGTGACCTGGGGGGGCAGGTCAGGCAGGCTTTTATCGCTCCGCAGGGCTCTTACCTGCTGGCCGGGGATTACTCGCAGATAGACCTGCGGGCTCTGGCTTACTTATCTCAGGATACGGGCTTGTTGAGCGCCTTTGAGCATGATGAGGATATCCATGCGGCGACGGCGGCTCAGATATATGGTGTGGAGGCTTCGCGAATAACGCCGGATATGCGGCGGCTGGCCAAGACGGTTAATTTCGGTGTTATCTACGGCATGAGCGACTACGGACTGGAGCAGGCAACCGAGTTGTCCCGGGAGGAGGCGTCTCAGTTCATCGCCGCCTACTTTGAAAAATACCCCGGTGTCAGGCAATACCTTGATTCTACCAAGGAACAGGCGAGGACAACCGGCTATGTGCAGACGCTGCTGGGCAGGAGGCGCTTTATTCCCGACATCAATTCGTCCAACCGTCAGGTAAGGGAGGCGGCTGAGCGTATGGCCATCAATATGCCGGTGCAGGGGACATCTGCCGATATTATCAAGGTGGCCATGATAAATCTGCACCGGGATATGGTAAAGCGGAAGCTGGAAAGCAAGATGCTGCTTCAGGTACACGATGAGCTTGTCTTTGAGGTGCCGGAGGCGGAAATGGAGGTAATGCGCCGGCTGGTTCCTGAGGTAATGTCGGCGGCGGTAGAGCTCAGCATCCCGTTGAAGGTGGATATCAAAGAGGGTAAGAACTGGGGCGAGATGAAATAAGCCATGCCGGAACTCCCTGAAGTAGAGACGATTAAAAATGAGCTTTTGCCCCATGTCATCGGGCGCGAGATTACCGGTATTACCCTGTTCTGGGATGGGATGGTGCGCCAGCCGTCGGTTGGGGAATTTCGCTCCCGCATCGTCGGCTACAAAATAACCGGCTTGACCCGGCGTGGCAAGTATCTCCTCTTTAGCTTGAGCAGCGGCGAGATGCTGGTCATCCACCTGAAAATGACCGGCTCATTGCTGTTAAACCCGGCTGATGATAGATTTACCCGTGCCGTAATCCATTTGGATAATGGGATTGGAATTTACTTTCGTGACCCGCGCAAGTTCGGGGCAATGTGGCTGACCGGAGATGAGAGTACTGTGTCCGGTAAGCTGGGGCCCGAACCTCTGGAGGACAACTTCACCCCCGAAGTCCTGGCACAGCGTTTGCATAATCGGACAGCGCCGATAAAGCCGGTTATTATTGACCAGTCTATTATTGCCGGCATCGGCAATATGTACGCCGACGAAGCCCTGTTTGATGCCAGAATCCACCCCTTGAAGCCGGCGGGAAACCTCTCCCGTGATGAGATAGAGCGACTTCACCGTGCCATTAAACGGGTGTTGTGGTCGGCTATCGGCAACAGGGGTGCCAGCGTTCAGAACTACTTCCGCCCCGGCGGTGATATCGGCACCGCCCACTTTGAGTTCCGGGTGGCGCACGGACGTGGCAAAGAATGCCCCGTTCACCACGTGCCTGTAAAACGTATTGTCGTGCGGAACCGGGGCACCTATTTCTGCCCCAGATGCCAGCCGGAACCCTAGTCGTCCCACAGGCGGAAGGGCGGGTATTCGTCGGTCATCAGCGTCACGTAAGCAGCCACGCGGTATGCCCAGCGATTGAGGCCGATTACCAGCTTGAAGATATCCTTGGGGTATTTTCCGGTGAAAAGCAGTGCTACTGCACCAAAGATGGCGAGAATAGTGACTAGACCAACATTGCCACGCCCCCAGCCTCCTTCAAAGAGAGCAGTGACAATATAGTGTGGAATAGCCAGCAGCCACCACTTTACCCACACCAGCCCGCGGGACAGTTTTTCGGGGTAAGGTATCTCCAGGTCGGCCGGGTAGTCGGGGTCGGGTTTCAGGGTGAAGGGGGGATATTTGTCTGTCCCCAGGGCTTCATAGCTGTAAAAGCCCACCCGCCACGTCCAGCGCAGGACGCCGACTTTGAAGTCAAACAGACCTTTCGGGTGCTTCCCGGTGAACACGATGGCGAAGAAGGATATAATGCACACCACGATAAAGGCTATCCACAGACCAATGAGGCAAATATAGTGTGGGATTCCCAGCAGCCACTTGAGGAGCCACCAGCCGCGAGCCGGCGGGATTGTAAGCTCGCCCCTGAGAGTTACCGGATAGGCTTGATTTTCCATCTCCATTTATGACCTCCTTTATGCATCAAGGTGTTAGTGGAATTAGATTACTATTGTTAGCCGTAATTGTCAAGAGGTTGCGACTGATATTTGGTAACCTATCCCCCTGACCCCCTTTCCTTTGTTAGCTATTCCCACCCGCCGCCCTCGCATCATCAGCGGCTTAAATCTCGATTGATTAATAATGTCATTCCCGCGAAAGCGGGAATCCAGGCCACCCCTTATCCCCCCCCAAAAAGCCGTCATTCCCGCAAAAGCACTTCCACCTTAAACCTAAAAAGCCGTCAT
>CAYWAU010000068.1:0-9439 GCA_964456395.1 uncultured Dehalococcoidaceae bacterium
CGCTGCCTCCTTTAAGGTAGCGACTTTATCAAACTCGTGGAAGGCGTCGTTTATGAAGACAAGGTCTATCGCTTTGTCCGGTAACCGGGTTGCACAACTATCTGCAAGCATGACACTTACGTTTTTGACGCCTCCCATTGCTATCCTGGCCGCAACAATGGCTGTGTTTAAGGGATGAATATCTAAGGCATATATTTTGCCTTCTGGCCCTACTATCCTTGAAGCGAGAATCGTGAAACGACTGGGACCACAGCCAAGGTCGACAATAACCTGCCCCTCTTTAATCCCTGCTTTCCTTAGCCTCTCCCTTCGTTTCCCGGGCGTCTCATATATGGCGAATATCCACGTCCAAAACAGGAAAATGTAGGCGAGATACAGCCAGACATTAGCCATCGGCTTACGATATGCGTATTTCAGAATCAGGTAGGGAATGATTGACACTACCACCAGTGCCACGACCCCGGTCAAGACCCATTGCCAAGCTTCCATTGCATTAGCCTTCTTATTCCAGGTTTCTTATTGCCATTATAGCGAGACCTCAACAATATGGCAATCGCACCCGATAAATGGTCGAACCGGTATGTTCCCTTCATTGCACATTTCGCCCTATTGGGCATGTCGGCGAAAAATAGGATCAAGAGCACGTAGCTCAACCTTGGGCATAGCCGACCTTCTTTTACCGCGGAGTGCTGCGACACTGCCCCCCTCTCCCTTCTGGATCACGTGACCTAAACTTGGGAAAGGAAAGTGAAAGGCGTACCCCAGCGCGTTATCCCAGTAAGGTATATTTTACCTCTTGGATATCAGTCAACCGGCACATCCTACCGGATGTATGGATACTCCAATGGTAGCTTCTTGCCCCAACTGGCCATGTACGCATCAAGTGACATCGGGATGTAATAGTGCTTTTGAAGGACTGCTCCTCCCTCTTCTAAAGCGACTATGGTCACTCCATGGTTAGCGAAGATATAAGTCATGGCACCTTGCATTAAGTAGCTGTATGTGACCTTCTCTGGTTCGCCGTACTGGCTAAGTGCCGTTTCTAGAGTGTAATTTTCCTCTGGAGATGTGATAACACCTATCATTTGGACGATATCGTCCTTTAATGCGACCTGATGGGAGGACATCTCATCCTGGCTTTGATAGCTGTAAATCTCATACGCTTCCAAGGTCTCTCTATTAACCGGTTCACCCAGAATAGAAACCACATCAGCGCTCTTGCTCTGTCCGGGGACTATGCCTCTCCATGATTCAGGTTGCTGCCTTTTAGGGGCGCCACCACAACCTGCTAAAAGAAAGCAAGGCAGAATTAAGAATACTGTTGACACTATTATTATTACCGCCTTCACGCTTATCTCCTTAGTCAAATGTTTTCCCTTTAAATATCCTCTCTCTAAAGAACTGGTATTTCAGAGGGCAGTGCTTCAGAAGCCATTCGGGTCTAAGTACGTAAAACATGGCTGTCTCCGCCATATCTTCATAGGGGTCCCACTTGGAGTACTCGGTGACAAAGTTTGCCTTGAGGGGATTAAACGACCAGGGTCTGCCAGTAACTGAGGCTTTTATAGGAACTTCTTGCCATTCTGACAGCTTCATCCAATCTTTCATTAGGGGATTGCTTTTTACAGTGTCCCAAGTGTATCTCTTCTCTGTTACAGGGTCCTGTAGCTGAAACGGATGAATAAGTTCATGGATAAGGGTTCCCTTGAATTGGGCGTCTGCCGTATCAAAGTCATCAGGAACTCTCGCCCTGTCAAAGATAGAAACAGCACTGGTAAGCCTATCAGTGGCACCAAAGACACCCAGGTCTTTATTCCCGTTCCTATCTACGTATACTTTGTCGCGGGTCAAATACGGTATCTGACACTTTTTCAAAAAATCAGCACCGACTAGGTCGAAGACTGCCTCAACCATTAGCAGTTCATCCTTTGTCCACTTTGCATAATCACCATCTATGAACGGCATCTCATATGTCTGCTCTAGGCGCGAGCGGACTTGTTCCGCGGTTCCCTCTTTTCCCGTCTCAGGAGTGGAGAGAGCGCCACACGAACCAATGGCAAGGCTGGAGAATACCTGCTGGAGACTCTGCTTGCTCTTCTCAGCAACTTGAACACCATCTACGCTATGGCGCTTCGTTTCAGTATCGAGCGAGTCGATTGCCGATAGCGAAAAAAGAACGCGGTTCTCGCCCACCGAAACAACGACAATGGCTTTATTCGACTCATAAGTTCCGGAGACTTCTCTGGAGAAAACATAGTATGCTTCATGTCCGTCTATTTCGATATGGTCTTGTTCATGTATGCTTCCCTCTGGTACGCTCGAAACTGCAAGATCATGCAGACTGACCATACTTCCCAAAGTGCCAATCCGAACAGAAAAACTGTGCCGTCCTATCTCAACTTTTACCCAGCTACTACCGGACCACTCTTCGTAGGTTGGCACTGCTCCCTCAGCTAAAGCTCCTCCCCGTATATCCCCCCGTAGGGCATAGCCAGCCGGCAATTCAAATGACAGACAATTTCCCTCAAACTCGGGAGTTTTGGGGAATGTCGTGCCCAAGTCCACATTCACTGTTCCGCCGAGCTTGAAGGCAGCTTCCTCAGTGGTAGCGGGGGGTGGAGTCCAGCCGCTGATGGCGGCACTGAAGAGCATTTGCTCCACTACGGCCTTTTGCCTAACCAGCAGCGGTTCACCGTCAAGGGTATGGACATGGGTGGAGCCATCCTTCACAGTACCATCCTGGACGCCCCAGTCGCCGCCCCAAAACGAAATGGTATAGTAGGGTGGGGTATTGGTCAGGGCCACGGTGGCATTAAAGAAGTGCTCCTCGGGCATAAAACCCTGCCCCACAGCCGTTTCTCCAACGCCAAGCCGGCGGGACAGGTAGTAATATCCCTGGTAGGTAACACCCCCGTCTCCTGGCACTGGCATTGTGCCTTCCGCATAGACATCGCCGGGGACATGAGGCAGCATATTACTGGCTGCCTCTTCAGCTATGTTGGGGTGCTGCCTCGGGTGCACCTGGGTCTCAGCACCGAACCATGGTGGGTCACGCCATGTATGGAAACTTTCATGCGAACCCTTAAAGGTGATGTCACTCCTTACTAGCGGGCCCTTAAACTTGAGCTCCTCGATGGGGATGCCCGTTGCAGTCGTCCTGGTCTCCGTTTCCTCGACCTCATAGCCAGCAGGCATTCGTATGGAAATGGTAGCGCCGTCAAATTCGATGCTTTGCGCTATGGCTGGAACGGTGGGAAGGATAAGCCCCACCGCTGCCAGCAGCAAAATTAAGCTCTTGCCTATTCTCCACCAGTTCTTCTTCACCATCACCACCTCCCTCGTTTATCCTTCTAAAGCCTGTTACTCCATATTTTCTACCAAGGCGCCGTAGAACACCTTGAAGTCAGCCGCCTCTTCGGCGGAGGAGAAGATAAGCTCGATATCCCTGGATTCACCGGGCTTAAACAAACCAACACCGTCGGTGTCGACATCGACCACCCTGCCCTGGGCATCATAGATAGCCCCGATAATGCGTACCTCAGCCACTGAGCTACCGGTGTTGGTCACCTTTCCCTTGGACTCAAATCTTTTATATGGCCTCTCCAGGGTATCCAGTCCCTCCAGCTTGATGTCCTCGTATACGCCAGTGTAGTCTTCGCTCAGGCTGTCAACGGTGAAGCCCTGCACCTGGAAAATGGGTCTTTCCCATACTTCCTGCGGCGCGGATGTTGAAATCACGAAGGGCAGTTTCTCTCCCGGAGCGACTAAGATAGCACGGTAATAATACGAGGTATCGACCACGTCACGGATTTGCCCCTCGGCATTGACCAGGGTCATGACCACCTCAGTTTCTACGGCTGGCTTGCTGCCCCTGTTTACCACCTCACCGAAGAGGTAAGTCTCTCTGTCTGAACCAACCACGGTATAATCAGCCACCTCCAGTTCGACCAATTCTCTGGCCTCGGTGGCTGGCCCCTCGCTGAAGACCTCATAGTCGGCAATCGGTCTGACAGCATAAAGCGACACTTGAAATGGTGCGCTCATCTCGGGCTCTAAGTACCTGGGGCACTCGATTCCTGGATACCTGTAGTCGTGGTTAACATCCACCACCTTCCCCTCGGCATCATAGCCCACCGCCAGTATGTGGAAGCCATCGGTAGGCAGTTTGCCAGTATTGATTGCCCTTCCGCAGATGTTGAACCGGGCTGGTTCGCCTTCCCTCTCTGGCTCCTTAGCGAATGCAGTCAGGCCCTCTAACCGGCAGGAGGTATATTGCCTGTCGTCCACGAGGACGACCGGCCTCAGACGAAGCTCCAAATCCTGCCAACCCGGAGGAATCATGCCACCGTACTCGCTAGCACAAAAAGGAGACTTCTGCCCAGGTTCGATGTAGTGAAAGAACCATAGAAACGGCTGAGCTACTACCTTACCGCTGGCATCGACCAGGTGGCTGTCGTGAGGACGACCTACACCATCGCCGGTGTTTTTCACCACACCCACTATACGGAGCTCTCTATCTGAGGCAAGGAACATGTTAGAGTCAACGATTTCAAACTTGGCTTGCCCTTCTTGGGGTGTTGGCGTTGGACCCGGTGGTGCCGCTGGACCGGGTGTTGGCGTTGGACCCGATGGTGCCGGGGTAGGTGCCGGGGCAGGCGTTGTTGGGGATGGGCCTGGGGTGGGGGTTACTTCGGTTGGACCTCCAGCGCAGCCCACAGCCAGCCCGGTTGTAAGAACTAGCAAAGCAAGCCATACCAATACTACGAAAACTCTCTTCATTGTACCCTCCTTCCCGCTGGTTTGCCCAGCATTTTACTTTACTAAACTAGCAAAAAGGACCTAGTTTGTCAAAGATATTTCAAATCTACACGATGAATTCCTGTACTTCACTCCAAACTGGTTTAGAATCACTTTCCCCGGCTTACCTTCAAGAGGGCAATGGCTACGGACTTCACCGGCCACCACTCCCTTGTTCCTTGAACTCCTCTGCATTCTCTATAAGTGCTTTTATCTCGTTTTCTATTTTCCTGCTGGGCCGAGAGAAAGCGAGGGAGACGAGCCACGAACCCAGCGCAACCCATAGCAGTAAGCCTATAAGAGCACCAACCCCAGCACCGACGCGATCCAATGCCTGCAAGCTCAAGCCTACCCACACTGCAAAAAATACCAAAAACAATGTAAATGGTGCTTTTCCAGGGGGCTGTCCCCTAAATTCAAAGTACGTCTGGCCTCGTTTCTGCTTTAGCTTAACGCTGACCCCTCTCCAAGCACTTTTCTTAACAACAAAGTCATAGGCTCGCATTTTTGTCTTATAGACGTCGTATTTGTCGTGGAAATGGCTTTCAAATACTTTCCTGGCAACTTCTGCCGTTAATTCGGGGCGATGACCAATGATAACCTTTGCCATGATAAACCTCCTTTTACGCTTATGCGATTGGTAGTTATCTCTATCCCCTCTATTACTTTGGCTAACTTACCCAGTATGCCGTCAAAACTTATATCTATCCGTTTAATGTACGTCAGTTTGAAGGGAATAAGACGTAATTTCAGAACTTATCTCCCTGGAGAGCGCCTGTGTATCAAATGGAGCGGCCTCCCCCGCTTTCAACTCTACTAGACTAAAAGTCCCGGAAGCTGAAACTACCTTCCCTTCCGCGTTGTAACAGGTAATGACGACGCCAACGCTTTTCATATCCTGGGTGCCGTTATTCTTAATATCCCCTTTGACGTGGTAGTCGCCGTCATCATCAATGTACGACGAAGTATTAAGGAATTCGAAGTCCCGATACGGCTCCTCAGTTGTTTCCTGGCAACTGGTGATTTCCAGGCCATAAGATTTATAGTTCTTCTCGCGGGAGATCATTTCAATAAACCCAAACGGAGCTTTATCTCCGGGAAGGAGTATATCAGTATCTGCATATGCCCACTTTGTTCCAATAACCTTGTCGGCGCTATCATAGGAGGTAGTGGTTAGTTTGATGTACTCAATATTTTTGTTGCCGGTATTCTGAAGCTCTCCGTATATTTCGAGATAGTCACCGGGAAAAGCCGAAGTTAAATATCCACTATGGGAGAGAATCTTGATATCTCTGATATATGATTCAGGACCGGGTGCTGGCGTTTCCCTTGGCATCTCAGCACATCCGCACAGAATTAAAAGGCTTACAATTAATAGAATAAGATAACTTCGTTTCACTTTATTTAACCTCCTTTCAGTATTTAGCTTAGGATAATTTCAGCAACGAACCTTTCGTTTAAGTGTAGATAAAAGGCGGTTTTGTTTTCTTCTCCGTTAGCTCAACACCCACTGCCTTCCAGATACTCTGCTTGACAACAAACTGAAAGCCTGGCCAGCCAACGCCAGGCTATCTTGGCTTTTACATCTCATATTTGTTACCCCGCCTCTTCTGAAATACCTTTATTGTATCCTGTGCCGTTAACCCAGGTTGATGACCAATCTTTACCTCTATCATGATGCACCTTATTTTGCACTTATCGTGTCAGCTATCTCTCCGGCTATAGGAATAGACCTCTCCGTTTTGTCTTACTCTTTGAGGCTGACTTGAACCGGAGGGCCAAGGGTGCCGATTTTATACATTACCCGGTCCAGGTCGGTGTCGTTTCCTGAGATGATGTGCAGCGTGGCCAGCGAACCGGCGATGCCACTCCTGGAACATCACTTTGCTTCTTCTCCCTCCAAAATGCATCTGAGCTAATATACGGAGCACCCAAACTCCAGATGGTAGCTCTCAATATCAGTAGGCTCTACTTTCGCAGCTACTTTATACTCGTACGTTGAGAGCTTGAACTGGCCAATTTCACCGACTTTGAGGTCCCTCGGGTCTGCATAAGTAGAACCGGCCGCAAGCACTTTATTATCTGCCCCGTAGAAAATGGCAACTATCTTGACAAACTTGGTGTCTTGGTCGCCAGTGTTCTGAATCTCGCCCTCAACTATGTAGTCACCGAGGGTACCGACCCTGGAATTATGGCTTAAGATTTGAAATTCCCGATAAATCGCTCTATCGCTTATTTTACAGTCAGCGTGTAACGAATAGCCTTGAACTTTCCCCTTTACCTCACTATGGCTGGGATACACCTTAAACGGCGACTTTTGACCGGGAGAGAGCGTGTCTAGGCCACTAGTTCCCGTATAAGTGTAATCGATGGCGATCACCCTCCCATTCCCATCGTAGAAAGCGGCATAAACCTTCACCGATTCGATGTTGTTCTCTCCCCTATTCTGTACCTCGCCAATCACATCATAGGTTCCCCACTTACTCACATATCCCCTATCCCCCAGAATATCTAGCTCATAAGGAGCCTCTGTGGTTTCACTGAATTCCAAACCTAGCTCATAGCTAGCAACTTCCTTGCTTGGTTCCTCACTGAGGAGAATGAGTAAGAAAGGAGCTTTATTGCCCGGGGCGAGCCAACGAGGGTCATGTTCTAAATGGGTAGGCCCGGCCTCGAGGGCAACACTATTTGAATCAAAATAGGTGGCGTTTATTTTGAAATCCTCAAGGCTTACCGTTCCGGTATTCTGAATCTCACCCACTATGTGGAGAAAATCACCTTCATAGGTCTTGCCTGAAAAGATCTCTTTCCAGCTTCCGTGCTCTATATATGAGCTGTGGCTGAGGATTGTCGCCTCCCCTTGCGTGGGTGTCGGTGTCGGAGTGGGCGTCGGTGTCGGAGTGGGCATCGGTGTCGGAGTGGGCGTCGGTGTCGGAGTGGGTGTCGGTGTCGGAGTGGGCGTCGGTGTCGGAGTGGGTGCTGGCGTTGGGGTAGGTGGTACTGGGGTAGGTGTTGTTGGGGGTGGGGCTGGGGTGGGGGTTACTTCGGTTGGACCTCCAGCGCAGCCCACAGCCAGTCCGGTTATAAGAACTAGCAAAGCAAGCCATACCAATACTACGAAAACTCTCTTCATTGTACCCTCCTTCCCGCTGGTTTGCCCAGCAGCTTACTTAACTTGAAAACACGGTCTATTCTGTTGCAGGTCCTCCTTCGTCTTGTCCTGCAAAGTCCTCATATCTATTAATCGAACCACTTCTTAAACTTTTGTTGAATTAGACACTCCTGGCCGCTTATCGCAATGCTTTGTATTTATCAATCGAGATTCCTGCCTTGTTTCCACTCTCGAGTAGCCCCTGGATGCTCTTTTTATTGGCTTGTCGCACATCAAAGCCGCCAGCTTTTAGCCGTTTAAATATCCATGGCATTGTGATTGGGGGTAGCGAGTTTCCCTAGAGGTTATCTGTGCTTGTGCTCGTAATTCTACCAATTCTTAATAAGATTACCGTCCTTATCCTTCATGTTCCCCGAGACAGCAAATATAAAGTCAATGAGGGTCCAGAATCCTAGTCCACCCAGAGTTAGAAGCATTGCAATTCCCGTTCCAATCTTGCCTAGATAGAATCTATGAATACCATGTATGAAAAGGCAAGCGGGAAGCACGCAAAGCAAAGTGGTAGCAAGCCTCGATTTTGACGAAACCTTTGCTAAGGCTTCCTTTCTGACTTCACGTCGCTCCACAGGGATTTCCTTCCACGATTCATACCGTGCCATTGACTCAGGGGGCATCGCTGCTTTAAAAGTCCCCCGCCCGATTCGTGCAGAGACCTTTAATGTCTTCCCAGGCAAAGAGATAGGTACCTTGCCTTTGCTGATGAAGTCCACTTCATCCCGACGAGCAAAGATAGCATCGTCACCAGATGAGGTGACAAAGACTCCAACGTCCCCACTGAGTTTACCTCTCCACGATTTCCAGCCGAAGCCACCACGCGTCATTTGGAACTGAATGATATCCTTAGATTCACTGGGTTTTGTCTTTGCTACTGACTGTATTATTTCATCAGCTTGTTTCATAGTCTGCTCGCTCGGCTTTTGGGTAGGTACGCCCGAGAAGCGACGATATCGGCGGAAACTCTGAATCCCCCAGATTATCTGTAAGACACCCAATACGGCAGCCCAGTCAGCACGACCAGCCCCGACTACGGTAGGCCACACGAATGTCACGCTAATGTTCCAGACTCCCAAAATACAGAGGGCAATTCCATCAACAATCATACCCCTAGGGCTAGGTGCCCTAATCAGCCAGATGCCTTCTACTAAGAGAAAGGCACCAATGAGCCCCAGTATCACGTAAATTGAGCTGTCCTCGATGGAACCAAATCCTGCTCCAATGGCTATCAACCCCCATATGATGCTACCGATTGCTGGCCATTTAAGGTTTTTGCGAACCAGGCGATAGTCTACAACTTTCTGAAGTTCTTCAATATCTTGCACTTCGTTCATTTTCTCCCTTCTTTCAATACTTAGTTCAAGGGATTTCGGCAACGAACCCTTCGTTTAAGTATAGGTAAAAGGCGTGTATTACAATTAGCCGAATTGCGTCATAATTATTGTTACCGAAAGTGGTATCGTTGCCTCAAAAAAA
>CAYWAU010000069.1:0-9437 GCA_964456395.1 uncultured Dehalococcoidaceae bacterium
GGTTACCTCGTCGATTCAATACATAAATCAATAAACACAAAGTCACTGCTTACCCGGTAACCACTCAATCTGGACCTTCTGAGGATTTCGTTGATTTCTGCGATGGTATAACTGGCTGAAATAACCCTGGGCCAATTCGCCCGGTGTCGCCTGTTCATGAATCTGGAAACAAGCCAGATAATAGCCCTCCACACCGGATTTTGATAAACCCTTCTATTATCCCTGATAATGACATGCCCGGTCTCCCTGGTAACCCTGGCAACTTCATCAAATACAGTCACCGGTTCAAGCCAGTGGTGCAGTGACGCATAACTAATCACCAGGTCAAATGAATTATCAGCGAAGGGGAGAGCCGCCGCCGTTGCTACCATGAATTTTATCCTGTCTTCGACTCCATCGCGCCTGGCATTTTCCCTGGCTCTCATTATCATGTTCTCCGAGATATCAAGAGCAATAATATCAAAAGAGCAGTCCTTGGCTTTAGCCAGTTCAATAGCCAGCCGAGCCGAGCCCGTACCGATATCCAGCACCCTGCCACTTCTTATCCCGCTTCTCAGAATCTTCCCGACAAAATACTTATATTCGGGCATCATATAGTATCGGGCACCCTTATCATATTGAATAACGGCATCCATATCAGCAATCGGTTCTTCTGGAAGGGGAATTCGGTCACCCATGACGGATTCTCCTCTTCGCCATGTTCACAGTTATGTCAAATATCATTTACATCCCTTTTAAAGACGTGTAAATGCCGCCAGTACCGCCGTAAAGCTCCAGTCCGTACTGTCCGTAAATGGGCAGGGCATCCGCATAAAGTTTTAACATCCTCTCAACATCTGTCGGCTCCCTATCCTCGTAGGCAGAATTCAGCATAGGCGTAAACGGTACTATAGAAGCGACTACCCCCATGGAAGCGGCTAATTCAACGCCCCTGAGCGTAGTCTCATCACCCTCGCCAAGGCCGGCGATGACCATGGTATAGACCTCGTTGTGGTCAAAAATGTCAACGCACTTCTCCCACACCCTCATGTAGTCTTCTATGGTGTTCCTTCCCTTCATGGGCATGATGTCCTCACGCAGGCTCTCATCAAAGCACTCAATATTGCACAGGGCGGTAGTGGCGCCCGCCTCTTTCCCCTCCCGCAGCAGGGAATCAAGCAGAGAAAAATCGGCCAATGGTTCAAAATTGAGTGTCATGGTAACCTCTGCCCTCTCATGTATCAGCTTGGCTGTCGCCACCAGGTCCTCCAGTCCCTTGCCCCGGCTGAGCTTGGTGCCGGTGCTGAGGGTGGCATGCTTTACCATCCCCTCCCGGTAGGCAGCTTCGGCAACCTCAGCCACCTGAGCTGGAGTCTTGTCCATATAGCCAGCCCACCAGCTCTCTATGGCGCAAAACTTGCATCCCTTGCCTATTCTCTGATAGCCGCACCTCTGGTTCAGCACGGAGCGCAGGTGGTCGGGCTCGCCGATGACGGCGACATCAGACATCGGGATACCGTCACTGGTGGCAAAGTCATAGTACCTGGGACGGGGCATCATAGCTACATCTGTATATTTCTCATCGTCTTTCCAGACTTGGTACTTGCCCGAATCAGACTTGACCATATGGAAGGGAGACTTTTCGGCAAACTTCCCGTTGATAATAAGGACAGTGGTAAACAATCCAGCCACCGGGTGTTCCAGAAGAAATACGACTCTTCCTCTCTTTACAGCCGGGGCGTTCCACTCTCTTTCCAGCTCTTCCTGAAGTTCCGCTGGCACTATCACCCCATGTGCCTGGAGCTCGGTCTTTTTCCTGCCTAACACGCCTATTTCATCCGTATAAGTTGTAATCACTGCACCTGACATGATAACCATTTCCTCCTTTATTAAATTAAGTTTATATTTTTACTTACCCTGTAAGCTTTAAAATCTATCTAGGCACCGAACCTGGCTACATCCTTTATGGCACTGAAGCCGCCCCCCCTGACACAGCCAGCCTGAGAAGCATACAGGTCCAGCCCGAGTTTTTCATAGATAGCCGCCGCCCGCTCATAGAGTGAAAGCATCCTGTCGGCACCCGGTGAGTCCATATCCTCATAGTCAGCCCCTATGGCCGGACTGTGCGGCACCAGGAAGGTCATTACCCCGTGAGACGCCGCCATTTCAACGCCTCTCAAAATTGACTCGTCCGCTTCGCCAATACCGACGACAGCCACGGTGAATACCTCGTTGGCACCAAACACGTCAATACATTTCTCCCAGGTTTTAACATAAGTAGCTACGGGAATCCTGCCCTTTGCCGGCATCACCTCCCGGCGAAGGCTCTCATCAAAGCACTCTATATTACAGGAAACAGTGGTGACCCCGGCCTGTCCCGCCTCCTTCAGGAGGGAATCAAGAAGGGAATAGCCATCAATCGGTTCAAATTCAAGCATGATGGGGATTTTCGCCCTTACCCTTGCCTGTATAAGCCCCGCCGTCTCAGTCAAATCCTCCAGTCCCTTCCCCCTGGTGCCCAGGGTGGCTGTGGTCAGGGACACGTGCTCTACCACTCCCTCTCTAACCCCGGCTTCAACAGCATCAGCAATCTCCGATGAGGCTTTCTCAATATTCGCGTCCCACCAGTGCTGGACCGCGCAAAATCGGCAAGGCTTGCCTGTCTGATAATAGTGGCACCTTTGATTCACCACAGACCGTATATGACCCGGTCCCACGATAACCGCCAGCTTGTTCATGGGAAAACCGCCGGCGGTGGTATTGTCATAGAACCCCGGGCGGGGAAGCAGAATGACGTCCGTGTATTTCTCGTCACCCGCCCAGACCTCGTACCGGCCGGAACCGTTCTTAACCAGGTGAAGGGGGGACGTTTCCGCCCGCTTCCCGTTGACGACGAAAACCGGAATCAGCTCCCCGTTGTTTGACGGTGATTCAAGGCATAAGACCATTCTGCCGGTTCTGATGGCGGGGGCGTTATATCCTGTTTCCAGTTCACTGATTAGCTCCCGGGGAATTTTCACGCCCCTCGCCTGAAATTCAGCTTTCTTTCTGCTTACGGAGTCTGATTTGTCCACGGCAACCCTATCTGTCTTAAATTTGAGCCAGAAAAACGGTCAGCAATATGGCGACTGAAATTACCAGTCGGAATACTGACAGTGAAGCAAAGGCTTTAAGCCCCCTGTCCCTGTTATATACATCTTTAACGAGTATCAACCCGCTAATCAGGGCGTAGGTGCCGGCAGCTATAACCAGGGCGAGGTAAAGAACGCCCAGAGGAGCGGAAAAGAACAGCCATACGCTTAACAGAAGGGTCAGGCAGGTGAAGCCTATGCCGAGCTTTACGGCGGCCCGCGGCGAGGGGGCAAAGAAAAGAGCCGGCGGCACCCTTGTATCGGTCTCACTGCTACTATCCGGCATTAAGTGCCGGGGATAATAAATCATAATATGAGCCGTCTGCCAGACGACGCCGAGAAGGTAGAGGTACCAGGGGAGCCAGCTGCTGAGCAGTGTTTCCGGAGAGATGGCTGCCCAGCCCCCCAGGTAAATAAGCCCCACAACGGGGGGCAGTGATAGATAGCCGACCCTGTTACGAAGATAGGCTGAGTACAGCATACCCAGAGTAATTGCCAGAAGAAGAATGAAGAAAGTCAGGGGATTAAACAGAAACCAGGCTAAGGTGAGGCTGATGCCAAGGGAAACTATCACCACCAGCAGGGCTTCGTTCGGTTTGACCCGTCCACTGGGAATGGGACGGTCTGGCCAGATATGCCTGTCCCTCTCCTGGTCTGTGTAGTCGTTGAAAACGTTAATACCACATGAAGCCAGGGCTACGGTGCCAAAGCCAAGAAGGCACTTTGTCAACGATGGGTAACCTCCCAACGCCAGTACGGCGGCGCTGGCGGCGTTCAGGGGAGTTAAAATAAAAAAAATGGGACGAATTAAAGTCAAGAAGCCCGATAGCCTGTCCCTTAAGCTGTACTCACTTTTAATAGCCAGTGCCTGACCAGAGCCAGTCAGCGCCGGTACACCGGGATAACCGCAGGCTGGTGCTCTTGCTTTGATGAGGTTCATTGTTAAAATTTATCCTTTAATATCAGATATGGCGCCTTTATCCGGCAAACGTTCGCGGTCAAGCGGAAACAGAAATTCGTATCGCGCTTTTGGCATCTTCCCGGTCAAAATCACTGTGTTGACAGGGAACAGGCTGAGCGCCAGATGAGCGTAATATAAATGGACACTGAGGATGAACCATACCAGAAAAAGGGCGACACTGCGGTGTATGACGGCAGCCAAGGCAATGCCCAACGGCTGGAGGATGGATGCAGAGACAGTTGTGTAATACATAGACAAGCCTGTCAGTGACAGGATAGGGATGCCCACACCAATAAGGTAGAAATCTAACTTCTGACCGAAGGTGTAGCGGCCATACCTCGGTTCTTCTTTTTTAATGCCAAAAATATACAGGTTCATATGTATGAAATCCTTAAGGTCTTTAAAGGTGGGCAACATTGCCCCCGGTTTTTCTTTTTTGATACAAAACTTGTGGATGAGATAGAAAATGTAGTAGAACACGGTGAAGTCAACGATGTAGGCAAAATAGTGATGAAAGTGTCGCTTTGCTTCAAGTCCCCCCCAAACCCCTTCGACGAACCAGCGAGCCACAGTCCAATCTGGAAACGCCTGGGCGAGCCCAAGTATACCAGCGAGAGTCACACCTATCATTATCAGATAATGCTGCAGCATCAGATGAGTATCAAACCGGGCTACCTGTTCTTGCTCGCGCCCCCCTTTTCCAGGCAAAATGGTCGGTGTCCTGCTCTGGACAATTCGCCACCGAATCAGCTCCAAAATTATAGTGAGCATCATAGGGAGAAGCATACAAGCGGTCAGCAAAAAGAAAATCCACCTTACCACAGTTACGGCAATACTTGATATTTCCTGTTCCAGGAATGGTACATGAGGTGCATCGCCATAATAGATATATCCTTGCGGGTCTAAGGTGGGAAACAGGTAAATCAAGAACCAGACAAACGCTGCCAGTATAGCGAGTTCCACAAGCATAACGAAGGGAAAATACAACTTTCTCAGCATGACTCCTCAATACCCTCTAATTACCCGGGCACCGCCTGCAAAAAATATTTCTCGAACCTTCTTCTCGATGTCAACACCCAGCTCAGCAACCGTACCGAGCTGAAATCTCTTACTTCTTTCGTGTTTTCCCCACCTGCCCGGAGGGGACCGTGCCGATATCTCCCTCATATCCCTGAAGCCGGTAAGCACCTTTGGGCAGGTCTTTCATATCCTTCTTCTCCACCTTGTATATCCTGCAAAGCAAGCAGGTGAGGTCGGGAGCGCCGTACATCGGGTCAAAGTGCTCATTGGAGGTAAGGATATCGGGGCTGGATATGGTCAGCCCGTGAAGCGGACCAGGCTCCTCAGGATAGAAGCAGTTGCCTGTCGCCATAACCACGCGGGCTTCAATCCCGGGAAACACCCGGGCTACCTGCCTGATTCGGCCCCTGGGCGATTCAATCCATATCCAGTCGCCGTCTTCTATCCCGTGCTTTTCAGCCGTCTCAGGGTTGATTTGAGCCGTCGGGTAAACCCCGAAGCTCCTCAGCCAGGGGATGTTCCGGTACTGGCTGAGGAAGTAGAAGGGCGCACGGTAACCGGTGGTGAGGACGTAGGGGTATTCCTTGGTCAGTTCCGGTGTGGAATAGGGGCTTTCGCCGGGCTCGGCGAAGTATGGCAGCGGGTCATACCCCAATTCCTCCAGGACGGTTGAGTATAACTCCAGCTTCCCGGTCGGGGTGGGGAAACCACCTCCCCTCCTCCAGTAGTCCGTCTTGTATTTATAGTAGATTTGGTCTTTTCCCATACAGGCGGAGACTACCTGCTCGCTGAATTCCTTCCAGGTTATGTTTCCCTTCCTTAATTGATAGTCCAGCATCTCTTCAACATTATTCCAAGGCCAGTGTTCGGGAGCCACCCTTCTACCTATCTCCAGTGCTATCTTATTATCTGGCCAGGCTTCACCCGGGGGTTCAACACACTTGTTTATGGCTTCAATCATGAAGCGAGGGTGCATGTCAAAAATATCATCCATTTCAAGGTAGTGAGCTGCCGGCAGCACGATATCGGCGTGTTCCGCCTGCGGCCCCATAAAGTGGTCAAGCTGGACGAGGAAGAGGTCTTCCTTCTCGAACGCCTTTATCACGTATTTGGTATTCGCCAGGTGGACAATCTGCTGCCCGGCTATGGCAATCCACACCCTTAATCTCTCGGGATGGTCTTCCACTATCTCCTTGATGACGGTATCGGAATGAGCGGTGCGGGCAGCGCCCATTCTGTGTACCGCACCACCCCTTATTTTGCCCTTCATTTCATCAGTTATGGGGATTTCAAAGATGAAGTCTTCCATCAGTCCGGTAGGCGGCAGGACCCAGCTCATCATGCTGCCCGGTCTTTCAATGTTGCCGGTTATCCCCAGCAGGTCTACTACCGCTCTCATGGTCTGGCCGCAATTGGCTTGTCTTTCTATGGAACTGCCGACCTGAATAGTGCCTGGAGTATCCGTGGCAAACAGGCGGGCGGCGTGAATAATCTTTTCCTCGGGAATCCAGGTGATTTCAGACACTTTTTCTGGAGGGTATTCCTGTACCCTTTCCTTCAATTCGTCAAAGCCGTAGGTCCAGTTCTCCACAAATTCCCTGTCGTATATCCCCTCGTTTATGATTACATTCATCATGCCCAGGAGCAGGGCGGCATCGGTGCCGGGTCTGATTTGCAGCCACTCCGTTGCCCTTGAGGTCATGGCAGTTGCCCTGGGGTCAATCACAATTACATTTTTCACATGGTCCAGGGATTGCAGGAAGTAATATGCCATTTCACCATCGGCACTGCTTATTTCCAGTTGCTTGGCTAATACTATTTGCGTCTTAGGGTATTCGCCTCCCCAGCCGTGATAGTCGCAGTACAGCCGGCCGTAGCCGGTTACCAGCCCGTATATCCCCAGCCTTGGGCTGTGGCAGACATAGCCGGGGGTTACGGTGTTGGCGGAACCTATGGAGCGGGCTAATCGGTGAATATAGCGATTACAACCCCGGCCGGTTCCCTGGGATACGGCTATGGTATGCGGCCCGTACTTTTCCTTGGCTTCGTTAATCTTTTCAGTGATGGTATTAAGTGCCTCGTCCCAGCTTATCCTCTGCCATTTCCCCTCCCCTTTTTTACCAGTCCTTCTCAGGGGGTATTTAAGCCGGTACGGGTTGTTAACATGCTGCATAGCGGACAGCCCCTTGGCGCACATCGTGCCTCCGGTGGGAGTCTCCGGGTTTCCCTCTACGTGAGTAATAACGCCGTCCTCAACGGTAACCAGAACGCCACAACCCCCGTGACAACCCTTGCAGGTGGTTTTAACGATTCTCTTTTCGCCCATATTCTCGGCTCCTTCAGACTCTTAATGATAAGCAGAGGTTGTTACCGGCAGTATGGGGTTATGCACGCCGGCTTTCAGCAAGACATACTTGAGAGCAATAGCACCTATCGTGTGCAGTACAACAGCGATGATTAATAAAGGCGTGGAGGCCTCACCGATAAACAAGCTGGAAACGGATATGGCTAATGGTATGATTATACCGCAGGCGACCACACCCGCCCAGAAGGGTAAAGCCAGACCACCCTGTAGCAGCAGCACTGCGGAATACTTTGCCGTTTTGGAGGTATAAGTTGCATTCCACAGATACACAGCCATGATTACGGCATTGACAGTCAGCAAAATACGGCTACCCGCCTCGGCGGCCATTATACTAACCTGCGCATCGGCCAGCCCGACGACCATGAATAGAGCAAAGCCGTCAGCAACGCCGGCGAAAATCAAAATCAGGGGTAGTAAAGCTGAATTCCAGAACGGAACGCTCCGGCAGTAGCTCATAATGAATCCGCTGTATATGCCAACGAGAAAGGCAACTATTCCGCCCAATACCCTGAACACAGTATCCCAGGCTCCCCAAGCCGTACCGGGGAAGACATTCACAGCGAGGTAGGTAACAACGAGCTGTATAAAAACAACGCTGCCAAATAGAACTGAAAAAGCTATGCCCCTGGTAAACCAGGAGGTCTTCCAGGTATCAGTGAAGGGCGGTATTGTCCGCCAGAACCTTAGCGGCTTCCCGAAGTAGGCAATATGCAGGGGTATTTTCAAGAACATGATAATAATCCAGGAAACAAGCATTCCCCACCAGTTATTGTAGAATAAAGATACCAGATAAAGCCCGGCGCCAAGCGAGGTAAATACTTCGGCAATCCAGACCAGTATGCCCCTCCGCTCTATCCACTCTGTCTGCGGGGTATATTTCACCATCCACTCATGCGGTACCATCCACTGTCGCAGGGCCATCTTTAGACTCCTCTCCGCCCATCAACATAGTATATTGATGGTTCAGTGTCATACTCTGGATGAAGCTGAAAGGCTTTCTTTTCTCTTATCATCCTCCTGACTTCACTGTCGGGGTCATCCAGGTCACCAAAAGTAAGCGCTCTGGCCGGGCAGGCGTTGACACAGGCAGGGGTGGCTTCGCGGTCCACTCCAGGCTTGAGTCCCTTGGCCAGACCGCTATCAATCCTTTCCATGCAAAAATTACACTTCTCGGTGGTTCCAACGGTGTGAGGGTATAACCTCCGACCAACTTTCTCAAAGTCAGTCAGCTCGTAACCGGGGAAGTATCCCGTGTCCTTATCCTTGGAAAGGAAGGTTCTATTTTGATAAGGGCAAGCGATAATGCAGTATCTACAGCCAACGCACTTATCCTGGTCAACCCAGACTATGCCGTCTTCACGCTGCTGGGTGGCTCCGGTGACACATACCTTGACACACGGCGCCTCCTTGCAGTGGTTACACCGCACCGGGTAAGTTGTCATCTCGTCCGCTATTTCTTCCCAGGCAATCAGCCGCGGCCAGGTTATGCCAATGGGCAGAAAGTGCTCGATGCGGCAAGCCGCTATGCAACCATAACACCTTATGCATTTGCCTAAATCTACGACCATTCCCCATCTCATCGTTCGCTATTCTCCATTCCTGTCTTTATCTGGCAATATAATGAATGAGCCTGAATTATTGGCTGAATTGAAAAAAGTATTGTAACATTTGTCATAATGTATCCTACAATACTATGTGATAAATGTTATATTGTAACTATGGATACAATCTTATCACCTATGAAAAGCTTTGTCAATACCACTTTGATATTCCGTTACATTTTTCAGTAATAAGGCAGTTAGCCGTGAGACCATCTTACAGACCTAAGCCCTCAGATGTAATCATGCAGATGCAGACGCTGTGACCGGGAGCGTGGGGGCATGTACACCTGCTTTTAACAAGCAGTACTTGAGAGCAAAAGCGCCCGTCATGTGCAGAGCAATGGCAACGATTAACAGGGGAATTGATGCGTCACCGTTAA
>CAYWAU010000070.1:0-9385 GCA_964456395.1 uncultured Dehalococcoidaceae bacterium
CAGGCTTAGGGACCAGCAGGCCAATCCGGCTTGGGATATATCCACTCTGACGTGAGCCCTGTGGCCGGCCAGTCACCGACGCCTACGATTTCACAGACCCCATTCTGCCACTGACCAATCTCACCGGGATGGGTTTCCTTGACCAGAAGCCCGCCGCCGCGTTCACCAAACATCTCGAAGTAGGTATCTCCCAGAATGGTATCGAAATGGTTCGAGGCTATGTAATCCCTTATTACGTCCTGGTCAAGGGTTCCAGTCGTCTCGATAGCCTCCTGCCAGATTTGCACCAGAGGCGCGTAGTACGGATGCCCCCACCAATCCAGGTTTGGCCAGCCAACGAGAGCCTCGAGGTCAGCATATAGTTCTGCAAATTCGGGAGATGTTTTGCTGTTCGCAGCGGCAAAACAGGTTACTCCCTCTACTACCATGGGGTCACCGCCAAACGATACTCCGTAAAAGCCGAAATTGCCTCCAGGCCCGGCTATGAAGGCCGGCGGGTTAAAGCCAATTGCCATGGCCTCACCGGTAACCGGCAGGACTATAGGGGGATAGGCAAAAACGCAAAAGACATCGGGATTAGCCGCCTTGGCTTCCTTAACTAAGAGTGAGAAGTCCGTATAGGTTATTGGAACGGATTTGTTAGCGATTACTTCAATTCCTACCTTGGGGAATTCTATAGCCGCCACGCCGCCGTACTCCACGCCGTGGAGGTCGGCAATGGAGATTATGTACGCCGTCTTGGCGCCCTTGGCAGCAGCCATTTCAGCGAGAACCGGCAGCTGGTAATGGTCGGAAAAAGGCAGGGAGATAAACACGTAGGGCAGACCGTAAAGCGCGTCCCTCATAATGGTGGCGCCGCCTTCGGCTGTGACAAGTACCTTCCCGTACTTATTGGCTATGGGGGCTTGGGCAGAAATAAAAGCGGTGCCGCAGGCGGAGAACAGGATGTCAACCTCGTCCTCCAATATCAGCTTTTCTGTCAGCCTTACCATGGTGCCCACATCAGTGGCATCATCATATATGATGTACTCTATGGGCAATTTCTTGCCATACTCTTCCACATATATCCCGCCCTCGGCATTGACCTTTTCCTCCCACATCTGCATGATTGGCCCGAATGCCGCGTCTCCGATAGGAGCGTTTGCACCGGAAATAGGCCTGGAGGCGCCAATAAGGATTTTATCCTTGGCCGGCGGTGCTGGAGCCGGGGCTGGCGCTGGAGCTGGTGCCGGAGCTGGAGCTGGCGCTGGTTCCGGGGCACAGGCACCAATCAGGAGTAGAGCCGCTAACACTGCGACCAAGGAAATGCTAACCACAAATGCTAATAATTTCCTTTTCAATTGAACCCTCCTTGGTAAAATTTTACACGGCTTAACCATAAATGTCCTATCTCATTTCTCACCCCCCTATGTGTGTACTAACGAGCCTTCTCGCTTTAACCTCCATTGCTCATCGTAAGACCGATGCCGCGCAACACAAGCCGCCCTGAGGCAAATACTGAAGCACTGGCTTATTTGTAAATTTAACATGACAAGCTGCAGATTGCAATATATTGCAAGACAAAATTCTCTATGATATTATAGATAATACTCTGATGTATTTAATGACGTTAACATGCCTAACAATGGAAATGGATACGTCCTTTAACTGGTGCAGCCTATATACTGAATACTGGCTTGAGAGGGTAAATAGTAATGACCCCTTTGAGGTTGGACCTTCATAGCCTCATCGCTTTTTACTTTGTTGCCAGAGAACAGAGCATAACCTCCGCTGCTGACAAGTTATGTCTGACTCAACCCACAGTCACTTACCACATCAGGACATTAGAGAGAAATATCGGCCTGAAACTGCTTGACATAAAGAGGCAAAAGGTGTTCCTGACGCAAGCTGGTGTCGGCCTCTTTCAATACGTTAGTGAAATTTACCAGCAAGTGACCGGCGCTGAGAAGTTTCTGGAGGGTCTCAAAGAGGCAAGCCTTCGCATTGGTATCGCCGCCACTTTCAGCCCTGTCGTTGCTTCAGCAGCCGCCGCGTTTGAAGAGCTCTATCCCCATGTGAAGCTGATAGTAAGGAATGCATCTTCACTCGAGGTCGCTGAAGATGTTCTAAGTTCGCAAGTTGACGTTGGTATTGTCGTCAGTATGGACTACCAAAACCCTAAACTGCAAGCTATTGCAATCTCAGCGCGGGAAAAACTCGTGCTGGTCGCTTCCCCATCCAGCTCCATTTCTAAAAACGAAAGGGTAGAGTTGTCAGACCTCTGTGGCTACCCGCTGGTCGCGGGACCAGAGACATCAGCTACACGTCAAATTATTCTAAAAAAGTTTGAAGCCGAGGGATTCAAAATGCCTCCTCTTATAGTGGAAGCAAATAGCTTAGAGTGGGGCATGAGTCTCGTTGAAAGTGGAAACGGCATGGGTTTCTACCACATAAAGGCTGTAGAAAGGGAAATCTCTGAGGGACGTCTGAAAGCACTTCCACTGGCTGATGATATATGGGTGGGGGCAGATGCTCTTCTTCTCGCCGATGCTCCCGAACATCCGGCGGCTGATAGATTTATTTCCCTAGTCAAAGAAGCTTTTAAGAATCGCTGTTAGATATTAACCATCTACATGATGGCAAATCGTTGTATTTAACCCACCAGCATTACAGCCAGCGCCGTCAAGGTATTCTACGGTATATAGGGGCACATTTCAATTTATTCCAGGATATAGATAGCCCCGTTAGCGGCGTCCATCTTTATCCGCTGTCCTGATTTAATCCTTGAGGTGCCCTGTTGCGTATTCACAACGGAGGGTACACCATATTCCCGACTAATAATGGCAGCATGGCACAGAGTTCCCCCGGTATCAGTGATTATGCCTCCAACTATGCTGAAGACCGGTGTCCAGGCCGGATTGGCGCTCGGGCAGACCAAGATATCGCTTGGTTTTACCTTCTTGAGGTCCTCATAAATAGACACCACACGAGCTGTCCCTTCAACCTCTCCAGAGCATCCGCAGATACCCCACAGGTCTGCCTTTAGCTCTGGCTTTGGTTGGGGCATTTCCCCGACGACTGCCTTTATAGCAATGGCATCCCCAGAAGGCATAAGGTCCATTCTTATGGCTTCGTCGGTACTGGCTCGGTCAGTTAATAGGAAAGGAAGATCGGGACTCTTGTGCCACTCTTCCCAGGCAGCCCTTCGCCTTCTCGTTACCCATCGCATATCATGTGCCTCAGGAACCATCATCACCCGGTCAATTTCCTCCGGGTTCATCATGAAAACGTCTTCGGGAATATCAATCGTCCCTTTCTGGGTGAGTCTTCTCCCTATTGCCAGATAGCCGCGGCGCATGAGAGACTGCATGATTAGCTCACAGTATAGGTCGTGCTCCTCGTTATATGAGCTTACCTTACCCGCTAACCGTAACATGTCCTCGAAGAGGTTCTTCTCCTCTGGCGGTACACGGTTGAGGAAGGCGGCTATGGAAGCTTGCCTCTTCCTGGCTATTTCGGCTCTGATTGCCTCCAGGTCATAGTTAGCACCCCTCATGATATTGTCCTTCACTAACCCTATGGGCGTGGCCGGGTCTTCCAGCCAGTATGGCTCGGTGAAGTCGTTGAAACGCCTCATGCGCCAGCCCCCAACGTCATCAGTCTCCATGTAGTCCATGAATTCCTTAAACCATTCCTTACCTTTTTCTGACTGTTGGAGTTTAGTCAATATGGATTGGGGCTCGTTTTCCTTAAAGACGTCTTTCAAGTTCATTTCGAGGGCGAGCTGTCCAAATTCCCATATCTTCTTGTCCATCTGATATATCTTATTGTCAAAGCCTCGCATCATGTCTTGGAACTCAGGGTCCTGATCCCTCAGACCAAAACGCTCCTTGGTTATTCCCTCAAGCAATAACCACGCGTTAAATGAGGCATACATACCCAGAAAATGGATTTCCCACATCCTCATATAGGCCTGCATCAAATCGTAGTTGTGGTGGTACAGCTGAAGGTTGGTGGCATTGTCAACATCAAGCTCCTTGAGCTTACTGTAAATGCTCAGGAGTTCTTGTTTATAACCGGCCCACAAGCCGTTAAAGTCCTCAAACCATGGACGCAGCGCCTGGCGGAATTTGACCTCGCGTTCAGCAACCTCCTTCCGGTCTCTCACTATTTGAAAGGCACAATAGATACTACCATTCAGCATACGCAGCTCCCAGCCTTTGCAGGCGGGAATACTCAGCTCGGCACAGGCGACCTTCAGTCCATGGCCACAGTATCTCGTCCAATGCCATCCATACAGGGGTGTCAGGGGCGGTATACTGTGCGCTTTGTCAAGGAACCATGAATGCATCTCAGGCAGGTCAATCTCTGCGATGTAATCATAACCTGGGGTTTCATCCCAGATTTTAATATTTGGCTGCTTGTCCTCTGACATTTTCCTCCCATGCTATGTTTGAGACCAGGCATCATGTTATTTTTCGACATCACCTATATAATCTTTTAATAATCAGGGTAAGAACGAGGTAGCCTAAAAATAGCCATCTTTACACCGCCCTTGTTCTTTTTAACATAAAAAGCGGCAAGTTTCAATACCAGATTTTTAGGAGGTTGGTAATTTGGGAGAGAATACCCCTGTGCCCTAAATGGGCTGAAATTCTTTTAAGTGAAGGGCCTCCCCTGCTTGACAAGGGTGAGGCAGTGATGTAGATTTTTCTAGGTTGTTAGAATAACCGGCCTTTAAACGCAATCTCAGAGCCGGGTATGCTTGTTTAACTGAAGTTATTTACTTAATTAATAATATAATTCCTGGAGCGCAAAAAAATTCAGGGGGTCAACTATGGTTGAGCTTAAGGGGACGAAAGAGGAGATTATTAAGAAAGCAGACGAGTTGGGTGTAGAATATGAAGCCAAATACAAGGGCTGCGGCGAGTGTACGTTTTTAGCAATAATCAACGCTCTAAGGTGGGGGGGATTAGAAATTATCCCGAAGGATATTGAAGACAGGCTTTTTTCTGGCGTATCCCTTCTGACGGCTGGTGTTTGCATGACAGGAGAGGGTACCTGTGGTGCTGTAGCCAGCAGTGTTATGGCCATCGGTCTTGCTCTGGGAATTCCCAGGGATACTGAGGATGCCGGCGCTATGCACAGGGCTGGCGTCAACATTCGGGATACGCTGCTGGCTAAGTATTACCAGGAATATAATTCTATAATATGCAAGGATGTGCAGAGGAAATATTTCGGAAAATCATGGGACCTGACGAGTGATGAGATGACTCGCGAGTTCTTGAGCATAACGGACGGGTGCACCATTCGGCAGACGGCGGCGTGGGCTACCGAGATTATATTGGATGAATTTGAAAGAGGAAACGTAAGATTGCCAGTATAAGGTTTTATAATTAGCCAAAAAGGCACAGTTTGAATTACCAGCCCAATGACATGGGACAGATAACATATGGGCGGTCTTAATCGCCAAATATTAAAAGGAGGGAGATATGTCACCAGTATTAGAGGACAAAGTAGCCATCATAACTGGAGCTAGCCGTGGTATCGGGCGGGCATTTGCGCTCAGGTTCGCCGAGGAAGGGGCTAAACTACTATTAACTACTACCAATCTGGAAAGAGCTGAGGGCACGGCTCAGGAGATAAAGGCTAAAGGCGGGGAAGTCGCCGTCATGGAGGCCGATATCTCATATGAAAAGTCCACCCAGAAGATAGCTGAGAAGGTTATGGAGCAGTATGGCCGGGTGGATATCCTCGTCAATAATGCCGCCATATGGTATGGAATCAACGCCACGCCGTGGGATGCCTGGACGGTGGAGGAATGGGACCGGATATTTGCGGTGAATGTAAGGGGAACCTGGCTGTGCTGTAAGGCAATAGCCCCCCTTATGGTAAAGCAGTCCGAGGGCAAGATTATCAATATCGCCTCTAATGTTGCCCGAGTCCCCGCGGCTCAACTCTTTTTGCCATATTCCTGTGGCAAAGGAGCAATTTACATACTAACTCACGCCCTAGCCAGAGCTCTGGGTCCCTCAGGTATTAATGTCAACGCTATTGCGCCAGGATTCGTGGCTTCTGAAGCCAGTTTAGCCCAGACCGATAGTGATAAAGTGTTCGAGTTCGCCACTGCGGAACAATCTATGCACAGACGTGAGCAGACAGCCGACCTGGTGGGGGCTGCTGTGTTTCTGGCATCAGCCGACTCAGATTTCATCTCAGGACAGGTCATCTATGTCGATGGTGGCACCGTGATGTTATAGGTAACGGAAGTATAAATCTGGCTCCTGATTTGAGCAGCCAGTAGTAACGGCAAGCCTCTGCCGGGAACGCTGGAGCGGCTGGGATTAGCCCGCTAAGGAAGCTGCCATCATGGCAAGAATACGGCACTTTTCGAGGTCGTGATGGCTTAAGCAGACCGCCAATGTATCAGCGTTTTAAGCCGGCAGGAGAGGTGATTATATGACCAGTAAAACAATACGACAACTTCTTGATGAAGAAAAACCGTTACTTTTGGTTGTTGCTCATGATGCGCTTTCAGCACGACTCATTGAGTTAGCCGGTTTCCGAGCTTACACAATAGGAGGCTTCGCCCTGGTTGGTGTTCGCTATGGGTTGCCTGATGTGGGTGTTGCCAGCTTTGGGGAGATATATGCCGGAGTTAGAGACATCATGAGAGGGTCGAATCTCCCCGTAATTGTGGATGGTGATGACGGCTATGGCGATGTTAAAAACATCACCCGTACTGTCGAGACCTATGAGGAAATGGGTGCAGCCGGCATCGTTTTCGAAGACCAAACCAGCCCAAAGAGATGTGGTCATATGGCAGGCAAGAATGTGGTTAGCCTTGAACAAGCGGAACTGAAACTGAAGGCTGCTCTGGCCGCCCGGAAGAGCCCCGATTTCTTTATCATCGCCCGTACTGACGCGCGGGCGATATATGGTCTTGATGACGCCCTCAATCGTGCTAGGCGATTTCTTGAAATTGGTGTGGATAGCGTCTTCGTGGAGGCACCTCAGTCGGTTGAAGAGCTGAAAATTATTGGGCGTAGTTTTGACGCGCCCATCCTCGTAAATATGGCAGAAGGTGGCCTGACTCCTATTCTACCCCCGGAAGAACTGGCTTGGATGGGTTTTTCCATAATTGTCTATCCGGCTTCGCTGCTTTTCCGCGTTACGAGAGCCATGCAAGATGCCCTCGCCGCCATTAAAGCCGGAAAATTAGAACCTCAACCCGACCCGGTGACTTTTAAAGAAATTACCGGCATTTTCGGAATATCCAAGTGGGCGAATATTGACGACCAGTTTGGATGACCTCGGAGTGAGCACCTGAAACTGGATACAGGAACGGCTTTTGGCAGGGAAGAGGCTTTTCGGGCTTTTAGAATAAAAATGAGGGGGAGAAAAGATGACTTTTAGACCGAGACAGAACCGCATTCTTGCCGCTTTGGGAAAGGGTGAAATTCCTCTGGGCATGCAGATTTACACGGGTGCTCCAAGCTTGATTGAGATTCTCGCTTACACCGGATTCGATTTCTACATGCTCGACATGGAACACTCACGGGTAAATGTCGAAACAATGGAGCACTGTATTCGCGCTGCTGACGCCGCAGGAATAACCACGCTGGTTCGGGTCATTGAAAACAACCCCGGTCTCATTCGCCAATCCATTGAGGCCGGAGCCCAGGGGGTAATTGTCCCACATGTAGAAAACGCTCAGGAGGCACGAAAAGCACTCGACGCGCTCCGTTACCCGCCCGAGGGGAAATGCGGAATCTGTCCTTCAATACGTGCCGCGAACTTCTCACACGCGGGGTGGGAAGAGTACATGGAGCATTCTAACAAACAGACCATGTTTATTCCCTTACTCGAAGATAAAGCTGGCATTGAGAATGCCGAGGAGATTATCGCTCAGTTGAAACCGGGCGTAGATGCCGTCGGGGTCGGATTAGGAGACCTTTCACACTCCTTTCTGACCCAACCAGGACAAAAGTTGGATTGGCAACATCCGTACCTGATGGAAGCCTTTGACAAAGTCCTGGCTATCGCCAAGAAGAGAGGGATTCCAGTAATAGGTATGCCGTGGCCGGAGGCTACTCCTGAGTGTACCAGGGCAAGCATAGACAAGGGCTTAAAGATAATTTTGCATTTTCCAGACCAGCATCTTTTCTATAACCTTTGCCGGGATATTGTCCGGGCAGTAAAGGGATAGGAGTGGTAATTGAATGGACGCGATATTTGACTTTGTAAGAAATTTTACTGGTACAGGGTATCAGGCTCTCCCCGGTGCCGCGGTGGAGACGACCAAGAGCGAGGTTCTGGATAGTCTGGCGACAGCCCTGGGTGGTTCGTCAAAGGCTGGCGTCGGGGAACTGGTGGATATGGTCAGGGAATGGGGGGGAAATGAGCAGAGCACCGTCATCGCCTATGGAATCAGGTGCCCTGCCCCGAATGCGGCTCAGGTCAATGCCACCATGATACATGCCCTGGACTATGACGATGGTCATCCTATGGCATTGATGCATATTGGATGTTTAGCTGTATCAACCTGTTTTGCTGTGGCCGAGCGGATGGGAAGGATAAGCGGTAAGGAGTTTATCACGGCTATTGCATTAGGTGCCGATTTTCTGGCCAGGCTGGGATTGGCCAGCCGACCGGGAAGCAGCTTGATGAAATCTGGCTGGCACCCTACAGCCCTGTACGGCTACCTGGGCGCAGCCGCCATGGCCGGGAAAATAATGGGGCTTGACGAAGAGAAAATGGTCAATGCTTTGGGTATCGCCTATCACCAGTGTGCCGGTAATGGTCAGTGTATTATTGACGGCGCCCTGACCAAGAGGATGGGGCCGGGACTGGCGGTGAAGGCTGGTATTACCGCGGCCCTGATGGCTGAGAGAGGAATTACCGGGGCTAAAAACTCCCTTGAGGGGGAATTTGGAGTATTTAATCTATACCATGGGGGAGACTATGATGCCAAAATCCTGACCGCGGATTTGGGGAAAAGATTTGAAGGAGCCAACATATGTTTTAAGCCATATCCCTGTTGTGGACTGAACCATCCTTTCATTGATGCCGCCCTCTCTTTAAGGTCCAGACACGGTATCAAAGCTGAGCAGGTACGGGACATAATGGTATATGGTGGAGAGGCAGCCTGTGCTTTGTGTGAGCCCCCGGAGGTGAAGGGTGCCCCGCGGACTATCGTTGATGCCCAGTTCAGTTTGCCGTGGGCAGTAGCCACGGCTCTGGTTAAAGGTAAGGTATCTTTAGAAGACTTCACCGGGGAAGCCATTATAAGGGAAGACGTTCTAAAAATTTCCCGGAAGGTAACTGGCGAACTGGACATTAAACTGAACAGGCACGGCGTCGGACCAGGCAGGGTAACCATGGTGATGAGAGACGGGACGGAATA
>CAYWAU010000071.1:0-9365 GCA_964456395.1 uncultured Dehalococcoidaceae bacterium
CCGCATCCCATGTTCCCCGCACGCATGCCGGTATCCTCAGGAATTCCGCCCTTCTTTCCGGTACGATGCGATGCAGTCTGGTGAACAGGTCTATCCCCGATTGCTCCCTGACTTGCTGGGTATAGAATATGGGTATTCCTAATTCTCGAGATGTTGAGATTAACCGTGCAATATTTGGTATGATTTGCCTGTAAGAATTGAGGTCGGCTCCAATATTACCTCCGTACTCCTCGTATGAACCTCCAGGCGTACAATAGCCATTCTGCATATCTATTACCAGCAGGACAGGATAAATTATAGGCGGTCTTTCACGCGGCATAGCTCGCACCTCCATTCATTACTTGGTATGCGCTTATTTAAACTGAGATAGTCCAAGGTTGACCTTCCAGCGGTAATTTTACCACATACTGGTAACGCAGAAGTAGTCACATGTGGATTTGAAGCAGCCAGTAAGAACCTGTAAATTGGATATGCCTGATTAAAGAATTGTGAACGGATAGCCACTCGCTGTCACCGGGACCGGCAGGAAATTGCAGCCTGCCGTTATCACGCCATCTCAAGAAGACCGTTATTTTTTTATCAGCAGCAGTGGCGTATTTCCCCCGAGAAAAACCTTTTGTGCGACGCTACCAAGAGAGAAAAGGTCATTTCTATTCATCCCGCGTGTCGACATAGCCACGAGGTCGAAAGCAAGGTCATCCGCAATATCAATGATATTTTCGGCTACAGCGCCAAAACTGACCTTATAGCCTGCGTTGACACTTTCACCTTTAAGCTCACCGCACACACTTTGCAGATAGGCTTCAATATTTACCGTATCAGTGTGATTTGTTTTTGGTACTACCTGGAGAAGGGTTAGCTCCATTTGAAGGCTGCGGGCAATCTCCGCAATATGAGGAATTACCGCTTCACTTACTATTGAGCCATCCAGCGGTACAAGAGCCTTCTTAAGTATGCGCTTCTCACGTATATCGGAACGCGATTGCGTGGCTCTGATGAGCATTACGGGCTGAAAGCTGCTGAACCTCACCACTTTATCGGCAACGCTTCCTACAGTCCAGCGGCTGATACCAGAACGACCGTGACTTGCCATGACAATCAATGGAAAAGCTTTCAGGAGAGTATATTCTGTAATCCCCTGGACAGGATTACCGGTCCGAATTGACGACATTACTTCGATTTGTTTGATTTTTCCATTATCAATATATTTTTGGGTATGGTATCTGGTGAGCTCTTCTATTTTCTTAATGTACCTGTGGTGCTTCTCATACTCAGGAGACTCCTCAGATTCGAGAACAGTCAGCAGTACGATATCGGAACCCATCTTGGCACCCAGTTCCTCGGCATAAGGCAAAGCTACCTCAGCTAACTTGGAGCCATCCAGCGGCACAACTATCTTGTCGAACATTTACTCTTCACGCCCTGCGATAATCAAAGTCGACAACTCGCCTCCACTCCGGCCAGTCGTCATATAGTCCATATCTATAATAACCCACATTGACTCTATAACAATTGGCTCACGGGCATAAGCATGCTGATAACCAATTTAGTTGGGGATTTTCCCTCAAAGTTCGCAGTCTAGTCTGTCCGGGTTCAGTATTGTTGCTATTTTCCTGTAATAAAAAACACGATACGGTTACTTTTCGCTCTTTTTCTCATGAAGCCTGACCTCTCTTCTTGCCTGTGCTTCGCGATTTCGCCGTATTTCTTCCTCGGACTCCAGAATGAGCGCTGGTGCGGGTTTGGGTCTACCCTCCTCGTCAAGCGCAACATAAGTTAAATATGCAGAGGCCGTATGCCGGGCATTTCCGGTAATTATATTTTCGGCTTCCGCACGTACACCTATTTCCATTGAAGTTGTACCGACGTAATTTAAACTGGCTTTCAGCGTAATAAGGTCTCCAACATAAACAGGATGATGAAAATCCAAACGGTCAATGGAAGCCGTTACCGCATTTCCTCGCACATGTCGGTTAGCCACGACGCCAGCCGCGGTATCTATCAGCTTCATTATGACGCCGCCATGCACGTTACCGGACGGATTAACGTCCTGTGGTGTCATGATTTGCGACATAATAACGTGGCTTTCTTTCACTGTTTTACCTTTCACTTCCTTTTCTCCTTACTGCGGTCATACAGGGTACTAAATTGATATCGAAACTATTTACTATTTACTATCATCTAAAAATAGACGCCACGTAAGTAATATAGTAAACTTCGCCTAGTTTGTATGTGGCTACTGCGCCATATATACTTTGGGGGTTTATAATATTGTATCTGTATCTGTAATCATTGTTTTTCCAGGTTATCAACGCGCCATTTGCTATTTGATCAATCGTTCCGTATTTTGCTGCCATAAAAACCTCTTGCCATACAGCACCCGAAGTTGAGTATTGGTATTCCCCTTGCTCTGCCATTTCACGACTGTTCTGCTTCGCCACCTTGTAAAGGTTTATTCCCCATGCTAGTTCATCAACATCATTATTTTTTCTTTCCTGGTTTATTAGTTCGAATATGGCCTGGTCAATTTCTTCTTCACTGAATACTGCTGTACCTTGAACAATGATATCATATTGTCTTTTCAATTCTTCAAATTCTTTATTCAGCTCATCATATTCAGCCTGTATAGCTTGTATTTCGTTAATTCGGGCATCACCCTGTCCCTTTAGCTGTTCATACTTGGTATTCAACTCGTCAAACTCGGATTTAATAGTCTGTATTTCATCAATTCGTGCATCATGTTGTTTTTTCAGTTCTTCATATTTGGCATTCAAGTCTTGGTATTGCTTCTCAGCTGCCGCAGCTTCATCTAATTTTTCCTGCTGTAGTGCCGCAAGTTGGTTCTCGGTATCGCTTAGCTCTCTTTTCACAATATCGTATTCTTCCTGATTGTATTCCTCCTGTGATACTGATGTTGCACAGTTAGTCATACTAAAAAGAACAATGATTGACAGCATTGATAGCGCGATGATTCTCATAATAGCGGTCATGTCGCACCTCCTTCGCTTATGAGGCAACTGCTTTACCTTTGCCACCTTGTTATGGCGCAGAGAAAGATAAGCCCTTGCCCTCGCTTGACCCTCAGACCAGCCAGGTCAACCAAGGTTAATTAACGGTTTACGGCTGCATTGGTGCGGGGTGGTTTACTTGCCGGTGATGGGATTTTTATAGTGAAAGGGAAGTATGTATTCTTTAGGGTACGGATAGAAAGCGGTGGGCGGCTTATCGGGCTTCACCGGGTCACCAAGGTCAGTAGCAATATCTGGTGTCTTTACCCAGCCGTCCTCATATGGGGTCATAAAAGTGCGGTTGAAATGTAATTTCTTGAACATCCATTTCCCGTTTTCTTTCACATACTCGTTTTCATATACCCCAAGTCCCCAGCATGGCCTGGGCACTACCGGCGTGACTCCTTCGAGGGTAACAATCATCCAGCAATACCATCTCCCTTTGGCCGTCTTGCCGCCCGGGTCCACATCAACAACACCCTGAAGTTGGAAATGGCGGGTCAGCATCCAGGGTGCGCGCGGCTTTCCTTGTCCATATAGAAAGAACCTTTTAGCTCCCTCCTTGCCCAAATACACGCCGCGGTTCGCTACCTCAACAGACTCAGTATCATCGGAGAACAGGTCGACAACCTCCTGCGCCAGGTTATTATCAAGGTAATAGCCATACACCCTCTGCAGCTTCTGTATCTCCTCGATATCTTCCACGAGCGCCACTTTTGCTTCCAGCTTCTCCAATTTTGCTTCCAACTCCTTTAAATCCATTATGAATCCTTCCTCCTTCTTTGTTTTATACAATAGCTTGTCAAGCCGACAGTATTCGCTGATGCTTCACAAGGTGCCCCGGTCTATCTCCGGTAACGAGTCCACTTTTTAAGTTGGTGTTACCGCAATGATTACTTCTGGAGAAGGCGGATGATGACCAAAGTTGCTATTTGGTCGTACCTGATTATATTATTTTCACAGCTCTTAAATCAATACCTTTGACTCAGGCGGATAAATAAAAATTCTAAAAATCAAAATTTCAAAATTTCAAAATTTCAATAACATGACCTGCTATTTTAGTCGATATCGTTCGCTCAACCGTTATGCGTGTAACTGGAATATAAATAATAGTGCTATAATACCTAATAATACAATGTTCAGATAAATAATTTTACAGGACTGCCCGTAGAAACAAGAACTATCTTGGAGGCATGTCAACGAGATATCTATATACTGATTTATATTATAAATAACCAGCTTAAGAGGAGATAAATATTATGTACGGATGGCGCGCTAGACTGGGGGTTCTGGTTCCTTCAGGAATCGTAGCAATAGAACCTGAATTTAATTTAGTCATACCAGAAGGGGTATCTTGCCATTACCACCGATTTTCATTCCAGGGCGGTGGGGAAAATGAGGAGGTGCTCAAAGACCTGAAAAGGGCAGTGGAATATATAGCTGAAGCCTCCGAATTGATTACTCATGTTCATCCCTCAGTGGTGGCTATGACTGGCACTGGCGTTAGCTTTATCGGCGGATATGGATATGACCAGATGTTGATAGAGAAGATGCGGGAGAGGAATGGCAATCTACCAACGACAACAACTTCTACTTCGGTGATAGATGCCTGTCACCGGCTGGGAATAAAGAAGGTATCAATAGCTATGCCATACATCGAAGAAGTCTCCAAAGCAGCGGTTAAATTTGTTGAAGACAATGGCATACAGGTTTTAAATGCACAGTGGCTGAACAAAAGCGGGTTCGATATACCTGTGATATCCAAAGAAACACTATACCACCTGGCCAGAGCGGTTGATAAGCCCGAAAGTGAGGCTCTCTTCATCAGCTGTACCAGTTTGCATACGTTTGAATTAATTGAAAAATTAGAGTATGACCTGAAAAAGCCGGTTATTACCAGCAATCAGGCAACGATATGGAATATGCTGAGACTGGCCGGCATAAACGACAAAATTGACGGTTACGGGCAACTATTATCGAGATATTAGTGGTGAGAGGGGATATAAGATGGCCGAAGAGAACAAACAGGCTAAAAAGCAAAAGCTTATTAAGAAGATGAATAAGGAAAGGGGTTATATGCCCCCTGCATGGGCTTACATGGTCGATAAAGACGTCGACTTCATGGAAGGTTATAACAATCTGTATGAAAGGGTGCTGACAGACGGGGAGTCTCTGCCAGCCAAGACAAGAGAGTTCATTGCCATAGCTCTGCTTGCCTTCAGGGGACAGGAAGACGCCGTGTATTTGCACACCAGGAGAGCGCTGAGACTCGGCGCCACAAAGCAGGAGCTCCTTGAAGCAATTGAAACGATGATTATACCCGGTGGCGTACCAACCTTCGGGATGGCATTGGCGGCTTTAATGAGAATCGAGGAAGAGGAGAAGAAGGCCAGCAAGCCTTCAAGATAGCCTGAAGCTTTATCAGGCACCACCGGGAGATGTTGAGCAGGGTTAGCTTATAATTCGTCCTCGGAAGAAAACCAGGAACGCAACCAGAAGTAAAGCAGAGACTCCCCCTATTACCATAAAAACGGCATTCAGCCCCCACGATGATGCGATCGGACTCAGAATTATTGGCGATAAAAACTGCCCGATAAAGAGAACTGTCGTGTTATAGGAAATAATTCTGCCGAGAAACGACGTTGGTACTGATTCACCCGCCCACAAAGTAATCGTTGGGAAAACTATACCCTGACACAAACCAATCAGTAGCACAGATAGAACAATCATCCATATGGAAGAAGCTTGGGATATGATGATGAATCCAGCCACCCATAAGAACAGGATAATAACAAGTAGCGCCTTATAGGATAATAAGGTTTTGATTCTTCCATACACGAGGGAAGTTATTACGGCCGTAAGCCACAAAATTGAAATGAATATTCCAATGTGGAATGGATTTTCTACACCAAATTGCTCAACTATTTTGGGCATGAAGAGAATCATTGCAAATAAAAAGACCATCGACAGAAAGGCCACGCCATAGATAATAAAGAGTGTAGGGGTGTTTTTGATAAGTCTAAATACCGACTCTTGGTTACCATGGTGTTTTGCCGATTGAAATGCTCCTCTGCGTATGTCTGGTAGTGCCAGTAACCCGGTAATACCAACAGGAATCCCTAAAAGATAAACGGCAAAAGGCATGTGCCAGGAGAAAGTCCCCAGAAACCCGCCGAGCAATGGCCACACAGTATTACCAAAGAACTGGCTGCTGCTTCTCCACCCCATCACATTATTCCTTTGTTGCCCTTCGTATAGGTTGAAAATTATTACTGCCATAGAAGGGATAATTGCAGCAACACCAATTCCGAGAATCATCCTGCTAAAAATCAACAACCAGTAATTTGCAATTAATAGTCCAGCTCCACCTGAAACACCGTAAATTAACAGACCAAATACAAATGGTTTCTTGGCTCCAACTCTGTCGATTAGAGCCCCGCACAATGGACTGCAAAGCGCAATACAGATTGCGGGTGTAGTAATAACAAGTCGAGCGGTTGTTGGACTAACACCAAGCCCTTCTTCCATTAGATTCAGGACAGGAACTATTACAGTGCTTGCCACGACTGAAAGAGAACCTGAAGCAAGGATGACCCACAATGAAACACTGTTGATAGTCTTAATCTGTGACCTCCAATAATGCGGTTGGAACAGGCTGTATTACAGAATTATACAATAGAATAACACTTAGCCGCATTCCGCTTAGTTATATTATATTTAACCCGTTGAGATTAGGGGAAATTGCCCCGAGACGTGTCGTGAAAATTGATGAAAGAATAGATTATATAGTATAATTTCACGCAATTAAATAGCGCTTGTCATTACAGGTATCAATGGAATGAAGAGGATTAGATAAAAGAGAGCAGATTATACTGGCATCCGAAATTATAGATAATGGAGAGATAAATAAAAATGAAGAGAGTTACTGATAATGTCTACGTTGAAGACCGTTATAGTGCACAGCCTTATAATCGGGGATGTAACCCTGGGTATATAACTACATCAGAAGGGATAGTATTAATTGATACCCCGATGCTGCCCAGAGACGCGATTAAATGGAGAGACCAGATTGCTAAGCTGGGAGAGGTGAGGTACATCATCAATACCCACTTCCATGCCGACCATACCTCCGGTAATTATTTGTTTAACGCACCTGTAATAGCTCATGATGGTGACAGAGATATGAGTAAGAAGTTATTAACAGGTATATTTTTACCGGGGGTACTTAAAAAATCCAAGGGGCGTCCTTTAACCCTTGAAGAGACTGCCCGGTTTGATATTGAAGACCGTGACCCTGAAAGCATCCCTTTCATGAAAGATTTTTACTTGAAGCCCCCGGATATAACCTTCTCGGAGCGTTTAACTTTATACGTAGGAAATCATACTTTTGAGTTGGCCCATCTACCCGGCCATGTGGCCAATCATATCGGCGTCTATATCCCGCAGGAAAAGGTCTTCTTTGCCGGCGATAATTTTACAAATAAAGTTCAACCTGTTCTCTCCAGTTGCCTGCCCTTGGAGTGGATTGCATCGCTAAAGAAGATTGAAGCAATGGATGTAGAGAAGGTCATACCTGGCCATGGTAAAGTTGGCAACAAAAAGGAAGTACGGGAATTTCGTCTTTTCATTGAAAAGTGCCTGGACACCGTTAGGGACGCCATAAAGAAAGGAATGAGCAAAGAGGAAGCAGCCTCTGAAATATCATTCGAGAGCTTATATCCAGCCGTCCATCCTGGTGCCGAACAGCAGAGTTTTAACGTTATCCGACTTTATGAAGCTCTATCAGAGCAGGCTTAATAAGATTGGCTTTGTATTGAGATTGCAGTCCGGCTTATTCAATAAATAGTTAAAAAGAATGCTAGAAGCTGCGGAACATTTTAAGAAGAAGTGGCAGCGGCTGGGATTCGAACCAGCGACCAAGGGCTTATGAGACTGCCGGGAGTGCAGGATAAAAGGTAGCACTTTTCCCCGGGTATTTAGCTTCGTTTAGCTCTATTATTAATCTATACATTATATCCCGATGTTTGTCCAGTGGTGAGTTGATGCTCGTTCTTGATTTCTTTAAGAGTACTGGTAAGCCAGTTGACGCCTGGTAGTTGATAATTTAAGACTCATCCATTTAAAACTTCGTCTCCTCCTCCCACATGCTTGATTGCAGGTACGTGGCAAGATTGACGTCATCGTTGGTGATTTTAAGCTTTCTCCGTATATTTTCCCGGTGACGGTTGATAGTGGCTCTGGATACCGCTCTTATCTGGGCTATCTCCTTGGTTCTCATTCCATTCCGTATCATGTTGCAGATTGTGACTTCTGTCGGTGTCAGAGAATGATATGAATCCGAAAGACGCCTGACAAACTGCGACGTAATCTCCTCCAGATTTGTCTTCAGCATTTCTATATAATTTCTTTGTGTGCTAGGTAGTTCCAGAGCCAGAGCAAGTAGAATAGGCATTATGACTTTATCGACGTTCGTTTTCATATTTCGGTAAATTTCATTCTTTTCTTCCTCAATCCTGGTTAATACCGTTCGAAGGGCCGTGTTCGACTCCTGTAAGGCCTTCCGCTCCAGGCTCAGTTGCTTGTTGATATCCTGCAATTCCAGTTCGGCAGAAATACGTGTCGCGATGGTGCCTATCTGGTCCGCCAGAGCATCCAGCAAAGCGCGTTCTTCTGCCAGAAAGGGGCCTTCATCGACAGGCGGACGTTCTTCCAGATAGAATATAGCCACTTCACCTACCGGCTCACTGTAAACATAAATCCTTGAAGATTGCCGCCATTCCGTGACTCTGAATCCTTCGCTCTTGTATGTTCTTTCTTTAAAGACAATCCTGGCGTACGTAATATCCGGATACTGCCACGAATGGGGTAAAAAATTAACCAGTTCCTCCAGCAGATTATCGAGTGAGTTAAAATGACGCTCGGCCAGCTGTGATACTCCGTAAAGGCAGTTCAGCTCCTTGATACGCTCGTGGAGTGCGTTTTCTACCTTTGATTTCTCGGTCTCCTCACTGAATGGAATTCGCCAGAGCCGGGCTAGTTCCGTGTTAGGGAATCTAATATCATTACTCTCATTTGACAAAACCTTCTTTTTAGCCATAAGTGCTTCCTTTTTGCCTATTTTTTATAGGCATTATATTGGCACTAATTAAATATATATATTATCCATTTAATATAGGCAATATATCAGTATTTATTCCGTATTTATTACCCTTAGATTACCTTATAAAATAAATAAAGTCAATTGGCATTTCTTTTTTAGATTTGACAAAGGAGGTTTACATGAATCTGTCAAAGCTGGAATCTATACTGAAAGGACGCAACAGCCAGCCACATCAATTAATTGAAGTGCTGCAGGAC
>CAYWAU010000072.1:0-3315 GCA_964456395.1 uncultured Dehalococcoidaceae bacterium
GGTTATGGTGGAGACGGAAGCACCGGGACATCTGGCATCGCTGGGTCTTGGCTATACTGAGCTCAGTAAAGTCAACCCCGGTCTGGTTGTAGCGTCCATTACCGATTTCGGGCAGAGTGGCCCGTACCGCGATTATAAGTCGTCCGACCTGGTGGCGGCGGCGCTGGGGGGGTGGCTGTCTGTCTGCGGTGAGCCGGAGTCGCCGCTAAAACTTTTCGGCAATCAGGCTTATTATTCAGCTTCACTGTTTACCGCTAACGGTATTCTGCTGGCACTGTGGCATCGGCATGCCACCGGCAGAGGACAGTATATTGATATCTCCGTGATGGAGTGTGTAGCCGCCACCCTTGACCATGTCCTGGTGCGCTATTTCTATGAAGGGGTGGTGGCGAAGAGGCGGGGCAGCCTGCCATGGAATAATGCCTTCCGTATCTTTCCCTGCCGGGACGGCTACATCCTGCTTTCTCTATTTCAGCAGTGGGAAACGCTGGTGGAGTGGCTTGAATCCGAGGGTATGGCTGAGGATTTATCGGATGAGAAATGGCGTGATAGAGAAGTGCGACTTGAGAATCTTGACCATATCATAGGTGTACTGGAAAGGTGGACGTCAAGCCATAGCGTAGCCGAACTGGTGGAGAAAGGGCAGCTGATGCATTTTCCGTGGGCTGAGGTAGCCTCCATAGCCAGTCTGGTACAGAATCCTCAGCTAGCCGAGCGAAATTATTTTGCTGAAGTGGAATGCCCGGAGACAGGTAAGAAATATAAGTCCCCGGGGGCACCGTGTCAACTGAGTCGTTCTCCATGGCAGTCGGGAGGCAGGGTGCCGAAGCTGGGTGAGCACAATCTGGCTATTTACCATCGGGAGATGGGGTTATCCGAGCCGGAGATAGAAGCCCTGGTGAAAGAGGGCGTCATTTGAAAATCAGGATAAGTTGACATAAAGTTGGCAGAAAATGATTAAAAAAGGTGAGATGTCAACAGGCAGGGCATGGCTCATTATACTGGTGTCGCTGATAGATGATATTATCATTCTGGCGGTGGTCATTGGGGTGCTGTGGTATTTCCATATAATGCTGCCCTTGTGGGTTTGGATTCTTATCGGGCTGGCGCTCGGAGCTTTTATCTTCGTAAGGACATGGGCGGTGCTCCCCAGCCTGCGACGGAAGAAGATAACAGGCGCTGAGGGGATGATAGGCCTTGCTGGTGAGGTGGTTGAATCGGAGACGCCGGGTCTGGTTGTCAGAGTCAGCGGCGAATACTGGAAGGCGGAATGCCTTGACGGGGATATGGAAGCCGGTGAGGAAGTAGAAATAGTGGGAATTAACCGGTTAAAGCTGGAGGTTAAGCGTAAAACATCATGGGAACAGTAGAGCCGGGATATATTTCTCTGTACCGGTCGGGTGAGCTGGAACGTCGCGCCAGAGCGCTAGAGGCGCGGCTGGCTTCGTGTGACATATGCCCGAGGGAATGTGGCGTCAATCGCCTTAAGGATGAAACTGGTTTCTGCCACTCGGCTTACCGGCCGATAGTCGCGTCGGTCTGTGCCCACCATGGCGAGGAACCGGTCCTCTCGGGAAGCAGGGGGTCGGGGACGGTGTTCTTCGGTAACTGCAATATGCGCTGTGTCTACTGCCAGAACCACCAGATTAGCCAGAACCATAAAGTCCAGCGGCGCCATGAGATTGACTCTCATGTTCTGGCGGAGCGCCTGCTTTACCTTCAGGATGAACTCGGGTGCCACAATATCAACTTTGTTTCGCCCTCGCACTTTGTGCCCCAGATGGTACAGGCGGTGCTGGAGGCAGTGCCCAGGGGACTCCGGCTGCCGCTGGTCTACAACACCAGCAGCTACGATTCCGTAGAGACCCTGCGGGAGCTTGACGGTATAATAAGCGTTTACCTGGCGGATTTGAGATACGCCTCCAATAAATGGGGCAGGAAGCTCTCGCGGGTTTCGGACTATGTGGAGAGGTCGCGTGCCGCAATCAAAGAGATGTACCGGCAGGTCGGCAACCTGGAGGTGGATATTGACGGTATCGCTCAAAAGGGACTGATAGTGCGCCACCTGATACTCCCCGGCGGACTGGCCGGCAGTGAGGACTCGCTGGGCTGGCTGGTTGGCCAGATTTCGCCTGAGGTCTCGGTCAGCATCATGTCCCAGTACTTCCCGGCAAACCGGGCTGACCGGCTGCCGCTGCTGGCAAGAAAGATATTACCTGTGGAGTATGCAGAGGTTGCCGAGCTGATTGATAGACTGGGCATAGTCAGCGGCTGGATTCAGGAGATGGATTCTGCCGAAAGCTACCTGCCTGATTTTTCCTGCCAGGAACCGTTCTCGGTGGGGGTGAGTAAACTAAAATGAGGCTGCTTATGCTTAGTTTTTTCTCTTGCGCTTGGTGAAGGCAAAGCGGATTTTTTTACCGCGAACTTTGTCTTTTTTGTTTACGTTTTCAATGAAAGTCTGGAGGTCTTTAACGGGTTTATCAGCCATGGTGCTGTCCTTTTTATATAGATTGGGCAGTTCAGGACTAATTATAGCACATATTCAGGCATAAAGCCAAATTTGGGCTTTTTTGGTATCTACCTCACCCCCTGTGTGCTTTGGGGAGTGACCCTATCCCCCTTTATCCCCCTTCCCCTGGGAGGAGAAGGGGGAAAGAAAAAAGAGGGGCTGGCGCCCCTCTCCGCTGACTACTCCCCGTTTGGGGGTGGAGGTAAAATAAGAAAGGCTTTGCCTCTCCTGTCTCTGTGGGGTGGGGATAAAGAAGTAAATTAAACACGGATGCCGCGAGGGCGGCAGGGTGGGAATAGATAAGTCTGGAGGTTAACTATGGAGAAGGATGCTTGGGCTTCTATAGAGGATTTCGCAACGCTATTTCAGTATTGCTGGTATCGTGATTTTCCGATGAATCAGAAGTCAATAGGTGCGCGACGTTCTGATTGGACTATCCATACAGGGATAGTTGTTCGTAATGTAGCTGACCTCATGGGTTTTATGGCGAGATATGAATCTGGTAAGAGAAAAGATGCGGTGATGAGGAATACGGAACAGGATGTAATTGCTTTGGAATGGGAATGGGAGGGTGTATGGGGCAATGAAATCAATAAGCTGAAGAAACATAAGTTATGGACTTGTGATAAGAATAGTGAAAGGGTGCTTCAATATGCGGTTTTTATAACCTATACACATACTTACAATATTGATAAAGTTTACAAACGTGTATTGGATGAGTGGGAGGACGCTCGTTGGCCACTCTTGTTAATACTAATTGATGTGGAAGAGTCAAAGAAATTCTACTCACATAAGGAGTTTAT
>CAYWAU010000072.1:3325-9282 GCA_964456395.1 uncultured Dehalococcoidaceae bacterium
GTTCAGCACCAGCGTTTCCATGGGAAGTCCCTAAAACACGATGGTCTTAGGAATTAGCATGACCAACCAACCCATCTTACACAATATCCGCATCCTAGACTTTAGCTGGGTGCTGGCGGGACCCTATGCCACCCGCCTGCTGGCTGATTTCGGGGCGGAGGTGATTAAGGTCCAGCCCCTTCTATCATCCGAGGCTGATGACGCCTTTGCCCGCGGCTACTATAATACCTGGAACCGCAACAAGATGGGCATTACCCTGAATCTGGACAGGCCGCGGGGGGTGGCTCTGGCGAAGAAGCTGGTGGGCATAAGTGATGCCGTGGTGGAGAATTTTACGCCGCGTGTTATGGCTAACTGGGGTCTGGATTATAATAGCCTGAGGCAGTTGAAGCCTGATATAATCATGCTGAGCCTGTCGGTAATGGGACAGACAGGACCGTGGCGGGACTATGTTGGCTTTGGTCCCACCGTTCAGGCTTTCTCCGGTATGACCTATCTTACTTCCTTCCCCGGCAAACCGCCGGTGGGACACGGTTTCTCTTATGCCGATCATGTTGCTGGTTTATACGCGTCTCTGGCTCTGCTCGGAGCGCTGGAACACCGGCAGAGGACCGGTGAAGGGCAATATATTGATGTCTCACAGGTCGAGGCAATGGCCAGCCTGCTGGGTGGTGCCGTCATGGACAACACGGCTGGTAGCAATGAGGCGGCGCCTCATAATGTCTATCGCTGCAAGGGTAATGACCGCTGGTGTGCCATAGCCGTATTCAGTGATGAGGAATGGCAGGGATTCAAGCGGGCTCTGAGCAACCCGTCATGGGCTGAGGATGACAGGTTTGCCACGTTGTCCAGCCGTATGCGAAATAATAAAGAGCTGGACAGGCTGGTGGCGGGGTGGGCGAAAGAGCGTACCGCCGAGGAGGTGATGTCGATACTCCAGGGGAACGGGGTGGCGGCCGGGGTGGTCCAGGATGCCAGCGACCTTGTTGCTGACCCTCAGCTAAGGGCGCGGGACTTCTTTGTGGAGATTGATTACCCCGAAGCGGGTAAAACCCTGGCCGATAGCACGCCAATCAAGCTGTCTCATGCGCCAGCGAGGTACCGCGGGGCAGCGCCGACTCCCGGTCAGGACAATGACTATGTTTACCGGGAACTGCTGGGCATGAGTGAAGAAGATGTGGCGGAACTTATTGAGAAAGGTGTAATATAAGACCTGTCAGTCATTATGTCTCATTGACGGTTATATTGCCTGCCGATTAAAATATAACCGACTGGTAAGGAGAGTGAAATGGAGCATGTCTGGGCACCGTGGCGTATTGAATATATCCTCATGGAGAAAGCGGATGGTTGTATTCTGTGTGAGAAGCCTAAGGAAGATAAAGATGCGCAGAATTATATACTCTACCGGGGAGATAAAAACTATATAATTTTAAATAGCTATCCTTACAACCCGGGACACCTGCTGGTAGCTCCTTACCGTCATATAGGTAACCTGGAAGAGCTTACTGAAGAGGAACGGAATGAGCATTTTGAACTGCTGAGCCGGAGTATCAAGGCACTGAAAGAAGCGTTTAATCCCGGCGGCTTCAACATCGGGGCTAATATCGGGAAAGTGGCCGGGGCTGGCATAGATGACCATTTCCACAGCCATATCGTGCCTCGCTGGCAGGGGGATACCAATTATACGACCGTAATGGCTGATGTCAGGGTGGTACCGCAGGCGCTGGCGGAAACCTATAAAATACTTAAGGGGAAATTTTAACTTAAAGGTGGTTATCGCTTCCGTCGCAGGGCGCGGGCGACGGCTTTCTTCAGGCTCATCGCACTCAGGGGCTTGACCAGGTAATCGGCGGCACCCATGGCAAATGCCTTGTCATGTTGCGGTATCCCGTACGAGGCGGTAAACACAATGACCTGGACTGCTGAGAGTTCCGGGTCACTCTTTATCTGTTCCAGTATTGCCCAGCCATTATTATCCGGCAGTCTCAGGTCCAGTAGCGCCAGATTGACCTTATTTTCCTTCGCCAGCCTCAAGCCTTCGCTACCGGTTTCAGCCTGCAGAACTTGGTAGCCCTCCAGTTCCAGCGTCCGGCTGGCGAAGGTCCGGATGTCGGCATCATCCTCTATAATGAGAACCGTCTTATCCTTGCGCTTTTTTGCCATGGCTATCACCTGGCCCGTTATTTAATGGCAGGGTGAAGAAGCATCTGGTCCCTTTGCCTTCTTCGCTTTCTATCCAGATTCTGCCGCCGTGCGCCTCCACCAGTCCTTTGCAGATGGACAGCCCCAGCCCGACGCCTCCCTCTCCCGAAATCAGGCTTTGCCCGGAACGGAACATCCGTTCAAAAACCCGTGATTGGTCCTTTACAGGGATGCCTGTACCCCGGTCGGTGACGGTAACCAGTAGCTCGCGCCCAACCCGCCGGGCGGCTAATGCCACTTCCGTGCCCGCCTGGGAATACTTTACCGCATTGCTGATAAGGTTATCCAGAACCTGCCGGATGCGCCTGGCGTCAATGTTTACCCTGGGTGATTTCCTCGGCAGGTCCAGTGCAAACCGGTGGGTGTTTGACCTTACCTGAGCCTCGGCTATCGCCTCCCAGCACAGCTTATTAATGCCGGTGCGTACCCTGTTGATAGTCAGCATGCCGGCAACCAGTCGGGACATCTCCAGCAACTGCTCAATGAGCTCTGCCAGCCGGTCGGTGTTCTTGTCAATGGTCTCCAGGTAATCTCGTTTCTCGTCACGCTTCAGTTTTCGGTCATAGTCCAGAAGCATGGTGGCGAAGCCCTTGATGCTGGCCAGGGGGGTGCGCAGTTCGTGGGAGATGTTAGCCAGCAGTTCGTTTCGCAGTCTGTCAAGCTCCCTCAGGGTCTCCGCCTCACGCGCCTGCTCCTCCGCCCTCCTGCGCTCGGTGATGTCCCTGGAAATTTCTATCACTCCTAGGGGTTCTCCCTTTTCATCCCTTAACGCTACGTTAGCGGTACAATGGAAATATATTATTTCCCCATCTTTGCTTATCACTTGAGTGTCATGTTGATGAGTCTTCCCATCCTGAAATGCTTTAAGCGTAAGGCAGGGATATGGTTCACAAGGTTCTTTTCTTCTGTGATATACTTCATAGCATTTTTTGCCGATGATATCATTACCAAAGATTCTCTTGGCGGTTTCATTAGCCCAAAGGATATTTAAGTCTTTATCCAACATGCTCATGTGATCCCCGATAGACTGCAACATGACAGTAACTTTTTCTTCATTTTCCCTTAATGCCGCCTCCGCCTGCTTGCGCTCGGTAACGTCAACCCAGTTTGCCAGGAAATACTTGGACTGACCGTCGCTTGTTACTGGTGTAGAGGTTATCTCAACCCAGAATAGCTCCCCATTTTTCTTTTGAAACAGCTCCTCAAGTCTCTCTGTCCCTTTGTGCATAGCTTCTTTCAAGTCTCTGGTCGTTTTCTTTAGGGTTTCTGGCGTCCACCAGAGGTATGGTGCTTTCTTGCCAATAACATCTGCGGGGGAAAAACCGGTTAGCTTTTCCAGCGCCGGATTTATGTATTTTACTGAGGTATCCGGGTTTATAACGACTATTGGGGTTGGAGAACTTTCCAGCAGGCTGGTACTGAATTCCTGGCTCTCCCGTAACTCTTCCTCCGCCCGCCTGCGCTCGGTGATGTCATCTCCAATTATCTGGATGCCGACCGGCATATTATGTTTTCGGAGCACCATTCCTCTTATTTGCAGCCATATCCATTCCCCGTCCTTGCGCTTGTACTGTATCTCCAAAATTCCGGTGGTTTGTCCCATCAGCTTTTTCTTCATGCGCTCTCTCAAGACTTTTATCGTTTCATCGGAAATTAGACCAAGCCTGAACGCATTCTTGCCAACCATCTCCTCCCATGAATAACCGGTAGCCTCCAGGATAGTTTTATTAACATAGGTGATTTTGCCGGTGAGATCCACATTCATTATGCCAATGAGAGCATCTTCAACCAGCGTTCTGTACTTTTCCTCTGATTCCCGCAGTGCCGCCTCAGCCCGCTTGTGCTCGCCTTCCGAGGCTTCCGGTTCAGCCAGCCGCCGGCGCGCTTCCTCAAGCTCCCTCATAAGCTGTTTTTTTGTTTTGTCCGCGTCCCTCATCCCCATCACCCCCGCAAATCGGAACAGTTATGCCAGAAGTATTTTTATTTCCCGTATGTTTTCCTATTTGTCCTATTTCTACCACTTATTTCGCCAAATGTCAAGATTTTTTAACACGGTATTTGTTTCATATCACAGGAATTGACGGATATCGCCAATGTGAGCCGGCGCTTTGGGTATCCGAAGTAGACACAAAGTAACTGTGGCCAGGGCGGCTGCTATCGTAAACACCAGGAAGGCAGTCATATAGCTGCCGGTAGTATCATATACCCACCCGGCATAGATAGGAGCCAGTAGTTGAAATGGTGCTCGGATAAATCCCAGAATGCCGAAGATGGAACCGTAGGCTTTACGCCCGAAGTAGCGCCCCAGCATAAAAAGGTACAGGGGAGAAACTGCCCCACTGCCAAAACCCAAAAAAATGAGCATCACATATACCATAGGTATGGACTGGTTTAATAAAAAGGCGCCAATACCGACAGCCTGTAAAAGGAAGGAACCTGCCAGCAACCAATGCAGGCGGTTTTTCCTGACCCGGTCGGCAATAAACCCGCTGAAGAACCTGGACGGTATGGTGAAGAAGACCATCAGTCCCATCATGCCTCCGGCTGCGGTTGCGTTAATCCCGATGTCGGTTAAAAAGGGAATGCAGTGGATAGTAAAACCTCCGAAGATTATCGACTGGCAGATTAAAGATACGGCCAGCAGCCAGTAGGCCGGGGTTCTGAGCGCCTGCCTTAGGGTGAATTCAACTTCTTGAAAGTCTGAGGCATACTCAATACCCCTGTCTATTATGCCATCTGTGTCAGCTTCCGAGCCTGGTTCGATTTTAGCCCCGTCAGGGAGCAGTCCATAGTATTCTGGTCGCTTCTGTTTGACAAACATCAATGCGAAAGGCGCGCTGACGAACATTATCCCTCCCCATGTCAAACAGGTTATCCGCCAGCTTTGTTCAGCTACCTGCCAGGTGACAAGCGGCAGGACGATGATAGTAACAATACTGATAATGGTAAATTTGATGCCCTGGGCCAGCCCTCTTTTGCTTATGAACCAGTTGGCTATCGTCTTGTCTACAGAAATGGTCAGGGCCAGGTTAATCCCGGTTCCTATTAAGACTCCCCAGACTACCAGGTACGTCCAGAATGAGTCTACAAAGTTCATTAACAGCAGGCCGGTAGCGGCAATGCAGATGCCGACAAATATTACCCACGTTGGTCCGAATTTATCAATAAGCCAGCCCGTAAGCGGGGCTTCAAGCCCGCCCTCCAGCCTGCTGATTCCGGTGGCAATCGATGTAGTTGCCCGACTGAAATTCAGTTCGGAGGCGATGGGTTTGAAAAGCGCTGAGATTCCGTATCCGTAGAACCCATGTCCCAGACCGGAAAGAAGGCCGGTGACTATGACTGTCCACCAGCCAAAGAATACCCTGTTGTAACTTCTCCTCTTAATCAAAACAGTCTCTTTATTATTGAAAAGAAAGCTAGACAGACCCGGCTAAAGCGGTGAGACACCAGAGAGGTTGTTGGTATTCTCCTATCCCCTCTTCTAACACCTGATTATACCATAAATAAGGTGATTAGTAGGCAGTACTCTGTGACAGGTGGCAATGCATGTGTCCCGATTACGCTGACGATTGACGCAAAGAGTACAATCAGATACTGAGGGAACTTGGCAAGGGGAATTCACTTGGCAAAAGAGACCATTAACAGACCATACCCGCATCAGGGGCATACCATCATCATGACCCCATGCGTGGCCTGCTATTCACCTGTATAATACTAAACCTTTTGTTGTTTATTTGTAGACGCCGTATTCCTTG